>CALMST010000308.1 GCA_937872315.1 uncultured Ignavibacteria bacterium | reverse complement strand
AGCAAAGAAGAAATAACTACAGCCGTGTTTGCGGCAATCCCGACACTTTCGGTACCTCTGTCAGCATTATATCCTTCATAAGATCCGACAACTCCTATGCTGAATCCGAAGAGAAAGGTTTTGAAAGTGGAAGCTAATATTTCATGAAGTTCAATACTAGAAAATGAGTTCATCAGGAACAATTTCAGGCTCATTTGATTAGTCAGATTCAGCGCAATAAAGCCACCGATCAGAGCTATGAAATCAGCCAGAAATACAAGAACAGGGAGCATAAATGTGGCAGCGGTAACTCTTGTGACTACAAGATATTTGAATGGATTACATCCTGATACATCCATGGCATCTATCTGTTCCGTTACTTTCATGGAACCAAGTTCTGCACCTATTCCCGAACCGATCTTTCCGGCGAATATAAGAGCTGTGATCACGGGTCCGATCTCAAGTATTACTGCAAGGGCAACCATTGAGGGTACGAGTGAAGAGGCGCCGAATTTTGATAAAGTAGGTATAGACTGGAGAGTAAGGGTAAGTCCTATAATAAAACCGGTAACAGCAACGAGAGGTAAAGATTTATATCCTATCTCATACATCTGTTTGAGGGTTTCACTAAATTCATATGGCGGTTTAAAGATCTCTTTAAGATTTTTAAACGCAAACATTGTAAGCTCGGCAATCTTTAAAAAGAATTCACCAAAAGATTTCGGGAAATGGATTTTAAATGAAGCCGGCTTTTTTAATATTTCTGCAGACTGGCTTTCCAAATTTTGTATACGATAAAATAGGAAATATAATTTTTAAAAGTATCCATAAAAAAAAATCCCTTAAAAAAATTTTGGCAGACAATTTTCCCTATCTGGTCCTAGACAATTTATATAAATGGTAGAAGCTTGAAACTTGCAGAATATTTTACCCTTCTTTCTTTTGAACGATCAAAAGATATAAGCAAAGAAAAATCGCCCGCTGGTGATAAATTGCCGGAAATTCTTTTTATTGGCGGCAATTTATCACAGGCGGGATTGTTTGGTAAATGAAATTTTTTTTTAGATTTTGAATTGATATATAAATATTTAAAGATCCAAAGATTTATTCTGGACACTACTGCAATTTTTCGGGTCTGAGCAAATCGATTTCATTTTTAACATTGTTAATATTTTCTTCTTATTTTCAAATCCATCCACGGATTAGCAAGACCTATAACTATCCCGGCAGAGAAATCAAAAATATCCGAGCCTTCAAATACATAGGTGTATCGCAATTTAAAACTCGGATAAAAAAGTATTTTATCATTCCGGATCGAATAACCGTAAGACAGGTCACCATATACACCCGGATGGGAGAAGTTTGTAAAGTATCCCGTTCCTAAAGAAATTACGGAAGTTCCCTGCATGGTATTGGAAGGTTTTATGCCGGTTTTCAGCAAAATGTCGTGAGTATAACCCGCGAACAACCTGCTTTTCAGATCCTGTACAAATATGTATGAATATTCAAGCGAGATCCTCTCCTGGCCAAAATATCCGAATCCAAGAGAAAATTCTTTTGTAAGTCCGCCGCCTATTTTGTCATTTTCAATTAATACTACGGGATTAAAAAGATAGAGAAAACTTGCTATGCTGATCGCGATAGGTAAAGTGGAGTTGGCAGTTTCTCCTTTTTCTTTAACTGTATTAAGTCTAAGATCGGGTAATAATTCTATGGGCTTTGAAAATTGTGACTGATCAATTGTCTGGGAATAAATTACTTTAAACGAAAAGATAATTATAAAGAAGATAAGTAAAGGTCTTTTCATTTTAAAATTTATATAATGTATGATGTGACATTGTGCGTGAATTTTTGAATTTCAATAAACTTTCAGCTTTCAATTAAATCTCCATAATATTCTTAATGGAATTATAATATCTTTCAGCAATCTCTCTCACCGGAAGATCTATACCGGAATTTATCTTTAATCTGTTTCCTTTAACGACACCGGCTTCTTTTACATTAACAGAATATTCTTTTGCGATCTCAGAAATTCTTTTTATGTTTTCCGGATCCGCCGAAACAATAATTGAGCTTTGAGTTTCAGCAAATAACTTGAAATCTTTTCTGCCGGAATATCCGATGCTGATCTCACAACCGGTGATATTCTCAGGATCCATAATGCAGCATTCTGCAAGAGCTGTTGCAAGACCTCCGTCAGAGATATCGTGAGCTGAATTCACAAGCCTTTCATCGATCAGTTTTATTATTGCTTCCTGTAGTTTTTTTTCAAATCCTGTATCAATGTCAGGAGAATTTCCCTCTGTGATACCGTGAATGGTATTCAGATATTCACTTCCTCCTATGTCATTTAATCCGGAAACGTCATCATTTACTTTACTCAATATAAGGACGATATCACCTTCATTTTTAAAATAACTTGTCATTACCTTATCCACGTCTTCAATTAGTCCAAGCATTCCGATGACAGGAGTCGGATAAACTGCATAATCCTTTGACTGATTATAAAAGCTTACATTACCTCCTGTGACAGGTGTTTCAAGGATCCTGCAAGCATCACCAATTCCTCTTATTGCTTCAGAGAACTGGTAATAAACTTCCGGATTATACGGATTACCGAAATTCAGGCAATTAGTAATGGCAAGCGGTTTTGCTCCGGTACAAGCTACATTTCTCGCGCTTTCGCAGACTGCTATCATTCCGCCTTTATAAGGGTCAAGATAAACATAGCGACCGTTACAATCAACCTTAACAGACAAAGCCTTTTTTGTATCCTTTAATCTGATTACCGATGCATCACCACCGGGGAGAATTACAGTATTTGTTCTGACCTGATAATCATATTGCTCATAAACCCATTTTTTGTTTGCAATATTCGGAGAAGATAAAAGAGTCAACAAAACCTTATTCAGATCTTCAGGTTCGTCAACTGAATTCAGATCAAAAGCTCTTTTACTTTTAAAATATCCCGGTTCTTTAATATCTCTTTTATATACCGGAGCTCCTCCTCCCAGAACGAGATCATAGGGGGGGACATCCGCTTCAAGTTTTCCTTTGTAATAGATCTTTACTCTTTCTTCTTCCGTAATTTTACCGATCTCAACACAGTTAAGATCCCACTTATGGAAAATATCTATTGCGATCTGTTCTTTACCTTTTTCTACAACAACAAGCATTCTTTCCTGTGATTCTGAAAGCATGATCTCATAAGCGCTCATGTTCTCATCTCTCAGCGGAACGAGGTCAAGATTTATTTCCATACCGCAATTTCCTTTAGCGCTCATTTCACTAGTCGAACAGGTAATACCCGCCGCACCCATATCCTGAATTCCGACTACCGCGCCGGATCTTATGACTTCGAGTGTAGCTTCAAGTAAAAGTTTTTCGGTAAAAGGATCACCGACCTGAACATTAGGACGTTTTGATTCAGATTCTTCAGAGATCTCTTCCGATGCGAAAGTAGCGCCGTGGATACCGTCTTTGCCGGTTGATGAACCGACAATAAACACAGGATTACCGACACCGCTTGCAGTAGCCGTTGCTGATTCATTGTGTTTAACTATTCCGACTGCCATTGCATTAACAAGCGGATTATCCTGATAGCATTCTTCGAAATAAACTTCTCCGCTGATCGTAGGCACTCCGAAACAGTTACCGTAATCACCTATGCCCTTTACCACATTCTTGAACAGGAATTTTGATCTACCGGAGTCAGAAACCGTTGAAACGGTTTCAACCGTTTCTTCCGCCTTCCCATCGTTTATCCTCCCAAACCTCAGCGAGTTCAGTGCCGCTATCGGTCTTGCGCCCATAGTAAATATATCCCTCAAAATCCCTCCCACACCCGTCGCCGCTCCCTGATAAGGTTCGACAGCAGAAGGGTGATTATGCGATTCTATCTTAAATGCTACTGCAAGTCCGTCACCGATGTCAACCAATCCGGCATTTTCTTCACCTGCACCGACGAGCAACCGTCCGCCGCTTCTTGGTAAAGTTTTCAATTGCAGGATTGAGTTTTTATATGAACAATGTTCGCTCCACATCACGGAGAAAATTCCGAGTTCGGTATAAGAAGGTGTGCGTCCTAATATTTTTAAGATTCTTTCATATTCATCTTCAAGTAATCCAAATTGTTTTGCAAGCGAAAAGTTTATTTCGGGTTCGGTCATTATGCGGATAAGTTTTGTTTAAAATAATTTGAATGGAAAAATAGACAATATTATAAATTATATTTAGTCATTAAATAGTAGAGATATAAAAAATTATTAACTCTGTCCAAAACGTTTACTTAAAAAATATTAAATTTCGAAAACTCTGTTCATAATGTTTGAATTGTAATCATTTTATTCACAACTCCTCCTTTAATCCCTAATGCCATTAAGTTAAGAATTTGAAATAAGCGTGTGGCAAATTCTTATTGTTAAAAACAAAAAATTTAATCTAATCCTTTTTGTTATCAGCTCTTTTCAAAACATTTTATAATATTGTAGAATAGATTTCAACTATACTCTGGTTTACCCTACTTTCTTTTGAAAGATCAAAAGAAAGTAACAAAGAAAAATCTCCCGCGGTAATAAATTGCCGGAAATTCATTCGTATTGGAGGCAAAAATTTCAACTCACCGCCTGTCAGAAAAGCACTGACAGTCGGCTCAAACAAGAAATTTTTGCTTTCACCAATACTCTGAATTTCTTTCGGCAATTTATTACAGGCGGATTTTTTTGAAACACCCGAAAATTATTTCTATTTTGAAACGATTTTAAAAATATTCATTTAAAAAATTCTCCACTCGTAATTTCCTTAACCTAATGGCATTGTGGGTCTGGGTGAGGTTGTAAAAGAGGAAGGGAAAATTTATCAAATTATAAGGTATTATGGAATATTAATACTTTATAATAATTTAATTTGGACAGCATTGAAAAATTATTACAATCTTCTCTTAGAAGATCCATCTTTACTCATTATCCATATAAATATCGGAGATTCTGAAGAAAATGTAATCCAATTTCCATCGGGAGACCAATCCGGATCAATACTGTTGCTATCGGATAATCTTGTAAGTCCTGATCCGTCAGTTTTGATTCTGAATATTTGACCAATATTTTCTGATTTATCAAATACGACATTTAAACCATCCATGGACACAGATGGATAGTTATCAGATATACCATCGTTTGTTAATTGAGCTATAAAGTTTCCTGAAGTATCAATTATTGCAATTACGCGAGGACCGCCTAAATTTATTGCGACAGCCAATCTGATCCCGTCAGGAAACCAATCCGGCATTCGAACCTCACCTGCATTTGGGGTGTAAATAATTCTCTTTTTTTCTGATCCATCGGCTCGCATTTTCCAGACAAAACGCAATCCGGTTGGACTATCCGAATTCGAATCAAATGCAATCCATTCACCATCCTTGCTCCATGAAGGGAAAGAATTGCTGGCGCCGGAAGTAAGTTGTACCTCAGAAGAATCCTCGTCTACTTTCCTTTTACAGATGTTTCCATCTTTTGAGTAAACAATCCACTTTCCGTCAGGTGACCAATCCGGACTAGATGCAAACTCAGGTACAGCAATTTTTCTTGGTTCCCCATTCTCAGAAATATCAATGTCGTAGACACCAAATTCTTTATCCGTTGTACCACCCACATAGGCTATTCTGCTTCCATCAGGAGACCAGGAAGGTTCACGACCATTTTTCGTTTTTTCTGTATCATTTGAAGTGTTTGTTATATTATCATTGCAAGTACAGAATATGATAAGGAGAGTTGTTAATACGAAAATTTTAAAGGTCTTTTCTAATCTTGATTTCATGAGATAGTTTGGTTTGAGTCAAGAGCTTTGTTGGTGACTAAATAAGTTTGTATAGGAAGTTTTCTTTTTATTCTAAAAAAGTAATCTTTTGAATTATTGTAATACCAATAAAATCTCGAATATATTCCCATACACTATTGTAATAATATCACACTCAGATAGTTCTTAACTGCGAAATAAGATTGAATGCTGTCTGTGTTATCTGAAATTTTTAATTTTAACTCGATGCTGGTTTCTGAAAGTTTATTAACAAGACATCCTCTTGATAAATTAAAATCATAATTTGCTTTACCGGAAAATGCCGAGTTTTGGAGCTCATAAGATATGTCTTCATCATTAACTTTTTTATCTAACACTTTAATTGACAAGCCGGCATCAACAGTTACAATATACTCATCGCTATTCTGTTTGATATCAGTCAGCTTATAATTAAAATCATTCCGGATAGGAAAAGCGAAAATTTCTGATTCAAAACTTCTTACCCAGCCGTAATCTTCATATATAGTTTTTTCCGGAAAGATCTGAAACTGAGACTGAAGAATATTTATAAAATAATCCTGATTGTAATAGTTCTTGAGATCTTCCTTCTGATTGATTGTCAGAGTATCACCTATTGCTGAATACAAATTTTCATACATTTTTTCCATACCGTAAGTAGATGTTACTTCGCCTTTTGAAGAAACTCTGATAAAAAAATCTTCATGAATAAATGAACTGTAATGTATGAAGTCAGGATGACTCCATATGTAATTCTTCATATTAGAATTGTAAATTGTTCTTTCTTCAGAATCGGATAAAACAGTTGAAACAACAATTATACTGTCAAATTTTATTTTAAAAGTGATAATACCGGCTGATGAAATCTCAAATACTTCTTCTGTATAGAAATAATTCGTTTCTTCTGTAGAAATTATTTTTTTATCATTTGTTTCCGTACTTTTTTCAATTGACGTAGTAGAAGATCTTATATTGTATCTTAAAACATCATTTAAAATAGGTATTATCCTCAGGTTTACTTTTGTACCTGTTTCATCTTTTGTAATCAAATCTGAATTTAAATCCGGAGTTAAAATCACTGTAAAGGTATCTTTATCCTGCGGCTCAATAGTATCGCCGGATTCCTGAGCAAGGAGTATTAAACTTTGAAATAAAAAACAAAAAGTTATTAAGTGTGTGTAATGTTTTTTCATATTATTCATTTCATATTTGCAGCTTTAAAAACTTCCTAAATTAAAATGAATCATCTTATATATCAAGTTTATTTATAAACCGGGTTCATTTCAAGTCAGGCTTTGTTACCGATAACCTAAAAAAGTTTTTCGTTTCCGCAGAGTTATTTCGCTATGAATAATTTGACAAAAGTTTACATTTATGTGGAAAGTTCTACTGGTAATCTCCTTCAGGTTTGCACCATTAGCAGAATCTTTCGCTCAGGCATTATTCGGAATTGTAAAATTTTACTTCGAAATGACTCTTCGGAGACTCTGAGGTTATTTGTAATTACAATACGTTCGTCAGAGTCCAGCTATAAAGCTACTTAGACTGTGGCGGGGTTAAAATAACCGTTGGCTTTATAGCCAACGGCTATAAGTTAATTATTTTCATTACCGTTGGC
>CALMST010000307.1 GCA_937872315.1 uncultured Ignavibacteria bacterium | reverse complement strand
AATACCTAATACCTAATACCCAATACCCAATACCTAATACTTTATACTTAACACCTATCACTAAACGCCAAACACTTTCTCTCCACTAAAATACGTCTCATAAACTCCCGCATCCCTGATTTCCTCTCCCGTCATTTCAAACAGGTCATCTTCCATAACAACAATATCAGCCAATTTCCCAACAGTTAAACTTCCTGTTTCATTTTCATTAAATGTCGCATATGCATTATTTATTGTATATGCATCTATACAGTCATCGAGCGAAATGTTATTTTCAGGATAGAAACCATTTTCAAAACCCGGAGCTTTTCTCGTCATTGCATAATAGATGGTCTCGAACGGACTTTCACCGACTATCGGAAAATCTGTTCCGAAACAAACCTTTGCTCCGATGTCAAATAGTTTTTTATAATTATGTTCGAGTCCGGGATTTGTAAGTATTTCTTCAGCAGTCTTTGCATCGCTGAATAAGTGTGTCGGCTGAACAGATGCGATCACATTCAGATCTTTAAATCTGCTGAAATCATTTTCCTGAATGTGCTGTGCATGTTCGATCCGGAATCTTCTGTCTTTCTTTCCGAATTTTTCAATGAGTTTATCATTTAGATCAAGCAGTTCTGTTACCGCTTTATCTCCAATCGCATGCACTGACATCTGGAGACCTGCTTCATCTATTCTGTAAGCAAACTCTTCAAACTCACCGGTGTTTACAAATTCCGTTTTGATCCCGTTATGATCTGTGTTCTTATAATTTTCATGCATAAGAGCAGTACGGCTGGAAAGCGAGCCGTCATAAAATGCTTTAAGTGATTTAAACTGGATCAGATCCGGGAGTTCACTGAATTCATTCTTATATTTTTTAATATTTTCCAGTTCATGGAAAGGAAGCCGGGCATCAACTCTCAGCCTCATTTTGTTTCCCGCGATCATTTCTTTGTAGATCTCAAGATCTTCGAATAAAGTTATATCCGAGATAGCAGTGATCCCCAGAGCATGGAATTTCCGCATCTGCTCAATCGCAATATCTGTTCTTTCACTTAAAGTAGCATTCGGAATACTGTCAAGTATAAAGTCCCCTGCTCTTTCTTTTACTTCACCTGTAGGTTCGCCGTTTTTATCTCTTATAATTTCTTCTTTGGTAAATACAGATTCATTTCCTGTATTAAGAAGACCGGATAACTCAAGAGCTTTTGAATTAGCTATACCCGAATGTGTATCGAATCTGGAAATGATCACCGGAGTATCCGGTAATATTTCATCAAGAAAATATCTGTCTAATTTTATTTCTTCCTTAAAATTAGTTTCAGAGAAGAATCCTCCGTATATCCATTTATTCCCGTTCTTATTTTTAAATTCTCTTATACCGTTTATGAAATCTTCTTTTGTACCGGCATCTCTCAGATTCAGCTGTGAATTCTTAAACGATCCCTGAATGTAATGACAATGTCCTTCTATGAACGCCGGAAGAACAAGCTTACCTCCGAGATCCGCGACTTCATCAAAATCAGCTTTGAATTTTTCCGCGTCTTCCTTATTTCCGCAAAAAGTAATTTTACCTGTTCCGGAATCAAATCCCAAAGCGTATGTAAAATTATTTTTTGAGATCCTTATCTTACCGTTTATTAATAGTGTTTTCATTTAAAATATTTTTTAGCAATTTTCGAGAACCAAATCTACTATTATTTCATTATTTTTATAAAGCCTTAATTAAAGCGCATTAAATTTTCAGGTTTAAAATATTTTTTATTAATCAAACTTTTAAGTGAAAAATGAAAAACGCAATTAACTGGTTTGCAATACCATCCTCAGATTTTCAAAGAGCTGTGAAATTTTACAATGAAATATTCGGGTTCGAGCTAAATGTATCAAAAATGGGAGATGCTGATCTTGCTTTCTTTCCCTGTGAACAGGGAGGAGTCGGAGATCACATTTACATAAGCAGGAATCCGGTTACTTCAGAAAACGGTCCGATACTTTACCTGAACGGTGGGGATGATCTGCAGATTGTTCTGGATAAAGTGGAATCAGCAGGAGGAAAGATCTCACAGCCTAAAGTACAGGTTTCGCCTGATGTCGGATTTGTTGCAATGTTTGAAGATACCGAAGGCAACAGAGTGGCGCTGCATTCAGTAAATTAATTTATAAACTAAATTATACAAAAATGAAAACTTCAAAAGATTATGAGGAAGAATTCCTTTCTTCAGTAAAAGAAAAAACCGGTAATGATCTCAATGGCTGGATGAAAATTTTAAAGTCAGCCGATCTGAAAAAAATGAAAGAGATTATTGCGTGGCTCAAGAAAGAAAAGGGAATAAATCACATGCAGGCAACATTCATTGCAGGCATTTTTCTGAATGACGGTAAACCCGTATATGCTGATTCAGGAAATTTACTTGATGCTCTTTTTGTAAAAAAAGAATCAATGAAACCACTGTATGATGAACTTGAAAAGAAGATGAAATCTGAATTTAAGGATCTTCAGATAGTTCCGACAAAGACATATATCTCGTTCCGCGCCGGACGGGAGTTTGCCGTAGCAGCGATCAAAGCTAAAGAAATAAGGGTTGGCATGGACCTTCCCGACGGGGAATTTGATGATTACACAGTCAAGGCAGTGACACTCGGAGCAATGCCGAGGATCTCGCACATGGTTGTGATAAATGATAAAAAGGAAATTTCAGATAAGCTTACAAAAAAATTAAAAGAAGCTCATAAAAGAATAAAAAAATAGTGGAGTTACGAAAGCACTCTCCACCACTAAGTTACTAAGCCACAAAGGTTAAAAATTAACCTCCCTCCCATGCGTTATCTCAGGAATGAAATGTAGCTGTAACCTTTAGGGTGGGTTTTTTCAATGAAATCGCAGGCTGAAGCCTGCAGCTACGGTAATAGTATCAGATAAAAAAATCTTTTTCGGACAGTCAGCCCGGCTTAGGACAGAAGTAAAAAAGGGTAAGATAAAAAATGTTTTAACTTTGAGTCTTTGTGGCAAAAAAAAAGCCGTAAGAAAAAATCTCACGGCTCTTATAATATTTCATTTATATATATCCTGAAACTTAACTGATATCAAACACCCTGTCAAGTCTTGCTATCTTCATCAGATCCCTGACATTGGTATTTACATTCTGAAGTATGAGTTTTCTTTCCTTTTCTCTTTCAAGTCTTTCGGAAAGCAGAAGAACAGATAAACCCGAACTGTCACATTTCTTCACATCACCAAGATCAATTATGAACTGATTATCAATTTCCTTCTGAAGAAAAATAAGTTCCGCTTTCAACTCAGGAGCAATCTCATGACCAAGTGTATCGGATTCAAGTTTGAAGATCGTTTTGTCTTTCTGTTTATCAATTTCAAATTTCATAATTCAGTTGCTATAATTTTAAGATTCTGTTTAATTTAAAAATGGAACATTAAGATTACTTCGGAGCCTCGTTACTGACCGGTTTAGCATCTTCTTTCGGAAGAAGAACTTTTCTGCTCAGCTTCAGTTTTCCTGCGTCATCTATTCCCAGCAACTTAACTTTTACCATCTGTCCGGCTTTAAGGACATCTTCAACTTTATTGACTCTTTTATTATCTATCTCAGAGATATGCAGCAATCCTTCCTTACCCGGAAATATTTCTACAAACGCTCCAAAGTCTTTGATTCCTTTGATCTTGCCTTCGTATATTTTTCCTATTTCAGGAACTTCGGTAAGCGCTTCGATCATTCTTCTTGCAATGGCTGCCTGTTCCTTATCAATAGCAGCTATAGTTACGATACCGTCGTCATCAATATTAAGCTCAGCGCCGCTTTCTGCGACAATGTGTCTTATCATTTTTCCGCCTGGTCCAATTACAGCGCCGATAAGATCTTTAGGAATGCTCATAGAGTATAAATGCGGCGCATATTTTGAGATCGAATCTCTTGCAGTCTCTATGGTTTTTTTCATTTCACCAAGTATATGGATCCTGCCGTCTTTTGCCTGCGCAAGCGCCTTCTCCATTATGTCAAATGAAATTCCTCTTACTTTAATATCCATCTGAATTGCTGTGATTCCGTCACCTGTACCTGCAACTTTAAAATCCATATCGCCAAAATGATCTTCATCTCCAAGTATGTCTGATAAAATGGCGGTTTTATCACCTTCCATTATAAGACCCATTGCAATACCAGCGATAGGCTTTTTCAGTTTTACTCCGGCTTCCATCAAAGCCATAGAACCGGCGCAGACTGTAGCCATGGAAGATGAACCGTTTGATTCAAGTATATCTGAAAGAACTCTTATTGTATATGGAAATTCTTCTTCTGTCGGCAATAAGTTCTTTAAAGCTCTTTCGGCTAAATTTCCGTGACCGATCTCTCTTCTTCCCGGTCCCGGTCTTCCGCCAACTTCACCGGTGCTGAACGGTGGAAAATTATAATGTAGTATAAACCTTTTTGTCGTTAACTCTTTTAATCCTTCGATCATCTGTTCATCTCTTTTCGTTCCCAGTGTAATGGTAGTAAGACTCTGCGTCTGACCTCTTGTAAACAAAGCTGAACCATGAGTTCTCGGTAATACGCCGACCTCAGTATCAATTTTTCTGATTTCAGTGGTCTTTCTTCCGTCAAGTCTTTTACCTTCGTTTAACACCATGTCTCTCATCACATCATACTGTATGTCATGAATGATCCTGGAAAGCATTTTCTCCTGTTCGGGATACTTCTCACCAAGAGCCGCTATGACTTTATCATATATCTCTTTATTCTTAAGTTTTCTCTCTTCTTTGGAAAGTATTGTACCTGTGACTGTTTTAATTTCAGCTTCGCAGACCTCTTTTACATCTTTTTCCATTTCTGAAACATCTTCACCCGGGGCAATTTCACGTTTTACTTTTCCGACTTCTTTCATAAACTCTTTCTGGAATACACAGATCTCAGCAATATACTTATGACCGAATTTAATAGCTTCAAGTAATTCAGCTTCGGAAATTTCTCTTCCTTCACCTTCCACCATCATGATCGAATCAACTGTACCTGCTACCGTAATGTCATAATCAGCTTCTTCGACCTGTTTGTATGAAGGATTGACAATCAACTCTCCGTTCACACGCGAAACTCTGACTTCACTTATCGGTTCTTCAAACGGTATATCAGAAATTAATAATGCTGCCGAACCGCCGATTGCCGCCAGCACATCGGAATCATTTTCCTTATCTGAAGAATAGACAGAACATAAAAGCTGAACTTCGTTAAAATATCCTTCAGGAAACATTGGTCTGATCGGTCTGTCAATAAGTCTTGAAGAAAGAATTTCTTTCTCGGTCGGACGCGCTTCTCTTTTAAAAAATCCACCGGGAATTTTACCTACAGATGCTGTCTTCTCTCTGTAGTCAACTGTCAGCGGAAAAAAATCCTGACCCGGTTTTGCTTCATCTGAAGCCGTTACTGTACATAACACATAATTGTCACCTGACGAGATCATCACAGCACCATTTGCCTGCTTTGCAAGCTTTCCTGTTTCAAGCGTTATCGTCTTTCCGCCTACTTCTAAACTTTTTGTTATATGAGACATTTATTCTTTACTCTCTTTCGTTTTCGTTAAATTTCATTAAACCGTTAATATTACTTTCTGATCTCTAATTCCTTGATGATCTTTCTGTATCTTTCAACATTGGATTTCTCAAGATATCTCAGAAGCTTTCTTCTCTTACCAACCATCTGAAGTAATCCTCTTCTTGAATGATTGTCTTTTTTGAATTTGCTGAAGTGAAGAGCTGAGAGATCATTAATTCTCTTTGTAAGTATGGCGACCTGAACTTCAGTTTTACCGGAGTCCTTTTCGTTTTCGCCGAACTTTGTTACTATTTCTTGTTTTTGTTCTTTTGTTAAAGGCATTTTCTTTTGTTAATGTTAATTATTGATTTATTTTACTGTTATTTTTTAATTTTAATATTTTTTTCTTATCACCTGAAATGTTTTCCATCAGTTCTTCCAGTGATTTAAATTTCTTCTCTTCCCTGATGTAATCAGTCAGATTTACCCTGATCTCTTCACCGTATATATCTTTGTCAAAATCAAAAATGTTGACTTCAATTTTAATTGATTTATCATCTGTCACAGTCGGGTTAGTCCCTATGTTCATCATTCCGTAAAATTTTTCTGTACCTAAGATTACTTCAGTTGCATAAATTCCGGTCTTTGGGATCAGTTTGAATTCATCATCTAAGCGAATGTTAGCAGTCGGATACCCAATTTCTCTGCCGAGTTTTTTTCCTTTAACTATCGTTCCTTCTAGAGAATAAAATCTGCCGAGCAATCCTGAAGCCTTTTCAACATTTCCTTCTTCAAGCAAATGTCTGATTACTGTACTGCTGATGTGATCTCCGTCAGGTTTGTATTCATCAACTTTATCAACCTTAAATTCAAATTTTTCCGAAAGGTCTTTTAATGTTTCAAAATTTCCTTCACGATTCTTTCCAAACATGTGATCATATCCAAGGATCAGATCTTTCATCCCGATACCGTCAATCAGATATTCCTTGTAAAATCTTTCCGCGGGTGTAAGTGAAAATTCTTTTGTGAAACTGATCACATAAACCAGATCAATATTAAGTTCTCTGAATATTTCAAGTTTTTCCTTTAATGTGGAAAGTATCTTGATTTCACGATCCCTGTTTCTCAGGACAATCTGCGGATGAGGATCAAATGTAACAATTACTGATCGTAAATCATTTGATTCCTTTACTGCATTCAGCTTCCTTATAATTTCCCTGTGACCGAGATGAACACCGTCAAATGTTCCTACAGTTACAGCGCTATTTCTGTTATGAACAATTTCATTTAAATCCTTTACAATTTTCATCTACACTTAATTATCAAAGAATTTAAAGTTTCGCTATTTATTAATATATAAATAATTAATTTTCCGCTGTGAGGTTTCGGTTAAAGACTTTTAATCGCTTCTTTAATCTTATCGTAATTAACCTGAACACCCGGATTTTCAGTAACTTCAGTATATTTCACATTTCCGTCTTTACCGATCAATACAACTGCTCTTTGTGAAGTATTCTTCATTCCGTGAGCAAACATCTCCTGTACAACGTCATATTTATTGATCACTTCTCTGTTGAAATCACTTAAAAGTTTGGTTTTAATATTGTTTGCTTTTGCAAAGGCTTTCTGTACAAAAGTACCGTCCACACTGATCCCGAATACTTCCAGATCATCTCCTTCAAGTTCACCGAAATCTTCGGAGATTGTGCACATTTCATCTGTGCAGACTCCCGTAAATGCCTGAGGAAAAAAAATAAGCAGGACATTTTTCTTTCCGGCATAATCGCTTAATGTATAATCTACCGTTTCAGCTGACGGGGTAAATGATGTTAATGTAAAATCAGGAGCTTTATCACCAATATTGATAGCCATGTTTTTATTATAGTTTAGTTTTTATAAAATATTAAGCATTTAAGATAATCATTTGAGATTGTATTAACAATCCGATATATTATACGGAAGGGAATGTCTGAGCCGGGATGTTGAAAGAATAAAAACCTCAACAATGAATAAAAAACCGGTATTTTATACAATATCCGGTCACATTATAAAAAAATTATTATTAAGCCAAAACAGCAAATTCATTATAATCATAAATATCATTCCGGTTCATACTTAAAATAATTTACTTGATCAGGATCATTCTTTTCGAGCCCGCGACAGTCCCATCCGCTTCCAGCACATAAATATATATCCCGCTTGGATATGCCTGACCGTTAAAGTTTACCTTATAATATCCCGGATCCTGCTCTCCTTTAAACAGAGTTGCGACCTCTTTACCAAGTGAGTTATAAACAGATAATCTTACACTTACTTTATTGCCGTTACCCGAACCGACCTCATAAGATATCTGTGAATTCGGGTTAAAAGGATTCGGATAATTCTGAGAAAGGACATTGGATACAGGGATCTCTATATTCACATTCTCAGACAGTTCAAAATATTCATAATTCCCGTTGAAGTCTGTTTGTTTGAGTCTGAAATTATATACACCCGGCTGAAGATCTTTATCTTTGAAAGTATATTCTGAGATCTCATTGGTATTTCCTTTTCCATTAACTGAACCTGTTTCTGTCCAGCTTTCACTACCGTAAATTCTTCTTTCTATTTTAAATCCGGCGTTGTTCTTTTCTGAAACAGTTATCCAGTGCAGACCGACCTCATTCCTTTGTACAGTAAAATAAAAACTTGAAAGTTCAACCGGCAGGAGCACATTTTCGGGATCGGAAAAGATCATATTAGAAGTAATATCAGCTCCTGCATTATCAAGCACTGCGCAATGTTCAAGATCCCAGCTGAGTTCATTTTTTTGAAGAGAATCAAGTATGTCAAATCTTACTGTTCCGACAAGCATGGAATCAGTTGACACTATTGTTCCATCGGAAGGAAGTGAATCCAGACCTATCTCAAGAGAAACAGAATTTCCATCACCGTAAAACACAAAAAACTGATCTCCGTAATCAGCATTCAAGCTGTCATCCCATTCGCCTTCAGTGATCTCTCTCGGATTTTCCATTGCTTCATTATTATAAAAAAATACGAGACTCGCAAAACCAAGACTCCATTCAGGACCTGTGTTTCTTTTTACATATAGACTAATATCTATTACCGTTCCGTCAT
Organism: uncultured Ignavibacteria bacterium; assembly: GCA_937872315.1. Lineage (GTDB taxonomy): Bacteria > Bacteroidota > Ignavibacteria > Tepidaquicellales > Tepidaquicellaceae > JAGPCH01. The sequence goes on along the minus strand of CALMST010000307.1, from coordinate 12,736 downwards.
TGGTCTGATGAATAAAGAATTTTCCGGATTGCGAATACAGATCAGCAGATACAAAGAAGACAAGTAAAGTTAATATTAATTTTTTAAATTTCATTTTTGGCTGTATAAAAATTATTTTTTATTTATCCGGAGTTTTCCTTGTTTTACCAATATTCTCTATCAGTAAATCTCTGTCAGAATAATCCGCCGTTCCGTCCCCGTTCAGATCATTATTTGAATAATCCGCCTTTCCGATAGCAGATACAACTGACGCCCGGTCAAGAGCGTTTATGACACCATCCTGATTCACATCACCGCTTATCAGACAGTATTTTGAACCGATCATTTTTGTCCGGAGTCCCAGAGTTTTATTCTCACTATCGGTAAAATCATATGAGTTTGGAATTCCTCTTACAAGATAAACTCCTCCTTCACTGCTCCAGGTTTCCAGTATATTCTTATGATTTATCCTTATATAATAATTTCCGCCGGGTACATTATAAAAAAGAAATCTGCCGCTGAAATCTGTTGAATCTATTACAGCTTTTGAAGAATCCAGTTTCTGATACGGATAAACAGAATTATGCAGATAAGCCGTAACCGTATCCCGGATATTCAGCTTATTTTCTTTTTCATTAAAATATCCTTCTATTATAATTTTAATATCAAGCTCCAGAGGTCCTGAATATTTCAATCTGAATATCCGGCCGCTGGCAGGAGAATATTCAACCATCAGAGGTTCATTATTCTGATCAAGATCAATTGAAGTAAAATATAAATTTGTATCAAGGAGAATTTCATTTGAAGCGCCGTTAACACTGTCAAAAGTAAGAGCCTGAAATTTTCCCTGGGAAAAGTCAACATATAATAATTTTCCTCTGAGCTGAGGAAATGATTTTCCTCTGTAAACGCTACCGCAGACCACAGCATAAGGCTGCAAGACATCTTCGTGTGTATATTCCCAAACCGGGAGAGTAAACCCTCTTCCTGCAGTATCGCAAACAGTGGTATCCGGATAGCAATGCATCCCTTCCATTTTATTCCATCCGTAATTTTTTCCGCTTTCTAAAATATTGATTTCCTCGTATCTGAACTGCCCCACATCACCGAGCCAGGCTCTGCCGCTTTCCTCATCAAAACTGAATTTCCAGGGGTTCCTTAATCCATATGCATAAATTTCTTCTCTCCATCCAAATTGATTTCCGTAAAAAGGATTATCTGAAGGTATGGAATAATTTTTTCCGTTTGATGACGAATCGGGATTGACCCTGAGAATTTTTCCCAAAAGCTTGGTTTTATCCTGTGATACATCTCCTCCGGCATATCCATCTCCAAGTGAAATATATAAATTCCCGTCCGGACCGAATGCGAGTTGGCCGCCGTTGTGATTACGATCTGGAAGTGGTACCGAAAACAGTATCCTTTCGGAATCAAACAAAGCTGAATCGGGATTTGCCGGGCTTACGCTAAATCTTGAAACCCTTATCCATTTGCGAACAGGGCTGCCTGTGCTGTCAAATACATAATGAACAAAAAAGTATGGATTGTTTGCAAAATCAGGATGGAATGCCAGTCCGAGAAGACCTTCCTGCGCGCCGGTATTTATAAGCTTACTGCCGATATTAAGAAAAATCTTTTTAGTATCCACTGTGGGGGAATTCTCAAAAACATATATTATTCCTTTGAGCTGAGCTGCGTACAGCCGGTTTGTGCTGTCATCTGAATGTGTAACAGTTACAGGTGTTGCAAATGGCTGCAGCAACGGGAATGCAGGTTCGATATAATACTGAGCGCTTGTATTTTTACCGTATATAAAGAAGCAAAAAAATAAAACTATATATTTGAAATGAGATATACACTTTTTATAAAACAACCCTGATGAAATTAAGGACACCGGATTAATCATATTTAATAATTCCTTTGTAAATATTGGTTAAAGTGATTCAAGTTAAATCATTAATTGTGAAAATGAAATTCAAAATAAACATAGTTTTTGGCATTGAGACCGGTCTTGTCCAGAACGATTTAAACAAATTACTTTTATCTGAATATTGTAAAACTTTACCGGCATTCTTTTACAGAGGTCATGAAAGATCAAAAGAAATTCGGCAAAGAAAAATCTCCCGTTTGTTATAAAGATAAATTTCCCGGAATCCATACACATTGGCGGTAATTTATCACCAGCCGGTTTCCTTTTAAAATCATTTTAATAATCCTGATCTCAGGTTATAACAATATATTTTATAACTTTTTAAAATTAATCTGGACACTATTGAAACAAAACAGACACAAAGAAAATCAATTCATTGTGTCTGTTAAATATAAAACCGTTTTTGATTTTTACTTCAGCAAAAGCATTCTCTTCGAACCTACAAATTTTCCGTTTGCCAGAAGCGTATAAAAATAAACTCCGCTGGATAAATTACCGGCATTGAAGGTTCTGGAATAATTACCCTTTCCTTGATTTTCATTTATCAGAGTCGCTACTTCCCTGCCCTGCATATTATAAACTTTCATCAATACATTTCCTGATTCGGGAATATTATAACTTATTACAGTCTCAGGATTAAACGGATTTGGTATGTTCTGAAAAAGATCATATCCTTCTATTTGTGAAGAGTAATTATTATTGGTATTGTTAATCGAAGTCAGATTTTTTGCCAGTTTGACAGCTTCCCAAGTATTTATCAGACCCCAGCCTCTTTCCCTGTTGGGCGCAAAAGAACTGTCTGCCGTTGTTCTCAGCAATTCTCTTACCTGCATTGGAGTAAGATTTCTGTTAGCTGAAAGAATAACGGCGCATGCACCGGCTGTCATAGGACATGAAAAAGATGTTCCGCTTCCTGTAGAGTATCCCGTATTTCCGGCTCCGGGTGAAGCAGCATAATTGTTATCTCCGAAGGCGCATACATCGGGTTTTATCCTTCCGTCAACTGTTAATCCCACTGATGAAAATGAAGATCTTCTTTTATTTGTTTTTATCGAACCGACACAGATCACACTGTCTCCGTCAGATGGCGCAAGAAGTGTATTATGTGTGCTGTTATAGCCGTTATTACCTGCAGAGTTGCATACGATTATTCCTTTATTGACCGCAAGATCGGCTCCTATTGTAATGACACAACTGTCTCCATTCATCCATGTCCAGTCATAAGAATGAGTTGAGCCTGGATCCATATCAAGATATCCAAGCGAACTAGTAATAATATCCGCGCCAAGACTGTCTGCCCATTCTGCCGCTGCAATCCAGTTATCCTCTTCAAGAGGTGTTTCGCTGTCCGTATTTTCTGTTTTTGCAATTATGAATTTTGATCTGAATGCCGGAGAGATCAGATTACCCGGTTTATAACCTCCGACCAGTGAGAGAGTTGCTGTACCGTGAGAGCCTTCACCCATCTGACCATTTTCATTGGCAACATTAGTGTCATGATTAACAAAGTCATAAGTCCTTAATCCTCTTGCTCTTATGGAATCAAATGCCGGATGACCGAGATTATCAACACCTGTATCAAAAGATGCAATTAAAACACCTTCACCATGATAACCGGAATCATGAGCTATGGGAGCATTGATCAGTTCCATCTGCTCTAATGAGTTTCCATAGTTTAGCAAATAGCTTACACTGTTTTCATTAATATTATTATCTGATAATTCAGAAGCTCTGAGCGTTTCAGCATTGTCATAGTTCTTTTTAATTTTCAAAACAAGATCAACCCTGTTTACATAATTTTCGCTGACTATATTTTCGATCTGACTTTGGGTCGCATAACAAGAAATCCTGTTAAACCATTTTGATCTGTTCTTTACTTCTATACCTGCATCTTTTAACTGTGATATGTAATTGCTGTTAACCGGAATATCAGTAAAATCAATCAGCGCATTAACCGGTTTGACTTTTTTTCTTCTCTCTATAGACTGCTTTGTCAGATATAATTCAGGATGAGAAAGCATATAATTTATGTTGCTTCCCTTATCTTTAAATTCGATCCATACAAGAATTTTGCTGTTATCCTGAGTGATATTAAACTCAGACAATAACTGATTACTGATCTTATACTGATAGCTGAAATTATTGCTTCCGAGCAGTGTGAATATTGTAAAAAATGAAACTGCAAATAATATCACTGCCGTGTGGGATTTGATGATTTTCATTTATTGTTGATGCGGTTAAATTTTGTTTGGGTAAAAAATTATATGTAAATTTAGCGAATATAAATCAAAGAATCTAAACTGAAGTATAGTGTATATAATTTCAATTAAATTTATTGATATTCAATATAAAATCTATATTATCCAACTTTAATCAGGATCTTTAAATCATATGGTTTCGAATAAGCTATGCTTCATAAAATCCATGAATAAGATTATACAAATTTAGGATCAGCGGTTTTCTGTGACTGATTGCTGATCTGAATCCCCATCCGTAAATAAACCCGGTATCCGATCCTGCTCCGGCGGTAAGATATTTTAACTGAGTCTTCATATTCCGGAAGAGTTATCTCCCGCTGAATATGAATTCATATTGCTCAGAGGTTTTATGCCAGGTGAAAAGGAAATAAATCTTTAATAAAAAATTCAACTGTCTGCCTGATCATCAAAGACTGCTGTAATATATGATCCGGATTAATTTAACATCTTCTTATACTTGAATTTTATAAAATCCTGATCAATGGATTAAAAAACCAAAGCAAATAAAGCAATGATCAAATATAATAACGGAAAGATCCATCTGCATTTAAAATCCAATTTCTGAGCAAGTTCGATTTGTCCTTTATTTGCAAGAGTCGAAGTAAGGACTGATTCAAGTAAAGTAAGGAAAATCAGAATGGAAGATCCAAGAATAAAAACATCCATTCTGGTCATATAAGAAATTTTCGGGAGTTCAGACGTTACAATAAACCTGTATGCAATAAGAGTAAGCATAGAGGTTGTCCCGACAGTAATCTGACTTGCCGATAAATTTGCCGGAAGCCAGAATGCCATTAAAGACATAAGTATAATAAGTATCAGCGGGATCATGAATATAAGAAGATAATACCCGCTTTCCCTTTTTGCGTTTATTAAGAAACGAAGAGACGATCTTTCAGACTGGCCATTCATAATTACGAATGGTGCTTCTTCAAAACTCCAGTTTTTGATTGTCCAGTCTGATAACTCAAGATTGTTGCTGATGCCCGATTGAATAATTGTATCCGGTTCGAGCAAAACATCCTCCGGATTCAATGTAATATCAATGATCCTTATTTGAAAACTCTGTTCATCAAACGGAAAATCTTCCAGTAAAAACTTCTGTGTAAAATCGCCATAAATGCGCTGCAGATACAGTACAGTTCCGTCATTTAGAATAGTAAAATTTTCAGGAAAGGATTTTGAAGTATTTAACCGGTTGCTGAATGTAAGAAACGGATCCCAAATCTTATCTTCCGTTACTATTATATTGCTTGAAGCATCATGTTTTAATCTGGGATCATTCCATCTGGCGGTTATGACTACGTCAGCTGTGATAATCTGTCTGGCAGCATCTACTTTAAAAATATTATTTATGATCATGCTCACATATACTTTTGTAACTCCCCCGGGATTAGGAGGAGATATAGTATCCTGCGCATCTGACTTATCTGGTATGAAGAATAATAATAATATCACAGTAAGAATATAAAATACCTTCATCAGCTTTTATTTTTTGTTATAAACTGTTTTAAAATAAGTTTTGAAATGAACAATAAAAATTCAATATATTAATTTTAAATTTTTGGCTAAACAATTTATTTCTTTGATCGGCCTGATGGCATGCAGATACCGAAACTTAATTTTCCTCCCTTCCGTACCGTTTAAAGCATTACAAACAATAAATATTTACTATGAAATCATTCCTTTACTCAGTCATTCTGTCCGTAATATTATTTATACCCTTTCTGAATTTTACCAGAGCTTCATCTGCCTCCTCTGTTGAAACAACAATAAATTACAGTGTGAGTATGCCTTTCCCCTCCAATCATTTATTTGAAGTCACCTTAAAAGTGGAAAATTATTCACCAAATCCTGATGGTTATATTGATTTTACACTTCCCGCCTGGCGTTCGGGAAGATATATCATACTTGATTTTTCTTCCGGTGTACAGGAATTTTCAGCTGAAGATAACTTCGGGAGAAAACTTGAATGGCATAAAACTGATAAAGATACCTGGAGAGTAAAAAAAAGTGAAGGTAACAGCTATACAATAATGTACAAAGTTTTTTCCAATGAAATGTCTATGCGAACCAGGGGTCTGAACGATGAATGCGGATTCATTGATGCGAGCGCGGTTCTGATGTTTGCAGAAAAACTCAGAAACAACTCGCTTGTTCTTAAAATTATTCCCTTTGAAAACTGGCATGTAACTACGGGGTTAAATACAAGTGACGGTTCAGAAAATTCATTCTTTGCACGCAATTATGATTATCTTGCTGACTGTCCCCTGCTGATTGGGAATCACACTGACAGAGATTTTTTCATAAATGATAAAAAATTTACAGTCAGTTTCCCGCCGGACATAGAATATAACGCCGATTCGGTAATAAATAATATCAGAACTGTCTCAAAGACAGTTTGTGATTTCTGGGAGGATATGCCTTTTGAACATTACAACTATTTGCTTATCCGCGACCGGTATGATTACGGAGCTACTGAACACATTAATTCATCTGTCTTTAGTGTAAGTTCAACTACTTTTACGAATAAAGAAAACTATAACAGATTTTTATCAAACATAGCCCATGAATTTTTTCATACATGGAATGTAAAACAGCTCAGACCAAAAGGAATAGATCCTTATGATTTCAGCAAAGAAAATTACAGCGGTGAATTCTGGATCGCCGAAGGGATCACATCTTATTATCAGAATATATTTATGATCATTGCCGGATACCTGACTCCGGATAAATATCTGGAAACAATTCAGCAAAGCATAGAGAGTGATATAGAAAGACCGGGCAACTATGTTCAGAGCCTTGAAGAATCAAGCTTTGACGCATGGATAAAACACAGCGGCAATACCCCCAACAAATATATTGCCGAATCTGATTTTTATTCTAAAGGCTCATGTGTGGGATTGCTCCTGGATCTTGAGATCCGACACAACTCGGAGAACAAATACTCTCTGGATAATGTAATGAAGACAATGTATAAGAATTTTCCTCTGATAGACGGAGGCTATACAAATGATGATTTCATAAAGACCTGTGAACAATTTAACGGCAGCAGTTTGAAGGGTTTCTTTGATTCATATCTTTATAGTACAGATTCTCTCGACTGGAAAAAATACCTGAACTATGCAGGACTTAATCTGAGCACTATTTATGATTCGGAAAAACCTTTTACCGGAATTTCAGCAAGAGAAACCGGTGACAGACTTATAATATCATACGTTGTTCCAGGTTCACCTGCTTATAAAGCAGGACTGGATGTCAATGATGAGATCATAGCAATGGATGGATACAGAGTAAGAAGTTCATCTATGAGCAGCAGAATATCCGACAAGAAAGAAGATAATATTGTAAAGTTCACTGTTATGAGAGAAGATAAACTCAGGGAATTTTCTGTGATTCTTAAAAATTCAGAAAAGGCAAAATACAAAATTGAAAGATCAGAAGATCCTGATAATTTACAGGAGATGATCTATGAAAGTTGGTTGAATGCGGGTAAATGATTTATTAGTATTTTGTATTGATTTATGAATTAAGAAACCGGAGAGGGACTTCCGGCTTTCTTTCAATTACAAGTTACGTATTCCGAGTTTCAGGTTTAGTATTTTTTCACAGATCCGTATGACGTCTGATTTTTGACATCCGGGTTAAATAAAAATTTTAAACGAAAAAAAGTAAATACTTAAAAATTATTTAAAAAAAGTAATTTTAGATTCTGATAAGATCTATATGTCAATTATAATCTGAAGAATAACAACATCTGCAGATCTTAATTTGTAGTTTGACAACCTGCGTTTCAAATCAGGGAGCAATCACAGCAACAAAGCTGTTCGAATTGTTCATGGCCAGGATCACATCAGAAAAATCAACCTGATAATCTCCGTTAACATCTGAATTTACATATCCTGAAACAAAGTTCGACATATCATTATATATATCCAGCACATCTCCGGAATTTACCACTCCGTCCAGATTTTTATCGGCGCTGTAAACACCGAACCTTAAAGGTGAGCTGTCGACCTGTTTCAAATTGTTTCCAAACGCTTTGGTTAGCCCGGTAGTCATATCATAATTGGTATTTATATTTCTCACAAAATTCAATGGCTGTGCACTCCATGTCTTTATACTGTTCCTGTGAATTATCTCAATATAATAATTTCCTGACGGGGCGTTATTGAAATAGAATTTTGAGGTAAAATTAACTTTGCTTACAACTGACTTAGCCTGATCCACAATAATATATGGAAAAGCAGTACTTCTGAGATTTATTCTCACTGTGTCAGAAGATAACATCGTCTTTGAAACATTATTGTAATAGCCCTGCAGGATCATTTTCAAAGTGAGTTCGCAGTGGTTTGCCGGATATGATGAAAGATAAAGAAATCCTTTGCCGGCTTCTGTCAATACCTGACTGTTTTTATACGCGCCGACGACAGGGTCACTCAGCCCGTCACCGTTTACGTCACCGGCATTAGCAACAAACCATCCGAAATAGTCCTGTGATTTTCCTGTAAGAATAATATCGGCAGCATTGTTTATTTCAGGTCTTCCGAAATACACATAGGCTCTTCCCGCATCTGTACCGCCCGCGTCATTAAAAACTGCGCCGATAATTAAATCAGAATAACCGTCTGAATTCACATCACCGGCGGAAGCTACGCATATACCAAAATTATCATTGGCATTTTCACCATAATAATTCATATCAGCATTAGCATCCATAGAAGCTCCGCCGTAGTATAGATAAGCTCTTCCTGCGTCATTACCTGCCTGATTATTTGAATATGCCCCGACGATCACGTCACCGTAAGTGTCGCCGTTCATATCACCTGCTGATGCAACACTGTATCCGTAAGAATCACCTGCTCCAACCTGATAACCGTTCAGGTAAACCGCAGGAGTGTTAGCCGGCAACATAGCTCCGTAATATATATATGCTCTCCCTCCGTCTGCGGCAGAAAAATCATTTCTGCTTGCTCCAACAATAATATCTCCGAAACTATCGCCGTTGACATTCCCTGCTGAAGCAACCGATACTCCGAAAATATCACCTGCTGCTTCACCTGTAAGGATCACATCAACTGCATTGTTCATTGTGTAATCCCCGAAATAAACATAAACTCTTCCCGCATCAGATCCGCCGGCATCATTATAAGGAGCTCCTACTATCACATCATCCCAGATATCACCGAAATTATCCCCGTTGAAATTTCCTGCGGATGCAACCCGCCATCCGAAATAATCTCCCGATGCCTGTCCGGTCAGAATCACATCGGCTACATTGTTCATAACAGCGCCGCCGTAAAATATATAAGCTCTGCCGGCATCGAATCCTCCCGCATCATTAAGCGGAGCACCGACTATCACATCGTCATAATTATCGGCATTTACATCTCCGGCTGATGCGACTGAAAATCCGAAATTGTCACCAGGCGAAACTCCGTTCAGTACCACATCAGGATTGTAATCCATCGGATTGCCGCCGAAATAAATATAAGCTCTTCCCGCATCTGCGGATACCGCATCATTTAGCCTTGCTCCGATGATAACGTCCGAGTATCCGTCAGCGTTGACATCACCAGCGGAAGCAACCGAATATCCGAACCAGTCACCCGCTCCTGCTCCCAGAAAACCTTCATCGGTTATATCAATATTTGTATTTGAATATGTGAATATGTATGCATTCCCGGGCAGGTTAATATTATACCCTCCGGCAATAATATCAGGCGCTCCGTCACCGTTGACATCTCCGGCATAAGAAGCAGACATTCCGAAATAAATATTTGTATTTACCTTTTCACCGGCAATAACATAATCATATATATTATCAACATTAGGTCCTCCGAAATAAAAATAAACTCTTTTTGCATTTCCGGAACTTAAAAGAAAATCTGTATAACCATCCCGGTTGTAATCCCCTGCGGTTGACATTGAAACTCCCAGATTATAATTCTGATCGAGGCCGATCATTGTAAGGTCCGGAATTGTATCCATTGATACCCCCCCGTAAAAAACCTGAACCATCCCGCGTGAATCAATCGGTAAGAAACCAGGTACGGATTCCAGGACTAACAGATCAGGAAAACCATCCGCATTTACGTCTCCTGCATTAACTATACCCTGACCAAATTTGTTATTCAGCCCTAAACCGGTAAGTATCTTGTCGGCAATGTTGTCCATGGATGCCCCACCGTAATAAATAAATACCCTTCCTACACTGTTCAGATCAAGGTAAGCACTTACAGCCACATCATCGTAATTATCTCCATTAATATCTCCTGCATCAGTTACGGAATAACCGAATAATGCCGTTCCTGTCATTGTTACATCCGCAATATTATCCATTGAAGGTCCACCAAAGAACACATAAGCTTTACCGGCGCTTCGTGCTCCGACTATTACATCATCATAATTGTCATTGTTCACATCTCCTGCATAAGACACTGATGATCCAAAATATGCGTTAGAACTCTGTCCGATCAGGAACAGGTCAGGATAGATATCCATATTTGCTCCACCAAAATAGATAGCTGCCATTCCGACATTATTCGGCGCAGATTCCTCAGCACCTATTATAATATCAGAATATCCGTCACCGTTTAAATCTCCCGCAGTGCTAATAGACTTTCCAAAGGAAGCAGATCCGGGATACACTGAATAGATTATTAAATCCACATTGTTATCCATTAGTTTACCTCCGTAATAAATATATACCAGCTGATTATTTATTGAAGTGACCATTACATCACTGTATCCGTCTCCGTTTAAATCTCCTGCTGTTTTTGAGGCAAGTCCGTAATAATCATTTCCTCCCGGTCCTGAAAAAGAAGCTAATGGTGTCGCCGTATAATTTCTTGTGTTTGTGTACAACCAGGTTTTGCCTGCATCATTTCCTGCCTGATCATTATATGGTGTTCCGATAATAAGATCTGAGTATCCGTCTTTGTTGACATCTCCCGCATTTGCAACAGAGAATCCGAACTGGTCACTTGCATTGCTTCCGTTAAATACTGCATCTGGAACGTTGTTGACTGTTGACCCTCCGTAATATACAAAAGCGCAACCTGCATTACTTCCTCCTGAATTGGTATTGAGTCTGGCGCCGACTATAACATCTTTAAAACCATCACCATTCACATCTCCGGCTCCGGCAACTGATGCGCCGAATATATTTGAAAAAGCCGTTCCGTTTAAAGTGACATCGGAAACATTGTTCATAGCTGCTCCGCCATAAAAAATGTAAGCTGCGCCTGTCTGAGCATTAAAATAATATGCTCCGATGATCACATCATCAAACCCGTCACCGTTCATGTCTCCCGCCGAACTCACGGATGATCCGAAATAATCCGCCGGAGTCGATCCTGTCATTGTTACATCTGCTATGTTATCCATAGAAACACCGCCGAAAAAAATAAATGCTTTTCCGTAACTTGACGGACCTAATAGTTCACTGATAATAATATCCCTGTATCCGTCTGAATTTACATCACCTGCCGAAGCTACGGAATTACCGAATGCAGAACCCGGATCGCCTGAAGAGAAGATAAGATCTGCCGTATTATCCATACCGGCTCCGCCAAAAAAAGCATAAGCCCTTCCGTCATATCCCGAATAAGCATATGCACCTACAACGACATCCGAAAAGCCGTCCCGGTTCACGTCACCTGCAGATGCAACAGAGTAACCAAAAAGTTCGCCTGCTCCCTGTCCGTCAAGAATTACATCAGCTACATTATTCATTGAACTCCCACCGAAATATATAAGCGCTCTCCCGTTATTAGAATTATATCCTATAGCTCCGATAATAACATCCGCATAACCGTCCCTGTTGACATCACCGGCAGAAGCCACTGAATAACCGGCTTTACTGCCTGCTGCTGTACCTGTAAGTATCACATCCGCAGTATAATCAATCACATAACTTCCGAAATAAATGTAAGCCCTTCCGGCATCATTTCCTCCGGCATCATTAAAAGGCGCACCTACGATAATGTCAGCGAAACCGTCACCGTTCACATCACCTGCAGATGCTACAGAAAAACCAAAGTAATCGGTAGCTGCCGCTCCTGTAAACGGGTATTCCTGAAAAGAATCTCCTTCTGCGCTGTCGTTTGTTTTAAAGTTTTTAATATTTCTTTCAAAAAGGGGTCTGCCGTTTTCGTCAAGATATTTCTTAATATCATCATCCTTAAACTGATCTGATCTCTGTTCATCTAATACAGTTTCACTGACTATATCATTCTTAAGACTTGAAGTGTTGTCCTTTTTTAAAGGAATCTGCGATGAGAATAAATCAGAGAAGCTAAATATTACTAAAAGAAATGAAAAGATAAAGAATTGTAAACAGTATTTCATAATACCCCCTGTTAGTTTACGGTTTGAATTTGGACAATGTAGTAAATAGATTTCAATTTATATATTTCAATTGGATGGTATTGAGGTTTTGCGTAAAAATTAAAAAACCGGAGAAGGTCATCCGGCTTTTCAATTTCAAAATTCAAACTACAAATTACATTAAAATCTTATCTTGAGTCTTGTGGTATTAAGTATTAAGTATTAAGTATTAAGTATT
>CALMST010000306.1 GCA_937872315.1 uncultured Ignavibacteria bacterium | reverse complement strand
AATGAAAAATCTGATAAAAATATTATTTGTCCTGAGCTTTCTTCTGCCGGTGTGCGCGCAGGGGCAGGCGGTGACGTGGCAGAAGTGGTATGATTATAATAATTATGAGGATAATGGTCAGGATGTGATCCAGACTTATGGTGGAGGATATCTTATTTTGTCTAATAATTATATTGGATTTAATAGTAGCTCTGTAATTACTAAAATAAACGAAAATGGCATAGTACTATGGCAAAGACTATTTGATAGTAATTTGATAGGAGGACCTTTAACATGTGATGCAGTTACTCAGGTTTCCGATAGTGGATTCGTAATTTCCGGGGGGAATAGAGATTCTACTTTATTAATCAGAACTGATAATTTTGGAGAAATTAATTGGATAAAAAAATTTACACGACCAGGATATCAAGGAGCATTTTTTTCTGATCACAAAATTACAAATGATGGTGGGATTATTGCCTGCGGTACTTTGTATGGTTCTTCCAGTATTGGTTATTTAGTAAAGACAGATTCTAATGGAAATCTCGAATGGGACAGTATTTATAGTTTCACAACTGATATTATTAGAATTATTCAAAGTTCTGATAATTTTCTTTATATGCTTGGATATGGAACTACTTTGACCAAAACGACCGGCACTGGAGAAGTAGTTTGGAAGAAAGATTTTTTTCTACCTAATAGAAGAGATCTGGTTGAAAATTTAGCAGGTAATATATTTATTGGTGGCGGATTAGACTCTATGATTTTATATAAGATTGATTCTGCTGGACTAACAATTTTCCAGAACAGTTATTTCAAAGGTGTGCTTGGATGTGAATCAATGTGTATTTCAAAAGAAGGAAATGTTTTATTAGCCGGGATAGGTAACGTTAATCAGGCATTTCTAATGGCTGTTTCTAAGATTGATGAAAAAGGAAATTTAATATTTAATAAAATTATTCCAACTCTAGAAAAAAAAGGTAATTATTCATTTCTTCCGAGAGCTGTTAATGCTACAAATGACTCCGGGTTTATTTTTACGGGATTTACTGATTACCCTCCAACATATTATGAATCTAATATTTATGCTACAAAAACTGATAGCTTGTGCAATGCACCTTTAATTGTAAGTATAGCAGATAATAATTCTATATTTCCGAAAGAAATACAATTATATCAAAATTATCCAAATCCATTTAATCCCGTCACAACAATAAACTTTTCAATCCCTAAACAGGGGAATGTAAAGTTGGAGGTTTATGATGTAACCGGTAAGAAAGTTAAGACTCTGATAAACGGGCTGAGAGCAGCAGGAAATTATACAATTAATTTTTCTGCCACAGAGGGAGGCAGTAATCTGTCGAGCGGTGTTTATTTTTACAGAATAGAGAGCGGGGATTTTATAGAAGTTAAGCGGATGATACTGATCAAGTAATCCGCAGAAGATTGTCGAATTTCAAATTTGTAAATTGAACCGGGAGGATAGATTTCTTCCGGTTTATTAATTTAATTGGTTGTTAGAACATATAAACTTAAATACTCCTTAACTTAAAGGAGATAGATTTTCCGCAACGTCTGTTCGATAAGCTTTCATCGCAGGTAATAAGCTTACAAGTATTCCCAGTAAAACTGTTCCGGAAAGAATGATTAATTCTTCAGCATTATAAGCAACTCCGCTGATCTGAATTCCCGTAAGATCCGAGATCTTATTCCGGAATATGTAAATTAAAAAATGCGACGTAAAAATTCCCGCCAGCGCTCCCGTTAGACTTATAAAAAATCCTTCCAGAATTATTGTACGGAAAATATAGGATCTCTTTGCTCCGAGAGATCTCAGTATGGCAATCTCTCTTTTTCTTTCGTTGATCGAATTATATATAGACACAAATATCGAAATTGCTCCTGTGAATATAACAAGATAAGAGATTATCATTAATATGGAATTTATGTTTCCGATAATATCAAACAACTGTTTTATCTCAAAGACCGGAAGTATTGCCTGCGCATTTATTCCTTCGTATTTATTATCATTGATCTGCCTCCGCAGGAGATCAAAATATACAGGACTTTTTAGTTTTAATAAAACAGCTGTAATGGTTTTTTCATAGTCATCTGATATTTCATCTTTGTGAATATGAACGGATGAATCGGTTTCAGCTTTTCTGAGATCTGCCTCGTGACTGTGTATCTTCCATACAGCATTCATCGGAACAAATATTACCCTGTCCACAGGTGTATATGTTTTTTCAAGAACTCCGGCTACTTTGAATTTATATTCATCATGAGATTCTGACCCTTCGTAAGATTCTATACCATGTGAACCCATAAAATAGTCACCGGTTTTTAATCCTGTCCTGTCCGAAGTCTCAGATCCGATCACTGCTTCAAGATCCTGTGAAAAAATTGTTCCTTCACTGAATTTATAATTTAATCCTTTCTTATATTCAAACTCTGTGAATATCTCCGGCACAGTTCCAACTATCCTGAAGTTTTTAAAATTGTCTCCCAAAACATAAGGTATAGCAAGCTTTACACGTTTATCATTTTTTAGAAGCTCATATGTACTCAAAGGCATATTCTGAATCGGATTTCCGATCTGATAAACCGTACTGAGAGTAAGCTGCAATGGGCTTCCCTTTGGACCTACTATGATCTCATATCCTGTTGCAGTCTGATTAAATGCATCTTCGGTTTCCTGCTTTATTAGCATGATGGAAATTACAAGAGCAACACCGGTCATTATGGATATTACCGTAAGTATTGAAGACAGCTTTCTGTGTTTTAAATTTCTGAATACAATTTTAAGAATATTCATATGCTAAGATTATCCGGAAATATTTATTTCGGAAAAATTTATTACAGTATCGAAATGATCCAGCAGCATCGGATCGTGTGTGACCGTAATAAGCGATATTTTTTTATCAGAGCAGATCTCCCTGATCAAATCAATAATAAGTCCGGAATTTTTTGAATCCAGATTAGCAGTTGGTTCGTCGGCTAAAAGCAAAACAGGTGAATTGACAATTGCTCTTGCAACGGAAACTCTCTGCTGCTCACCGACAGAAAGTTCATTCGGTCTGTTGTTCATCTTTCCGGATAATCCTACTGTCGAAAGCGCATTCTCCGCTGTAATTTTGTCAGGTTTTCCGGCGAACATCATTCCGATCATTACATTTTCAAGAGCGGTATAGCCCTGAAGCAGATTAAATGTCTGAAAAATATAACCAATGTTCGCGGCGCGGAATCTGTCGGTTTTGGCTTCACTTAATCCGGCTATGTCAGTGCCGTTTATAAATATTTGTCCGGAATCAGCTCTTATAATACCCGAAAGCAGATTAAGAAAAGTAGATTTACCCGAACCGCTTTCGCCCTTAATTGCGATCTGCTCACCGGGATCAAGTTCAAATTCTTTGATGTCTATTATTTTAAATTCCTCTTTCCCTGAATTAACAAATGATTTCTTCAGATCCTGTATCTTTAATTCCATAATTTTATTTATGCTGACCGCTTGTGATCAGCTGCAATTGATTGATATTTTTTTTGCCGCGGATTAACACAATTTATCACGAATTATATATTCTTACAAATTATTTTTTTTTGCTGAACGATGAAAATCTGCAGCGCCGTCTAAAACAATATAAAAATTTTACAAGAAAAAACATTACAGCTCAAAATCAATTGATTAGTTTTCAAAACATTCCCGTCTGTGATTTGGCAGCCCCTGTTTATTTACCAGCGACACAGCAGCAGATTTGTTTACAATTTCTTAACATTGGAAAATGAACGTTTTGCACGTTATGAAAGTTACATCATTTATTCCAATAATCTAAAAACTAAAAAGAAAGGAAATACATATGATGCTGAAAAAAATAAAGAGATACTCCCGGGTGCTTTTCATGACAATCTTTGCATTTACATCAGGTACATTATTAACGGGATGCTCGGAAGATGATAACACTGTTGCCAGTCCACCGGCTGTAGTGAATCCGCAAACAACTGTGACGCATGCCTCTCCAAATGCTCCAAATGTGGATATTCTGGTTGATGATAATATAGTAGCAACAAATGTACCGTATCTTGCTACTTTACCTTACACTGCATTAAATGCAGGGGACAACAGAATAAGAGTTAATGTAACAGGAACTTCCACAACGGTGATAGACGCAACTTTACCTTTTACAGAAGGTGCAAGATATTCTATTTTCGCGGTTGACTCTGTGAGTAATATATCTGTGATCAGGGTTGATGATGACCTTACACCACCTGCAAGCGGGAATGCTCATGTAAGATTTATTCACTTATCACCAAATGCTCCTGCCGTTGATATTGCGGTAACAGGCGGTCCGGTGCTTTTCCCTGACTATACATTCAGGGAATTTTCAAGTTTCACTCCGGTAGCTGCAGCAACATATGATCTTGAAGTCAGATTGGCAGGAACCACAACAGTTGTGCTTTCTCTTCCTGGTATTACTCTGGAGAATGGAAAGATCTACACTGTCTATGCAAGAGGATTTGTTGGAGCTACAGGAACTGAGCAACTTGGAGCGTCAATCATAGCTAATAATTAAACAGTAAATATTTAACGGAAACATATAAAACCCGCGCCCAGCGGGTTTTTTTATGTACAATAATTATTCAAAACATCTGATACCATTGTTCAAACACCCGCAGGAAATATTATTGAATTTAAGTTCCTTATTATTCAGCATAATTTTGTAATGAAATTAAAGATAGTTCTTTTATAATTTTAACAGGAACATCATGAAAAATTATACAAAAATATTAATCAGCATCTTCCCTAAGATCCTTAAATATTCTCTTACCTTTATATTTTTATTAATACTTTTAACGGGCGTTATACAGAATAAAGCTGAAGCTTATCCTTATATAGTAGGTGTTAAAGGCACCAATATTCAAACTTTCAGGGTATCGGATTATACTCCCGTAACTGACCTTATACCTCTTACTCTTGATACTTTTGATATCCTGGAAGCCTGCGGAATTACTTTGAATACTGACGACAATAAATTCTATGCGGTTCTTGTTACACGTTCCTGGTTTTGGGATAATTCACTTGTTACGGTTGATCCCTTAACCGGTGTATGCACTTACGTAGGTTATATAAACGAACGCGGATTTAATACCTGGATATCCCATAACTATATTAACTCGCTTATTTATTCGCATGAAGATTCTTTGTTATATACAATGAATTTTCATTCTAGTACAGTTGTAGGTCCTTCGAATGAAAGAGTTCTTGCAACCATTAGAATTTCAGATGCTTTTTATTCAAACATTTTTACCATCGAAGGAGGAGGTTTTCCATTACCGGGAGCTCCAAAAACTTTTCAGCATGCAATTCTTTATAATAATACTGACGGTTACTTCTATAACTGGAGAGAAGTCATTGAGCATCCATCATTATTGGAAACTTCGCTTCACATGGAAAAAATTAACAGAAACACTTTTGATACTACTAATATCCGGATTACCGGTTTAAATGATTCCACATGCCGCGGGGCAGTACATCTTGGCGGAGATCAATACCTGTTAACCACCGCTAACGGAGTTTACAGGATAACCTCCGAAGGAGCAGCCGAGATAATACCAGAAGCTTCAGCACTTGCCGGTTTTAAAGGCTTTGCAATTGTTAATGACTTTGTTCTTCCGGTGGAACTGTCATCTTTTGTTTCATTTGTAAACGGAAATAATGTAAAGCTTAACTGGACCACAGCTGCAGAAACAAATAACTCCGGTTTCGAAATCGAGCGTTCACAGAAAAATATAATCAATCCCGGCCAATGGGTATTAACA
This sequence comes from uncultured Ignavibacteria bacterium, assembly GCA_937872315.1. Lineage (GTDB taxonomy): Bacteria > Bacteroidota > Ignavibacteria > Tepidaquicellales > Tepidaquicellaceae > JAGPCH01. Next base: position 425 of record CALMST010000306.1, on the reverse strand, counting down.
GGAAGTGTAAAAGGTAATGGTAATTCTTCTGTGCCGGTTGATTATACTTTCACCGATAAAAACCTGAACGCCGGGAATTATTCTTACAGACTGAAGCAGACAGACTTCAACGGGAATTCTGAATATTTCTATCTTGAAAATGAAGTCGTCATCGGTGTTCCGGGTGAATATGAGTTGTCCCAGAACTATCCGAACCCGTTCAATCCTGAAACAAATATCAGGTTCAATATTCCCACGGACGGAAAAGTAAAACTTACAGTATTTGATATTTCAGGTAAGGAAGTTGCTTCACTTATAAATGATTACAGGACAGCCGGATATTACTCGATCAGTTTCAATGCATCCGGACTTTCGAGCGGTGTGTATTATTATATGTTAAGTTCAGGTGAATTCTCGAATGTCAGAAAAATGATTTTGGTTAAATA
>CALMST010000305.1 GCA_937872315.1 uncultured Ignavibacteria bacterium | reverse complement strand
TTATTTAATATAACTATTTTTTAGGAGATTCCTTTTTGGTAATATCAGTACTGATAACTTTCACCATATTTGGAATTTGAGATTGAGAATCCGGGATTTACATAATTCCGGGTTTTAAAAACGTTGATTATAAATTTATCATAACGTCCCGGCAGATAACACAATTAACCGGTTAAACAGTTAACCAGTTAACAAACATTCTATTTCAAAAGTATCATACGCTTTGTTTCAATAAATTCAGCTGATTTAAATGTATAAAAATATATTCCGCTTGGCAGAGGATAATTAATTGTTGAAAATTGATATTTGTATTTTCCGGGAGATAATATTTCATTTACAAGTGTAGCTGATTCTTTTCCGGAGACATCATAGACTTTCAATGAAACAGATCCGGATTCCGAAATGCCAAATTCAAAACTGGTAGTTGGATTAAACGGATTCGGATAATTCTGCTTCAGATAATAATTTTCCGGAATACCGGTATTTAATGATATTACATTATCTATAAAATGATACTTTGCCTTTATTTCTGTTCCGGCCCCTGTAAACAGAATGTGCGGGAAAGTGAAACTGCTTCCAAGTGCTGGTCCGGAATAATAATTATATGGAAAAGTGATCTCTCCTGTCAGAGTCTTAAGATCATTGCTGAATGCAAAAAATTTACCTTCTGAGGGAACACTTGCTCCGTTGCCGACATATAATTCTCCGAAAATTCCCATTGCAAATCTCGGATTAATATTTCCGGTCGATACAAGATCAACAGATGAATCCAATGCTTCACCGTTGATATGATTAAGTTTATAAATTTTCCTACCAAACGGAATATATACAGAATTGTCTTTTCCGATTGCAAACTGAGTATAAGTTCCGACCGGCTGCATCACGCTTCGTGACCATAATGTTTCAAAACCGATTCCGTTATCTTTCAATGCATACATAAGACCGCCGTCCCTGATACAATAGACAACCCCGTTCTTTGAAACTGTAAAAGGAATTTCCTGATCACCGTCTCCGGGAAGATCAGCAGATGAATATTTCTTAACACCGGAATTAACATCTATAGCAATTATTTTCTTAGGAGTGGTAAGACCTCCTTCCCATGCATAAAGAGTATTGCCGTTTATGCACATGGTTTCAGCTCCTGTGTTTGGAATTATCCGGTTATTAGTCCATACCGTATCGCCGTTATTATGGTTGATCCGCATGATCCGCATTGCGCCGGAACCCGGAACGATCAGATCACCATTATCCGCAAACACTGCAGTCCAGATTATCCCTCTTTCAACAGTAAATCCTGATTTCCATAAGAGTGATCCATTTTCCGCATCCAAAGCAAATATTGTATCATATCCGTTTTGCTGAAAATCTCTTACATATACTTTGTTGTCATTCATACCCATAATGACATTTACACCGGAGTTTGCGCCATAAGTCCAGATAGGATCAGAAGTTCCTTTAAAACTATATCCTGCGATCAGTGCTTTTAATGGATTTAATGAAGTATATCTTGTAGTTGCAAAGTACTGATGATAAGTAAAAACAGGCATTCCCCATAAAGAACCCGGAGCATTGAATGTCTTATCAAAACCGGAAAAACTTCCGAAAAAATTTTCATCATATCCTGTTCTGTTACTGTTACCGCCGACAGTGCTCCAGTTTGACTCATAGATAAGCTGCGCATAATTCAGATCTGTAATCAGAAGATACATCAATACTAAAATTAACTTTTTCATAAAAATATGTTTAAATTTTGATAAGAATATTCATTTCAAAATAAAAAAGCCGTAAGTAATCAAACTTACGGCTTTAAACTAAATCTTCATTTACTGACCATTTAAATTTAAGACAATGCGCTGATGAATATTGCAATGAATATAAAATACAATCCTATTTGATAAGATTCATTCTCTTGGTTTCTTTAATACTTCCTGATGTAAGAGTGTAGAAGTAGATACCGCTTGAATATTTTGAACCGTCAAAATCGATACTGTAACTACCTGAACTAAGATCACCGCTAACTAATGTTTCCATTTCATTTCCAAGTACATCATAAACTTTTAAACTAACATTTTCATTTTTTGGAATGGAAAAATTGATCTTTGTAGCCGGATTGAATGGGTTAGGATAATTCTGACTAAGGCTGAATCCGCCAGGTAATTCATTATTCAGAGAAGTTATTCCTGAAGGAGTGCCGTATCTCATAAAAGTACCGAGATTACCTCCGGCAAATCCGAGATTAGCGTTAATGAATTCCATATCCTGAATACCATTAGACTGACCGGCAACAGGCAGAGGTTCTGAGACCCAGGTAGCTCCGTAGTTAGTTGTACTGAAACAATAATTCGTTAAACCATCTCCCAGACTGATTCTGATGGTATTAGAACCGTCTTTAATTCCGTTCATGTTTATTGCAGCAAAAGAAGTTACTCCGGAAGGATTCGGAACAGTTGTCCATGTAGCTCCGCCGTCACTGGTTTTCATAATGTTGCTGCCGTTAGATCCTGCCATTCCGTTATTGACATCTGTAAATGCAACTGCCTGATAGTAAAGACCGGCTGTTCCGCCAACACCCGGTAAAGTAGCAGACAACCATCCGCCTCCGCCAAATCCGTTTGATGTTCTGTAAACTTTTGCAGTTGTAGCATTTGCGACAGTATTAGCAGAACCAATCCAGAAATGACTTGTGTCAGTCCAGTCCCAGGCATTTATCACACCAAATTCACTTGTAGCGATAGGTGCTCCGGGTGATAAGATCCAGTTAGTACCTCCGTTGGTTGTATATCTCAATTGATAAGGCTGTCCGTTACCGGTAGGATCTCCCTGATACACTCCGTAATTCTGATTGAACATTTTTATTCCGTTTGAAAAACTTCCTGCCAGGGAAAACTGTAATGTCCAGCTCGAACCGCCGTCAGTAGTTTTGTATATACTTCCGTTGACAGTTCCTACCCAGCACGTAGAAGCATCAAGAGCTGAGATACCATAAAGATTACCCGAAGGCAAACCAGTGTTTCCTGAAACCCATGTAAGTCCTCCGTCTGTACTTTTGTATAATGCTGTTGCATCTCCGCATATCCAGATAACATTCTGGTTTACAACTGATATTGAATTAATATTAGGACTGGATGGAACCGTACTTACGACAGTCCATTGACTTTGCGCATTTGAGAATACAATTAAAAGAATTAGTAAGAATAGATTTTTCATGATTTGTTTAAATTTTAATTAATAAAATTCTTTCCTGTAAAAAAAGCCGTGAATAAAAAACTCACGGCTTTAAATTAATGCTATTATCTTAACTATTCAATAAACTTAATCACTCCATTCACTCCAGCAACTCCATTAAACTCTACACAATATCTATTTGATCAGATTCATCCTCTTAGTTTCAACAAAATTTCCGGAAGAGAGTCTGTAGAAGTAAATTCCGCTGGCATATTTTGAACCATCAAATTCAACACCATAAGTACCGGCGTTTAACTGACCGTCAACCAATGTTTCAACTTCATTTCCAAGAACGTCATAGATCTTAAGGCTGACGTTTTCATTTTTCGGAATTGTGAAATTAAAATTTGTAGTTGGGTTAAACGGGTTTGGATAGTTCTGGGATAATTTATATTCTGTAGCAATAGAGTTAAGATTATTGATACCGGTTGTACCCGTAACTGAAGTTCTCATTGACTGCTGAACATTGTAATTGCTTCCAATACTGGTTCCCTGTTTGTAAACAAAGATATTGATATCGCAATTGCCTGGATCAAGAACAACAGGATTATCGGGAATTACATAACTTAAATTTTTTGATACTTCCTGTCCGGTAACCCAGTTACCTGAAACAACAGATTCTCCTAGATCGCCATTTATCATACTTTTCACAACATAAGTATGAACATAATTAGAAGCTCCTGTACAAGTTGCGTTTCCGGTTTGTGAATATATCAGATTACTTTCTGTTAATACAAAGTTCACATAATAATCACCTGTTAAATCAGTTAAAGCTTTAAGTACAACATTAGCTGTTATAGTTCTTGTATTTGCATCATAACTTTTATTATTAACTTCTATGCTGACAGTCGGCTGAGTAAGCAAAGTCTGAAGCACTACTTCATTGTTCCATGCGCTGTAAGAAATAATTCCGGTTTTTCTGTTGACTACTCCGGATGGATAAGAACTAAAGCCAAATAATCCCCGGATGCCTGCAGAATAACTCTGCCATGGATCACTACCTGCTCCGTGGTAAGAAAGTACTACTGTATTTGGATAATTTGCAAGAATACCTTCTATATTATCATGTCCGCATGGACACCACTGACACCAGGTACCGGTACAGTATTCCAGTAAAGAATTATATCCGGTCTGAGATACAGCTTTTTGTGAACTGAAACTTACAAAAGTTATTACAATTGCAAGAGATAATAATATTTTTTTCATTTTTCCCCCTGTTAGGTTTATGATTATTTTTGAAAATGTTTATCTGATTTGATTCAAATGTAAATTTTAACATTTTAATTTTCAATGTATAAATCCTATTTATGTAATACTGAAGTCAATCTTGTCAAAATCGATTAATAAAAATTACTCTTTATCTGAATTTAGAAAAATCCAACCGGCTTTCTTTTGAAAGATCAAAAAAAAGCCGGCAAAGAAAAATCTCACTCTGGTGATAAAAATAAATTGCCGGAAATTTATCACAGGAGGCTTGTTTTATATCACACTTTGCAATCTTTGAATCTGAAGTGAATTTTAAACAATTATTGATTTTACAAAATCTTTTGGGCAGTACTGGTTTTAAATATATTACAACATATTTTAGATACATCATAATATATTTTAAATACACGATATCATATTTTAAACACGGGACGCATATTTTAGACAGAAGATGACTGACTTGTAACTACGGGTGGCTTAATTGGAACAGCGAATGGCTTTATTGGAACAACGAATGGCTTTATTGGAACAACGGGTGGTTTAATTGGAACAACGAATGGCTTTATTGGAACAACGAATGGCTTTATTGGAACAACGAATGGCTTTATTGGAACAACGGGTGGCTTACTTGGAGCAATTATATGAATATTTTAAACAGATATTGTTTTATTTGTTACAATTTTTGGTTTACCTGTCACAAATACCTGCAGCTTTTAAAAGATTACAGATGACTACTAACAGATATTGGCTTACCATGAACAAATATTTAATTACTTTCCGCAAGAATTGAATTATAACTAGTGGGTTTGTTTTCAACTTCAGAAAAAAATATATGATTTTGCAGAGTTTTTAATTTTTTTGAATAAAAATTTATATTGTTATGGATCGCAATGAGCTAATTCAATACACGATTAAATTAGTTTCTTTTTTTTAGATATAAATAAAGGTAATTTGAAAGCAATTTTATAATGATCTAATATTCAAGAATTAACGAAAAACAGATGATAGAAATAAAAAATTTAAGAAAGAGTTTTGGAAGCAAGGAAGTACTCCGCGGAGTGGATCTTAATATTAAAAACGGAATTACACTTGTTATAATCGGAAGAAGCGGTTGCGGTAAGTCCGTATTATTAAAACATATTATAGGATTGCTGGTACCTGATGAAGGAGAAGTCCTGATCGAAGGAAAAAATATTTCAACCATGCAGGAGAAAGAAGTTTACGAGATACGAAAAAAATTCGGTTTTCTCTTTCAGGGTGCAGCGCTTTTTGATTCAATGGATGTTGAGGAAAACATAGGACTTGCTCTTAAGGAAAACACAAACATGCCAAAAGAAAAGATCAGGGAAGTTGTAGCTGAAAAACTCGAACTTGTCGGATTGCCTAATATCGAACACATGAAACCATCGGATCTTTCCGGAGGAATGAAAAAAAGAGTTTCACTTGCCCGATCATTATCCACCAATCCTGAATACATTCTTTACGATGAACCTACAACAGGTCTTGATCCCGTTATGAGTGATCAGATCGATGATCTCATCAAAGATCTGGGGGATAAATTAAAAGTTACTTCTATAGTTGTAACTCACGATATCTTCAGTGTATATGACGTTGCTGACGAAGTTGCGATGATGCACGAAGGTAAGATCTATTTTCACGGAACCCCGAAAGAACTAACGGAAACAAATGATCAGCTGATAAGGGATTTTCTGAACAGAACGGATAAAAGGATATAAGTTAGGTTTTAGGTATTAAGTATTAAGTATTAAGTATTAGGTAATCAGTATTTTAAAATTGTTTTCGTCATATTGATAATATCTTCTGCCGAGCAGCCTCTTGACAGATCCATTACTGGTTTTGCCAGTCCCTGAAGAATCGGACCGGTTGCGCTTGCACCTCCTATTCTTTCAGTGATCTTATAAGCTATATTGCCTGAATTCAGATCAGGAAAAATAAAAACATTCGCGTCCCCTTTTATCTGACCCTTTGGATTTTTTCTTTTTGCAACTTCGGGAACGAATGCCGCATCAAATTGCAATTCACCATCAATCAACAGATCAGACTTCTTTTTTTTTGTAATTTTCATACCTTCAAAAACCCTGTTAAGTGATTCATCTTTTGCACTGCCTTTTGTTGAGAATGAAAGAAACGCAACTTTAGGTTTTAAGCCGGTGAGTTTATAAAAATTTCCTGAAGTCTGAATTGCAATGTCAGAGAGCTGATCTGCAGTCGGAACCGGTATAACTCCGCAGTCGGCATATGCAAAAACTCTATTCCCAAGGAAATGATCTTTTGGAAATCTGAGCAGGAAAAAAGATGATACCGTTTTATTATTTTTCTTTAATCCAATTAAGGAGATAGCATTCCGCAGAACAAGTGATGTTGAATAAATACTACCGGCAATGATACCATCCGCCTGATTGTTCCTGAGCATCATACACGCAAATGTAAGAGGATCTTTCAGTTCTTTTTCTGAAACAGACAACTTCCGGTCAGCATCTTTTTTCAACTTAATGCCGTGATATTCCTCTAAAAAATCCTTTGCTGAATCTACTGATACAATTGTCAGTCCTTTCCGGATTTTTATACCGGGCTTATGGTTATTTTTATCCTGAATTAAAACAACATTGCATATTTTTTCCTCAAGTAAAACTTTTACTGCTGCGATGATCCTTTTGTCACAGGATTCAGGGAATATGACTCTCTTATGAGAATTCAGATCATTAATTCCGGAATTCAGATCTGCATATCCGGAAACCGGGTTTTTTGTTCCGGGATCTTTCTTTGTAACATTATTTCTGATTATGTTTGAGATTTTTATCATTTACATTTTAATATTCAATTTTCATAAAATATCGGGTCCTATAGAATTTGTGATATCAAAATTCCAAGATCAAAAAATACCGGATCCCGGATCCGATATGTCAGTATCCCGGATCAGGAAATGATCTTATCAATAATTCCTCCGCCAAGCACATCATCACCATCATAAAATACGGCAGACTGCCCGGGAGTAATTGATTTCTGGGGATTTTTAAATTTTACATTTATGATTTCTTCATCTATCTGATTTATCACAGCATCATGTCCTGTGTCATTATATCTGATCTTTGCTTTGACATTTAATTCACCTTCAATTTTTTCCGGTTTCATTAAATTAATATCCCTTACAGTGAATTGATTATTGTACAGTTCTTCTTCTTCTGCTACAAAGATTACATTATTTTCAGAATCTATCTTTGATACATAAATTTTTTTCCCGACAGCAACATTGAGACCTCTTCTTTGTCCGATAGTATAATAAGGATAACCTTTATGGGTACCGATTTTCTTATCATTGAATACAAGATCACCACCGGAAAGTTTTTCATTTATTCCGGGATTACGCATTTCAATCAGTTCCCGGTAATTATCATTCGGCACAAAGCAGATCTCCTGTGAATCCGGCGTATCAGCTGGTTTGAGATCCATTTTTTTTGCAATTTGTCTTATCTCGGTTTTAGTAAATCCGCCTAATGGAAAGATCGTTTTACTGAGCGCATACTGGGAAACTCTCCATAAAGCATAAGACTGATCTTTTTTCCGGTCTGCAGCAACAGACACAAAGTGCCTTTTGTTGATTTCATCATAATTCAATTTTGCATAATGACCGGTGGCAAGATAATGAGCGCCGAGAGATTCAGCTTTTTCTAAAAGCGCGCCCCATTTGATCGACTTGTTACAAAGTACACAGGGATTAGGTGTATTACCTTTCAGATATTCAGAGATAAAATCATTGATAACTATTTCATTGAATTTTTCAGTGAAGTCAAGAGTATAGTGTGGAAAGCCGAGATTCTGAGCTACATTTCTTGCGCTGTAAATCGTTTCGAGCGAACAGCATCCTGAATCCTTTTCCGGAATGTCATCATAGCCCCAGGTTTTCATAGTGATTCCTATCAGATCAAATCCCTGATCTTTTAACAGAGCCGCAGCGACAGCAGAATCAACACCTCCGCTCATAGCGATCACAACTGTTTTATTTTTATTGTCTTTAGTCATAAAAGTTAGTGTAATTTATGAATAGTATGATTAGAAAAAAAGTTAAAAAAAGAATTGTATTTTCAAATTAAAAGCCATAAGTTTACAGAAATTTAATATAAACAAAAAAAGGAGAAAAGCATGTCAAAAAGATCATTTCTTATAATGTCTTTTTTATTTGTTTTTGCTTTTGGTGGTGCGATTAGTGATTCATCATTATTAAGTGCGAAGACAGAAAACAGTTCAGAAACATCAAGTATTCAAGGTCCAAAGAAAAAAAAGAAAACAAGCAAGAAAAAATCAAACAAGAAATACAAGAAAAAGAAAACTAAAAAAGTTTCTTCAGGAAATAAGAACAAAAAGAAAAAATCCGGTAAGAAGTACAGTAAAAAGAAAAAGAATTCCGGAAAGAAATACAGCAAAAAGAAAAAAAGTTCAAGAAAGAATTACAGCAAGAAGAAAAAATCCAGCAGTAAAAGAAATTACACAAAGAATTCATATTCACCTCCAAAGACTTATGATTTAGTAGGTGATGATAATTCAAGCAGAGAATACAAAAGAAGCAGTACACCAACTGAAACTTTCAAGAAAGAGCCAAAAAAAGACGACAACTAAGAAACAATCCTGATCTTATATAAAACCTGAATAACCGAAAGATTATTCAGGTTTTTTTGTAATTTGTTTATTAAATTTATCTGATAAATCCGCCGGCAGGCTGCATGAATACTACACCCAGAGGTGAAAGCATATTGATTATTTCTTCCGAAGGATTACCATAGACTGTATAGGATTTAACATCCAGACAACCTATGAATCTTTTTCCATAGTTTTTATTAAAGTTCTTCAGGTGTGAAACAGTTGCTTCTGAATCTGAATATCTTTCATACAAGTGACAGAATTTTTCGTCAGAACTGATAAACCATTCATAATTAACTGCTCCGGGTTCATTAGCTAATGTAGATTCGGTCATTTCAGATATCAGAGCTTTAAGATTGTCAATTTCACCTTCTTTTACTTTGGCGGTTACAATCCAGAATATATTCTCGTTCATTTTATTTTTTATTAATTTATAAATTGATTTCTTTTAAGAAAAATAAAATGCAAATTAATCATCAAATATTAAACACATTTATATTATTTAATTATGCCGACAAAAATTATATCCGGTGTAACTGATGAGAGAATTGATGCATACATTAAAAGCAGAGAAGAATTTGCAAAACCAATATTAAATCATATAAGAAGACTCGTGCATAAAGCCTGCCCTGAAACTGAGGAAACCATTAAATGGAGTTTTCCGCATTTTGATTACAAAGGAGAAATGCTCTGCAGCATGGCAGCATTCAAACAGCATTGCGCATTTACATTCTGGAAAGCTTCATTAATGAAAATGAACAAGGCACTTGAGTTAACCGAAAGATCAGCTATGGGACATTTAGGCAAAATTAAAAGTCTCGGGGATCTTCCTCCGGATGGTGAAATAATATCCATGATCAGAGAAGCTATGGATCTTAATGATAAAGGCATAAAGTTAAAAAAAGCTAATGTAACGCAAAAATCCGTCAGCAAAGAGATCTCTGTTCCCGGGTATTTCAGTAAAGTTCTGAATAAGAATAAAAAAGCAAAAGATACCTTTATCGCATTCAGTCCGTCACATAAGCGTGAATATATGGAATGGATAGAAGGAGCTAAAACAGAAGCCACCCGCGACAGAAGAATTTCACAAGCGATCGGATTGCTTTCAGAGGGCAAAACAAGAAACTGGAAATACATAAAAAAATAAATCCATACATATTGAAATACATAATAATTTTACTCATCAGCATTAGTTTCTTGAGCTGCGAAAGCAATAAAGATAAAAACACATCTTCAGGAAACCCTATACCGGAGAATTCTGAAATAAATTCAAATCCGATAGTTCAGATGAAGGTCAGAGGAATGTTTGAATATAAAAACAGTATTGGATTCCTGACTGACTGTGAATCCGGAAAGATGTATAATGTCGCTGAAGAGGGAGATGTAAAGAATATCGATTCTCTTTACAATACATTTGATGTTAAAAATCCAAAAAGAAAACTGTACGTGATCGCAGAAGGGTTTAACTCTGTAAAGGAAAACACAAAAAAAACCGGTTTTGATACAGTAATAGTCATCACAAGATTATTAGCATTAGACACAGCTTTTAATTGTCAGAAATAATACCTTGAAATATTTTCGGAATAGAGAGAGTTTGCTAAGCTCATTGTTATAGTCTTATTCCGGAAATTATTTAAAGCTGAATTTTATTATCCGGCAAAGAATTTATCAAAAATTAATTAACATTTTTGAATTATGAAAAAAACATTAACAATTTGTTTATTTATTTTAAGTCTTATGTTCAGCAATAAAGCTGATTCACAATGGAAATATCCTCCGACACTTAAATCTGACAGCATTGAGGTCTATTTCGGAGATACTATCAGAGACAGTTATCAGTGGCTAGAAGATCTCAAAGACCCTGTAGTTGAAAAATGGTTTAAGGATGAAGCTTCATATACCGACGATGTACTTTCCAAAATCCCAAACAGGCAGACATTAGTAGATGAAATGTCAGCGCTTGATAAAATAAAAAAGATCAAATACGGATCTATCACTGAAAGGAACGGAGTGTATTATTTTATCAAAAGATTACCCGGTCAGGAGATTGGAAAACTCTTTTACAGGATTGGTAAAGATGGTCAGGATCAGCTTTTGTTTGATGTGGAAAAATATCAGGAAGGAAAGACATTTACATTAAGTTCCTGGATCGTAAGTGATAACGGCAACATGATAATGCTTGGCATCACTGAAAGCGGCAAGGAAATTCCGTTCATAAAAATTATGGATGCGGAGACAAAAAACATTTACCCTCTGCAAATTGATAATGCATATGCTTTCGGATGGCTTAAGGACAGTGATAATACTTTCATGTATCTTAAACTACAAAGCGGAGATGTGCATGAAATGGAATCAAAAATGAATTCGGAAGTATATATTCATAAACTTGGAGATGAAGCATCAAATGACCGGCTCTTACTGAGCAGGGATCATGATCCGAAACTCAATATTAAACCAGAGGAATATCCGTATATTGCCTGGTATGATAACAGTAATTATATGATCGCTGGAAAAAGTTCTGTGGACAATAATCAGGAATATTACTATGCACCTTATTCTATGCTTTTCGAAGAAAAAATTGACTGGAAGCTTTTATGTACCAAAGAAGATGAGATACAGTCATTTGTTACCAATAAGGATAAAATTTATTTTCTGACCACTAAGAATGCATCTAACTTTAAAGTAACAGAAACTGATCTCAAAGATCCTGATGTAGAAAATGCAAATACAGTATTTGAAGGGAATGATAAGAAAATAGAGTCCATTCAAACTACAAAAGATTACCTAATTATCGAACAGATCTATAATGGTATTGAAAGCTATTTCACGAAAATGAATTATGAAGACGGAATTACTAGATCCGTTGAGCTACCTTTGAAAGGAAACACAAGTATTTCACCTTTAAGCTCTTTTAATAATGACTGTTCGATATGGAACAGCAACTGGACCACTCCATCTAATTTTTATTTTCTTGATATAGAAAATGATAATTTTCAGAAAGGTCCGTTTTATGTAGAATATGAAATTTCCGGTATAGATAATATTGTATCTGAAGAAATTGAAATTCCGTCTCATGACGGGGTAATGGTGCCACTTTCCATTATATATGACAAAACAAAATTCAGGAAAGACGGCAGCAATATATGTTTCATTGAAGGATACGGAGCATACGGAATATCATCAAGCCCGTATTTTAACACTTACATGTATCCTTTGCTTCAGCGAGGCATGGTCTATGCAGTTGCTCACGTCAGAGGAGGAAGTGAAAAAGGAGACCAATGGCATAAGGCAGGTCAGAAAAAACCAAAGCCAAATACCTGGAAAGATTTTATTGCTTGCGCTCAGTATCTTGTTGATAATAATTATACTTCCAGAGAAAGACTCGCCGGTTCGGGAACAAGCGCCGGGGGAATTCTTATAGGAAGAGCAATGACAGAGAGACCTGATCTTTTTAAAGTAGCGATCCCAAAAGTGGGGAGTATGAATACGATCAGGGCTGAATTCAGTCCAAACGGTCCCGGAAATATTCCTGAATTCGGTACTGTTACCATTGAGGAAGAATATTATGCATTGAAAGAAATGGATGCTTACGAACATCTTGTCAAAGGTGAGAAATATCCTGCTACACTTATCACAACCGGCTATAATGATCCGAGAGTGATCTCCTGGATCCCGGGAAAATTCGCGGCAAGACTTCAGGAATATAATGCTTCGGATAATCCGATATTACTTGATGTGGATTACAGTACGGGACACTTCGGCGGTGAGACCATGACAGAATATTTCAAGAATATTTCCGATATATATGCCTTCATTATGTGGCAGTGCGGTGATCCGGAATTTCAGCCCGAGTCAAACTAAAAATAAGACTAAAACTAACATTAAGAATTAGGATTGATTTGGAATGATTTGGAATGATTTAAAATGATTGTATGGCCTCTGTATATAAATTACCCTTTTCAGAATCCCGGCATCTTTCTCGCCGGACTCTGAGGGATATCCTTTATATAATGCCGCCTGCATTTATTTTTTAAAGCTCCGGATCTCAGTTCTTTGTCAGGGGATTTTAAAAGGTTCTGATTTCCATTTTTTACAGCGATAATGTTAATTTACAATAGTTATGATCCCGCATGCAACTCTTCCACCCGCATTACCTGTCGGCTGAGTGGTCAGATCATCTGCATTTTCATGAACTATCACACTTTTTCCCAGTATGGAACTTTCACCATCAAAGGTCAGAATAGAATCCGTTATATCAAGATGAGCTTTACCTGATTCATCAGCTTTAATATTTCCAAGATCACCTTCATGTCTTTCCGGAGAGTCCGGTCCGGCATGCTTCATTGATTTCGGATTAAAATGTCCGCCGGCTGAAGTGCCGTCCGGCGCGCTGCAGTCCCCTTTTTCATGAATATGAAATCCGTGAAGACCGGGCGTAAGTCCTTCAATATCAGCAAGAACTTTCATGGTATTTCCTTCTTTGGTAAAAGTAATTTTACCTTTTACATTGCTGCCGGATTTTGGCTCCAGCAAAGCTTCGGCTTTTTGACTTTTGGAATTGCAGCCGAATAAAATTACAAGCAATAAGAATGCTAAAGAAACCGGCAGGTAAGATCTTATTTTTTTAAACATAATTGTTTTTTTAAGATTAAAAATTATGGAATCACTTTTATAATACAAATTTGTATTGTTGTTTTAAGATAAATCAGATTTGTCTGATTAAAAAGGAAAATTTCATGCTTTTCCGTGAATTCGAATTATAACTGTTCAGAATATTTTTAAAAAATAAAATCTGGTTTACATCCTCTTCAGAATCAAACATTCCGGGTAGTGAAATATAACCGGAGAATTATTTTTCCCGGATTCCGAAAGAGATTCAATTCAGAAATGTAAAACAGCTGAAACACAATATTATTTTCATAGGACAGCTTTTTCCATTCCCGCATGGCATAATGCAAAATCATACTTTACAGGATCTTTTTGATCGAATTTTCTGAGTTTATCCGTGAGTTCCAGAGCGAACTTCAAATCACACGTATTCCGTTTCACCATTTTCAGTTTTCTGCTTACTCTGTAAATATGAGTATCGACAGGCATTATCAGTTTTGACATATCCACTTTTTCCCATATCCCAATATCTATCTCGTCTTTTCGGATCATCCATCTAAGAAAAAGATTCAGTCTTTTACATGTGGACCGGTTTTTCGAAAGAGGTATAAGATAGCCGTGATTTGTTTCAGAGTCAGAATATTCATTAAGCTTAAGAGTAAAATTATCCAGAGCTTCAAGTATGTTCTGATGTTCATCATGATAGTTTTCAACGAAGAGATCCTGAAGGCTTTGATATTTATTCAGAATATTATTAATGTTTTTCAGAAGTAATGAAAGATCATTTTCCGTATTGAATCTGTAACTAAGTGCTGCTAAATACTTTTTGTCTTTATGTTCAGAGTAATTAGAAGTAAATTCGTGAACTTTAAAATCAATATTCTTTAAAAATCTTTTAATAAAAATATTGATCTGATCAACCCGGCCATAAGCATAACAGGAAGTGATCAGACCGGCGATCTCTATGTCTTTTGCATCCTGAAATTCATGCAATATCCAGACAGGATCTTTTGAAGAATGTTTGTCTTTGTACTTAAAATAAAGTTTATCCAGATATGATTTTAATTCTTTATTATTCAATATTAATATTATAAATATTCAAACATAAATTTTTTAAAAATGGAAAAAGTCTTTTTAATAGGTGACAATGAAGAACTGATTTCGGAATTATCCGAGACTTTAAAATTCAAATATGACATTACCGAAGAACTCGATGAGTCAGTTGAGTTTGTATTCGAACTGACCGGGTACAACAGCGATGTAAAGTTCAATATCCTGAATTTCATTGATGAAAAAAATTCCAAAGCAATTATAATCTCATCTTCTCTTTGCATTACGGCACTCGAACAGTCAATCCATTCAAAGCATCCCGAAAGAATTGCAGGAGCATCGATGTATCCTTCCTTTACTGAAACCAAAGGAATAGAAATTGCTCGGACTAAATTCACTTCAGAAGAGAATTTCAATAAAGTCAAAAGCTTATTTGAGAATATTGAAATGGAAGTCAGTATTGTAAAAGACAGACCTGGAATGATCGCAATGAGAATTATCACACTTATAATAAACGAAGCTTATCTTGTTTTACAGGAAGGAACATCCAACAGAGAGGACATTGATACCGCAATGAAGCTCGGAACAAATTATCCGCACGGTCCGGTAGAATGGTCGGAAATGATTGGTGTGGATCTTGTGTATAATATTCTTCTTGCAATGATGAATGATTTCGGAGATGACCGGTACCGGATAACTCCGCTTCTCAAGGAAAAATACCTGGAGGGGCTCATTTAATTTTACATTTTTCAATAAAAAGTTACAAGTTTCAAGTTATTAGTTATGTTGAATTCCGGTACTTGTAATTTGAAATTCGCAACTTGAAACCCGTAACTTGTAACTTTGGAAACGTACCTTATAACTTCTCATTGTTAAGTACTAAAATTTTTCAGCTAATGAAAGTTTACTCAAGTATATCTATGATCAATTTAGGCAGGACAGGTTTAGAAGCTGAGATCTCCACCGCTTTTTCGGATCTTTTTACGCCTGCGGCGAGTTTCTCTTCGGTTTCTGCATAGAGTTCATACAGCAGTTCGCCTTTTTTAATTTCATCTCCGCACTTTTTATATAATATTATTCCGGCAAGATAGTCAATTTTATCATCTGTTTTTTTTCTTCCGCAACCGAGTTCGATGGCTGTATATCCAAAATCCATTGCATGCATCTTTGAAATAAAACCTGTCTCTTCTGCAAATATTTCTTTTTTGAATTCAGCCCTTTTTAGATTTGCCCAGTCTTTTATATATTCAACATCACCTTTCTGGATCTTCACCAGTTCGAGAAATTTATTGTAGGTGCTTTTATCTAAGAGTTTCTGATTAGCGATCTTCTCCCCTTCTTCAATGCTACCGGCTTTTCCGCCGAGATAGATCATAGCGCCTGCAAGTACATTATTCAGTTTGTAAAGATCAGGTATCATTTTACCGTTCATAAGTTCTATGCACTCTTCCACTTCAAGCCAGTTGCCGATCTTTCTGCCAAGTGGCTGCTCCATGTCTGTGAGAATGGCAATTGCCTTTTTGCCGAATTTTTTTGAGATAGCCAGTAGTTTTTTTGCGAGCTCGAGAGACTGACCGTGATCCGGCAGATTAGCTCCCTGCCCTATTTTAATATCAAATACAAGACCATCAGCTCCTTCTGCGAGTTTTTTACTCATGATGCTTGAAGTGATCAGAGGAATACATTCTACGGTTGCGGTTACATCTCTGAGCGAATAGATTCTTTTGTCAGCCGGCGCAAGCATATCTGTCTGTCCGATCATAACAACGCCGCATTGAATGATTATTCTTCTGAAATCATCAATTGAATAATGAATATTAAAACCGGGAATTGATTCAAGTTTATCAAGAGTTCCGCCAGTATGACCAAGTCCTCTTCCTGAGATCATCGGAACGGCAATCCCGCATGATGCGATCTGCGGCGCAAGTATGAGCGAAGTTTTATCTCCAACGCCTCCTGTAGAATGCTTATCTATCTTAATTGATTTTACAGCCGGATGATCTATGACAACGCCGCTGTTAAGCATGATCTCGGTAAGATAAAATGTTTCATCATCATTCATTCCGTTGAAATAGACAGCCATGAGAAAAGCCGACATCTGGTATTCAGTTACATCTCCTTTCAGATATCCGTTGATAAAATATTCTATATCATCGCGAGAGAGGATCTTATTGTTTCGTTTGTGCTTAATTATTTCTACGGGGTTCATTTTTTTTTTAGTAAATAAAGTGTCTGGTGTTAAGTATTTAGTATTAAGTATTAAGTATTAGGTATTAGGTATTAGGTATTAGGTAATTAGTATTATATTTATGAAATTTTGAATTATCTATGAAATTTAAAATTTGAAATTTAAAATTTAAATTTATTTCCTGATTATAGCTTTTTTATTAAAAAATTCTGCCTGGAGTTTATTGTAT
>CALMST010000304.1 GCA_937872315.1 uncultured Ignavibacteria bacterium | reverse complement strand
CCTGATTTGAAAGCGGTTTATAAATCCAGTTGATACCGCCATTTACAGTTTTATATATTCCATGGACTTCACCTATTATTATATCTGAAGGAGTTAACATGTTAACTTGTCTGAATTCTCCTGAGGTGTTCGGAGAATTTATTGAGATCCAGTTTGTTCCTCCGTTTGTCGTTTTGAAAACAAATCCTCCGGATACACATACTCCGTTATTTGCATCAAGCATATCACCATCCACCATCATTCCTACATAACCTATATTATTTGTTTGTAATGTCCACGTATTCCCACCGTTGGTTGTTTTTGCAAGTGTTCTTTGAGGTGAAAAACCGCCTATTCCGCCGAAAACCCATCCTGTATTTGGATTCACAAAACTTACTTTATTAAGCTGATGCGTTGTTGGAAATGAAGGCATATAGAACCATGAAGCACCGCCGTTAGTAGTTTTAATTGCCGCAAATCCGCCGTTGGTCTGATTACCGCCGACACTGTAGCCGGTAGAAGAATTAGTCATTTGAATTGATCTCAGATCTGTTCCTACAATGTTACCTAACTGCTGAGTCCAGTTGTTTCCTCCGTTTGTGGAATGAAATATTCCAAGACCGGATCCGCTTACCCAGATTTTTCCGTTTCCGTTTTCGGCAAAAACATCATAATAAGTATATTGATTATTCCCTACAGCATAGTTCTTGTTTCTCCATGATGCGCCGCCGTCGTTACTAACATTTATTATTCCATTAATTCCTGCAACGATCACATCACTCCCTTTAATATCCATAGCATACATTAAAAACGGATTATTCTGATTCGGATTACTTGGATCATAAAAATTCAAAGATCCCCACGTTGTACCTGAGTTTGTTGAATAAAATATTGAAGTATATGATCCTAAAGATAAAACTGTATTCCCCAGTACTTTTATACAATTCTGTCCCATTTGATAATTAGGCAATACCTGTTCTGTCCAGCTTATTCCCCCGTCAGTGGTAGTAGCAAAATATGCCGGATCTCCTCCCGCATATCCTGTATTAGCATCTTTGAATTCAATATCCTGAATTGAGTTAAACACTGTTCCGGGCAATGTATCTATTGTCCAGGAGTTGCCTGCATTGGTAGTTCTTACAATCATTCTGCCTGTATTTACACCAAGGAAAATATTGATCTCATCTTTTGCATAAATACAATTATAAGTAAAATTATATGACTGAAGATTAGGAAGCATGGTCCAGTTAGTTCCGCCATTTGTTGTTTTCATCGCTTTCATTGTATTACTACCGCAAATAAATCCCGTATTGGAATTTAAAAATTGTATATCTCTGACTGAAACAAAACCCGAGCCAATATTAAGACTGATAGTGGAAAATGTGTCTCCGCCATCAGTTGTTTTTCTGATCTTGCCTCCGTCATCAATATTGGATTGTGTTGCGAGAAATCCGGTGTTTGCATCAAAGAACCATGCAGAATTTATCCTGTTAGATCCTCCTGATTCAAACAAATTTTCTGTCACGCCTGCCTGGGAATTGATTAACCAGCTGTCACCGCCGTCAGACGATTTCATAAATACTCCGTATTCACCAACAGCATAAAAATGTGTGGCATCTATGATCTTTATCCATTTAAGAGTTGCTGTCTGTGGTTTCCCGTTCATCCAGTACCAGCCATTAACATTCTGCTGAGCATAAGATTTATCTAAAATAAAAACTGATAAAACTAACAGAAAGATTACTTTAAATTTAAAATTCATTTTCATTAATTTATTTTGAGTTTGTAAATATTTCATCAAAATTAATTTTATTACATAGTAATATCAAAGAAAAGAATTGTTCTCCATACCCATTATATATTATTATATTGAGAACTTAATACATCTATTTGTGAAAAATCATATTTTTCCATTTGCATCCATACCCTTGTATCAAATGAGATAATAATATAAAAATCCCGGAGAGATATTGAATCTCACCGGGATCAGTTGCTATTACTTAATACAAATTACGAAACATCCTTTTTCTAATTCTTCAAATATTCTATCTGAGTTACTGAATTAAAAAAATTATCAAAATATTCAAGGTGTAACACTTGTAACAAACATTGTCGAATTATTTAGTGCAAGAATCAGATCCGACAAATCTACCAAATTATCACCATTTACATCCTGTACCACATATCCTGTAGTAAATACTGTGGCTGCATTGTTAATGATTACAACATCCGTAAGATCAACAAGACCGTTCTGATTTACATCTCCGCCATAATCACAATATTTTCCGTCTTTCAATATCAGATTATTACCATAAGCCTGAGAAGCTGCTGTGGTAAAGTTATATGAAACTGAACCACCGGTTGTTATAGATACAGGAGATGCGCTCCAGGTTTCGATTGAATTTCTGTGAGTGATCTCAAGATAATATGAACCGGAAGGAGCGGAATTAAAAGTAAAAACTGCTTCCCCTGCGGTATTAAGCACTGCTGAAGAAACTTCAATCTCATTAAACGGTGAGACTGAATTTCGCAAATGACATTTTACTGAATCACTGAT
Source organism: uncultured Ignavibacteria bacterium (assembly GCA_937872315.1). Taxonomy (GTDB): domain Bacteria; phylum Bacteroidota; class Ignavibacteria; order Tepidaquicellales; family Tepidaquicellaceae; genus JAGPCH01. The sequence continues at coordinate 14,653 of CALMST010000304.1, read as the reverse complement.
TTGAGCAGCACCATTCCTGAATCCCTGAAGACCGACAGTAAGATTCAGACTGGTCGTAGTGCTTACATCGTATAATCTGAAAATTGCTCCGTAAACATTTATTGCGCAGGAAGTATAGACAGTATCTTTGTTTGCCATCGAAACTTTCCAGAGGGAAGAAGTTCCGGTATTTCTTTCTGTCCAGGTCAGACCACCGTCACGTGTTTTAGCAGTATATCCCTGAGTTCCAACCACTGTACCATCAGAAAAATCTATCCAGTTCATATTGAAAATAACATCTTCAGTAGCCGGTACAGATACCGAATCCCATGTGACTCCGCCGTTAGATGACTTATAAATAGTCCTGGAATTTGCTAAAAATATGTTGTTGCCGGAAAAAACCTGTAAGCTTTTGAAAATTCCGGGAGGTTTTGTTGATACCAGATTCCAGTTAGTACCGCCATTGGTTGATTTCCAAAAATTCGAACCGCTGTAACAGTAACCTGTATTCGCATCTGCAAACTGTCCGTTAGAGATTACATTTGTAACACCGGGAATTGGCTGGTCTATCCAGGTCGCTCCGCCATTGGTGGTTTTTGCAATTACACCCGGAGATCCAAACGGATAACCGCCGAATATCCATCCGGTATTTGTATTAATAAAATCCAGTCCGTAAATGGGAGTATTAGGTGTGGTAATAGACTTATTCTCCCATGTTACTCCGCCGTTTGTAGTTTTAACACAATATCCAACTCCTGAATATAGATCACCGCCTACTGCATAACCGGTTTGAGAATTAAGCATTTCAATCTGATAATAAGCGAAAGAATTAGTTGTCTGTGTAAGTGACCAGTTGTTTCCTCCGTTTGTGGATCTAACTATTCGGCCGGCGCCACCGCCTGCCCATACATTATTTGTACCGGGCTGCGCAAATACAGATTGAAAATTTACATCATTTTTACCAACAGCATAGTTTTTATTTCTCCACGTGTTTCCACCGTCATAGCTGACATTCACTTTACCATTCATGCCCACTACGATCTCATTATTTGAGTTAATATCAAATGCAAAAACATACCAGAGAAAAGGCTGATCGACATTCGAAAGATCATTAAAATACACTGAATCCCAAGTTACTCCAAGATCAGATGATGTAAAATAGGATGTGAATGAAGCACCCAGCGCATATACTTTAGCTCCTTTAAATCTTAGATCATACAAACCATGTTCCTTATTAGGAAAGACCGACTCAATCCAGCTAACTCCTCCGTCTGTAGTTGATGCAAAATAACTTGGATTTGTTGCAACAGAATTTCCGCAGATAAATCCCGTATTGGCATTTTGAAATACTATATCTTTAAAATCTACAATTACTGAACCAGGTAAAGTCTGATCTATCCAGCTGGCTCCACCGTTGGTTGTTCTTAAAATATTCCTGTATAAGCCACTGGATTCTATTCCGATAATAATATTATTTTCATTTACAGCATATATACAATTAAAATTATATGCTGTTGCCGGAAAATTTGACATGGCTGTCCAGTTCAATCCGGCATTGGTTGTTTTAAAAGCTTTAACATTGGCGGATCCGCACAGGAAACCTGTTGTTGAATTTATAAAGTGTATATCATAAACTCTTGGAGATCCTGTACTTGCTCCAAGATCAATTGTTGAAAAAGACTCTCCTCCGTTTGTCGTTCTTCTTATTTTAATATTTTCATTATAAGCAGATTGTCCGGCCACAATACCGGTGTTTGCATCAAAGAACCATGCAGTATTCAGCCTGTGGGAAGCACCTGCGCCAAATGAATTATCAGGAATACCTGCCTGTGAATTAATTATCCATGATTCACCGCCGTCAGAGGATTTCATGAAAGTTCCATTATCACCGACTGCATAATAATGGGTCGGATCAATTATCCTGACCCAGTTAAGGTTGTTTGACTGCGCGCGTCCGTTTGCCCAGAACCAGCCATTTGTATTTTGCTGGGCTGATGAAATACCTGATACCAAAAGCATCAGTAAGATCAGTTTGTAAAATTTCAGATTCAGTTTCATTTTTTTATTTTTAATTTTTGAAAATTTTTTAGTGATTTTGAAATTACCTTTGGATACATTAAACTTCATTTTAAATCCTTATTTTCAAAAAAATAAACAACTGAATGTCCTTATATTATCAAATACTCTTATTACTTCCCGGTTTTAAATTTTTTAAAACCGGGATAAGTATGCCTGTAAAATCATAAAAAACTTACGGTGTAACTTTGGCTACAAACATTGTCGAATTATTCAAAGCTAAGATCAGATCTGACAGATCAACTAAATAATCTCCATTTACATCCTCAACTACATAACCTGTTGTAAATATTGAAGATGCATTATTTATAATTACAACATCCGTAAGATCCACAAGCCCGTCCTGATTTACATCTCCGCTGTAATCACAATATTTTCCATCCTTTAATATCAGATTATTACCGTAAGCCTGCGAAGCAGCAGTTGTAAAGTTATAGGCAAATGATCCTCCGGTTGTCAAAGCTACCGGAGATGCGCTCCATGTTTCAATTGAATTTCTGTGTGTGATCTCTATGTAATAATTTCCTGCCGGTAAGGAATTGTAGGTAAATGTTCCGCTGCCCGAACTGTTAAGCAGCGCTTTAGCTGTTCCTGCTATATTATATGGCGAAACTGAATTTCTCAGAATGCATGTAACTGTATCAGATACCTGTGAAGATCCATTCCATAATCCCTGTATTCCTGCAGTAAGATTTATATTGACTGAAGTGTTTACGTCATACAATCTGAATATTGCACCAAAGTTATTTATAAAGCAGACTGTATAGACAACATCTTTGCCTGCCATTGACAGATCTCTGAGAGTTGAAGTTCCTGTATTTCTTTCTTTCCATGTTAAGCCTCCGTCAGTGGTCTTTGCGGTATATCCCTGTAAGCCCGCAACAGTTCCGTTATCAAGATCTGTCCAGTCCATACTTGTGATCTGAGCAATAGTGGAAGGAATTGGAAAAGACTGCCATGAAGCTCCCCCGTCAAAAGACTTTGCGATCTGATTATTTCCTCCGAAATATACTGTTGTTGGTGAGAAATTATAAGATCTGACCCAGCTACCTGCCGGCAGATTATTAACTCTATTCCAGTTAGTCCCGCCGTTGATAGTTTTCCAGACATTAGGACCACTCATAATATATCCCGTATTTGCGTCATACATATTAACATCTCCCATTGCCGAACTATAAAGATCAGAAGTGGTCTGACTTGTCCAAGTAGTTCCGCCGTTAGTGGTTTTAGAGATTATACATCCTGCTCCGCTTGGAAGACCACCGGTGATCCATCCGGTATTTTCATTCACAAAATAAACAGAATTAAGTCTCCTGTCAGGAGAAGGAATTGTTAAAGAGGTCCAGTTTAACCCTCCGTTAACAGTTTTATAACAATATCCGGTAAGCGCATTTATGAATTCACCACCGACCGCATAACCAGTATTTGAATTAACCATTTTAATATCATAGAACGGGTATATAGTTGAAGTTGAAACTGAAGTCCAGTTATTTCCGTTGTTTGTGGAATACAATATACCACCACCGCTATAAGTCCCTGCCCATACTTTTTCCGAACCTCTTAAAGCATAAACAGAAGAAAATGTCGTTAATGAATTTGTTACCACATAATTCTGATTTCTCCAGCTGGAACCACCGTCGTAACTGACATTAACTTTGCCGTTCTGACCGACAATAATTTCGTTATCTGAATTAATGTCAAAATCATAAACAAACCAGTCATAAGGCTGATAAACATTGGAATAGTCACTGAAATCTGTGGAATCCCAGCTTACTCCAAGATCTGAGGAATAAAAATATTTCGAAAACGATGCACCCAAAGTATATAACTTTGAACCTTTTAACTTTAAAGCATATAAAGGATGTTGTTTATTAGGGAATACAGATTCGGTCCAGCTTGCACCTCCGTCTGTAGTGGTTGCAAAGTAATTAGGATTACTGGCTACAGATACTCCGCAGATAAAACCGGTGCTGGAGTTCTGAAATAAAATATCTTTAATATCCACAATATTCGATCCGGGTAAATTCTGTACGACCCAGTTAGTTCCCCCGTTAGTGGTTTTTACAATATCTCTCCGTATACCTTCGGATTCAAGACCAATAATAATTTTATTCTCATCAATTGCATTTATACAGGAATAATTGTAACTGCCTGCAGGAAGATTCGGCATTAAGGTCCAGTTAAGACCGGCATTGGTTGTCTTGAAAACATTGACAAGATTGTTTCCGCATAAATAACCCGTATTGGAATTGATAAAATAAATATCATACACTTTTGGTGTTCCGCTGCCTGCTCCCGGACCCAGATCCACAGTGGTAAATGATTCGCCTCCGTCAGTAGTCCGTCTTATTTTAATATTCTCATTATATACAGAAAGTCCGGCTACTATTCCGGTGTTTGCGTCAAAGAACCAGGCAGTATTCAATCTCATTGTTGCCCCCGAACCAAATGACGGATCAGTGATCCCTGCCTGAGTATTTATTGACCATGATTCACCGCTGTCCGAAGATTTCATGAATGTACCGTTATCGCCGACAGCATAATAATGTGAAGCATCTATTATTTTTACCCAGTTAAGCTGATTTGACTGGGATCTGCCATTTGCCCAGTACCATCCGTTTTTATTCTGCTGCGCAAAAGAATTCTGAACAACAGTAAACAGAAAAAGTATAGTTAAAAATTTTGCTATTTTATTTCTCATTTGTAAAAAAATTAAGGGTTTATTAAAAAAGTGTTCAATAATATATATTCATTGTTAAATTTCCAAAGAAAGAATTTTTTATAATACCCGAACTTTGTTTACAATTTCCTGAATTTACGTTTAAAATTAGTTAAAATTCGATTATATGTATTTTCTATAATACCCAAAATTAATTATTTTGGGATTCTATTATATTGGAACTAATAAAAATAATATTCATTATACCTTTTTTGACAAAATGCATAAAAGCTGAGAATGTATTTAAAAGGAAAGAGAGTATGTGAGTTTCAGGAAGTTTAATTTTTATAAAAAGGTCATTTCCCGAAGAATTGTAATTAATTCTTCGGGAGTTACTAATGACCCCACCCAAAAACACTTTTGATTTACTTTTTTAAGAAATGATCTGATAATTATTTTTCAGATAAATATAAATCATTATTAAAGAAATGTTTACAAAATTAATATTATTTTTTACATTTTGCAAAGAACCAAATCCAATTTATACCCATATTTTTTTTTTGCATTACTTAAAATGTTTAATTTTTATTAATATTTTAGTAATTTCATCAAAATATCATACCCAATGACACCCATCAATTTAAAGTTAATTAATCTTCTGAATTCCTTTACACCAAATGAAATTAAAGAATTTAAAAAATTCATTTCTTCCGGGTTGTATACCAGCGGAAGAAATTATCTGCCTTTGTTAAATTTTATTTTAAAAAATAAATCAAAGTATAAGAATAAGATCCCAAACGAAGAGTTACAGTTAAAATTGAATTCCGGAAAAAAATTCAGTAAACAGACTCTAAAGAATCGCTTTTCCGAGTTATACAAACTTGGTGAGGAATTTCTTATCTATCTTGCTATAAAGGATAATAAGCTGGAAAAGGATAAACTGCTTCTGAAAATGCTCATTGAGAAAAATCTTCTTCCTCCATTTGAAAGTAAATATAACAAAATTATACAAAGTGTTGAAAAAGAAAAATATTACGACAAAAAATTTGAAGCAATAGTTTCACTTCACGAGCAAAAGATCCTGTTTCTTCATGAAAAGCGGAAAGAAAATGAACTATATGACCTGTATCATGATAACTCCCAGTTAAGATTATGCATTTATCTTATCAGTCTTTTTGAGATCGGATTTGAATATGGACTTCAGGAATATTCAAACCGTGAATATGATACAAATTATCTGATGGATTTTCTGCGGAATCTCAACATTGATGTGTTAATAAATAAATTCATTTTGACAAATAATGTTATATATGAAGTTACCGCAATGAATTATTATTTATTTAAAGCTTTCGAAAGTTCTGATATGGAAGAATATTATTTTAAGTCACATAAGATCTTTTCAAAGCTGTCTCATCAGCTGAGTGAAATTTACAGAACTCTGAAGTTTAATCAGATGATCCATTACAGCATAAAAAAACAGAATGAGGGAATAAAAAAATTTCAGTTTGAGCTTTTTAAACTGTATAATGAAAAACTGGATCAGGGCTTATTTTCTGATCTTCAGAATAAAATGTATCTGGCAAATAATTTCCGGGATTATGTTTATATCGGTATTGCAATTAAGAAATATAAGTGGGTGGAAGACTTTTTAAAAAAATATTCAAAAGAGCTTCCTGAAGAATTCCGTGAAGATGAATTAAAGCTTTCCTATGCCAAACTTTATATTGCAAATAAGGACTATGAAAAATCACTTTTAAGTCTGGAAAATATCAAAGCTGATAATTATTTGTCATATACAGATTCTTCGGTTTTAAAATTATGCTGCTATTATGAACTTGGATTGTTTGAAGACGCTTTTCTTGAGCTGGATAAATTAAAACATTATCTGAGAAATCATAAGGAAATTCCCAAAGTACATTCTCTTGTACACAATAATTTCATACAGGTGTATCAAAAACTTTTAAGATGCATCACTAAAGCTGATAAGAAAGATATTGGCTATCTGAAAAAAGAATATATTGAGAACATTCAGGTAACTAAAAGTGAATGGCTGCTTGAGAAAATTGAAGAGATCAACAAATGTTGATTTGTTGAATTGTTGAATTGTTACAGCTGTATCCGGATCAGCATAAAAAGTTAAAAAAATTTGCAGCATGAAATCAGCATTTTAAACTGATCTTGATAAAACCGGAATTGTTAAATTGAATATGGTGATTTGATCTATTGCTGATAAATAGTATCTTTTAGTCTTATATAAAAAAGCCCATATGAGAGGGGCTTTTTTTATGTTGTAATTTTTTGCTCTAAAAAAGTCAATCCCTCAAAGCTATAATTTAAACACTCTGAGGGATTTTATTTACTTACCCAAAAACAATCTTTAAAAATTTATATACCTTAGATCACGGTGTGATTTTTACAACAAAAATTGATGCATTATTCAAAGTAATAATAAGATCAGAAAGATCTACAAGTTCGTCTCCGTTTACATCCGGCGTCACATATCCTGTTTCAAAAACTGAAGAAGAATTATTTACAACTACCACATCACCGAGATCAATATTACCTTCCTGATTCACGTCACCACTGTAATCACAATATCTTCCAGATGTCAGTACAGTGTTGTTTCCGTAAGCCTGTGAAGATGAAGTTGTGAAATCATACTGATTTAAATTTGATCCCATAGTCATTGGTACGCTGCTCCAGGTCTCAAGAGAATTTCTGTGATTTATCTGTATGTAATATGTACCTGCAGAAGCTGTGCTGAATGAGACCGTTCCGCTTCCCTGATTATAAATAACTGTATTACTCTGATCAACCACATTGAATGGTGAATTCTGATTTCTCAAAGTTACAGAGATCGTATCCGAAACCTGGGTAGTTCCGTTCCAGAATCCCTGAATACCCACATTCAAAAGAAGAGTTAAAGGCTTTGCGCTTGCTGCAAAATATCTGAACATCTGCCAGCTACCGTTAATGTCTGATACCGCGAAGACACTGTCTTTATTTCTCATGCAAACGTTTCGGATGGTTGAACCGCCGGAATTAGTCCAGTCCCAGGTTGCACCTCCGTCAGAAGTTTTAGCAAGAAATCCGCTGGTTCCTCCGACTAATCCGTTATATTCATCCAGCCAGTCCATGGCAAAAACTGTTACAGGTCTTGGAACTGTTATATTTGTCCAGGTATCTCCGCCGTTTGTTGATTTGTATAAATTTCCGCTGCTGCTCGAGACAAACACCACATCTTTGGAAACTGCTTTAACTTTATTGTATGTTGAAGATCCGGGAGAAGAAGGAATTCTGTTCCAGTTAGTTCCGCCGTTAGTTGTTTTAAATAAACTTATTGATGTGCCTGCTGCAAAATAACCTGTATTAGCATCTAACATATCAATGCTGACAGAAACAAAATCATATCCAATGTCATTTGTCTGTTGTGTCCATGTAGATCCGCCATTCGTTGTTTTTATACAAGTTATACCGCCGCCTGCCTGTAAAGGAAGACCACCGAGAACCCAGCCTGTATTTTCATCAACGAAGTCCACATCCACAGCTGCTTTTGCGCTATATGGTGATGGCAAAGGAATATCAAACCAAGTTGTCCCGCCGTTAGTAGTTTTATTAAGTCTTCCGTTAAGCTGAGTTGATATTCCGCTTACAAAGAACCCTGTGTTTGAATTTAAGAATTGTATATTATTTACAGTATATGATGAATTCGAAGGCTGTTCTGACCAGTTATTACCACCGTTGGACGAATAAAGAATAGTACCGGGAGTACCGCCTGCCCATATCTTTCCTGATGGTGAATCTGCCCAAATAGCACTGAAAGTTGTGGCATTCTGAGATACAGAATAATTTTTATTTCTCCATGTTGAACCCAGATCATTACTTATGTTAAGCATACCTGAGCTTCCACCTACGACAATATCATTTCCGGAAACGTCTAAACAATAGATAACAAAAGGAGCCGGCTGATATGGATTACTTCCGTCTATAAAATTAATTGTGGACCATGAAAGACCATCATCTGTTGTTTTATAAATCACTGTATAATCACCGGCAGTATAAACATCATTTCCTGAAATGGAAAGTGCCCGTTGTCCGATAGCACCGAAAGGTGTTACTGACTGAGTCCATGTAGCGCCACCGTCAGTTGTAACTCCAAAATAATTCGCATTACCGGTTACATATCCTGTGTTTGCATTTTTAAAATCAATGTCAGTTAAAGTATTATTTGTAGATCCAGGAACGGTGTCAGTTGTCCAGGTAGATCCTGCATCTGTAGTTTTCACTATTCTTCTTGCTGATGTAACTATAAAAATTTTATTTTCATTGAATGCATAAACCGCATTATAAGTATTTGAAGGAACATTTGAAACTGCTGCCCATGTAAGACCGGCATCAGTTGTTTTAAACAGTCTTGTTGTAGTGTTACCGCAGGCATATCCTGTATTGGCATTTAGAAAATAAAAGCCTGTTACAGACTGAGATCCTGCACCTAAAACTATCTTGTTGAATGTTAATCCGCCGTCAGTGGTTCTTCCGATCGCATCACCGTTGGCTGAAAGACTTGTTCCGCCGACAAGACCTGTATTTGCATCAAAGAAGTGAAGAGCTGCAAGGTTTCTTGTATCACCTCCTCCGGTCAGACTTTGCAATGGTCCGGCCTGGGAATTAATGAGCCATGTATCACCGCCGTCAGTTGATTTCATAAAACAGCCTGTGTTACCGACTGCAACTATTTCTGCTGAATTAATAAACTGTATAGCATTCAGAGTCTGACTCTGAGGCTGACCGTTCATCCAGTACCAGCCGTTTACATTCTGCTGGGAATAAGAATTCTGTACAATAAAGCACATTAAAAAAATTAGGGTGTAAATTTTTAAACTGAGTTTCATAAATTTTATGTTAATTTATTTTAAATTATGTGTTAAAAATAATTGAAGTAGATTTATTTTGCAAAGAAGGATTTTTAATTCATACCCTCAAAACTTTAAAAATATGTTTCGTTTTTCTTCTTAAATTCTAATTTATTTTCACAGACCTGTTATTTTAATACCCAATTTGAATTTTATATTTAAATTAACAAAAACAAATAAATGGCTCTGTACTATATTATAGTGGAATTTAAGTGTAAATCAGATCTTGAATAAACACCTGCCAGTGTTAAATTGAGAGAGAAAAATCAATTTACTGACTGAACGCGGTAATTTAGTTTGCGGGCTAACCGGTCTGTAAAATTCCGGGTTAATCTTTGGTAAACAGCAGTTTCGGGATCAGAAGATCAAATTTAGTAATTTATAAAAAGGTAATGAGCAGGAAGGTTTTTTTTAAAATCAATTTTAAAATGTTGATTTTAGGTTATGTTAATAATAGAATACTCTTATAAAATAAAATGGACATTATTGACCCGGATAGAATATATCAGAAATTTTAAATTACAAATTAAAATTAATTTCAATAATTTAATAAAAACAAATTTATCACAATATGAAACCGGAAAAAATCCTGATGTGCAAACCGGAATATTTTGACGTAAACTATACCGGTAATGAATTCATGAAAGATAACATTGGAAAGACAGATAAACATAAAGCTATTGAACAATGGAATTCTCTGAAAAAAGTATATGAAGATCTCGGATTCCATACTGTTCTGATCGAGCCGGTTAAAGATTTAGTGGACATGGTTTTTACTGCTAATCAATCTCTTCCGTTTATTGACAAATCAGGCAATAAATCTGTCATACTCAGTAAAATGAAAAATGATCAGAGAAAAGAGGAAGTTAAGTATTTTAAGGACTTTTATCTTAAAAATGACTATAAAATAGTCGAACTGCCTGATGATATCCGGTATTTCGAATCAATGGGCGATTGTGTATTAGATTTCGAAAGGAATATTCTGTTTGGCGGATATGGTTTTAGAACTGAAGAAAAAACTTATGACATCATAGCTAAGTATGTTAACTTTAAGATAGTTAAACTAAAGCTTATAAATCCTGTTCTATACCACTTAGATACCTGTATGTCAGTTTTGAATTCAGATACTGCAGTAATTCAGGAAAGCGCATTTGATGAAGACGGAATCAATAAACTCCGTGAACATTTCAGCAATCTGATATTTACCGATGAGAACGAGAATCTTAAGTATTTTGTGTGTAATTGTCATTGTCCGGATGGGAAGAATGTGATAGTTCAGAAAGGGAGTATAAAATTCAGGGAAAATATAAAAGAAACCGGTCTCAACCTTATTGAAGTTGAGACCGGTGAATTTATGCGTTCAGGCGGAAGTGTATTCTGCATGAAGCTGATGATCTATTAGATCTGCTGGCAGATCTGCAGATTACTTAAAACGGCAGATCATTTTCATTGCTTTTATCAGAAACTACTTCAGCTTCCCCGTTTGAATTTGTATTAATTTCTGGGGATTTACCGTTTCCTTTGTTATCAAGCATTACCATATCGCTCAATACAATTTTGGTAAAGTAATTTTTCTTCCCGTCTTTCTCGTAAGTTTCTGTCTGGATCTTACCTTCAGCATAGATCTTACTTCCCTTTTTCAGGTAAGTAGAGCAGATCTCCCCGAGCTTTCTCCATGCAACTATGTTATGCCATTCAGTCCTGTCAACTTTGTTTCCATCTTCACCTTTGTAAGATTCATCAGTAGCAAGTGAAAATTTACATACAGCAACACCACTTGGCGTGTAGGACATTTCCGGATCTTTTCCGAGATGTCCGATCAACATTACTTTGTTTAACCCGTAAGACATGTTTTCCTCCTTTTGGTTTTAATTATTTTTTCACCCACAAACTTAATTCATTTTTACTTAATAGTAAATACTTTTCATCAGAGATCACTAAAAAATCTTTATACCTGATTTTCTTTTTTGTTTTCGGAAGACTCACTTTATCAATGACAGAATTAAGATCAAGATCATATTTAGTAATTTCCGATCCGTCGAAGAGATATAAAATATTATCCCTGATTGAAAAATTATCCAGATCGTTAATGGTAATCTTTTTTATGAAATTCCCGAGATTATCATATCTCATAATACCCTTTTGTTCTTTATCGAGAATATAAATATAGTTTTTACTGTCTTTAAGAATCTTAACCGGTTCACCAAGTTTACCTTTGGATTTATAATCTCCGAATATTCCGGAAGCCAGCCTTCCGTCATTATATACAACTACCCTCTGATTGTCTTTATCAATTACAAACAATTGATTTGAATTCATAACAAGGCTTGCTACTGGAGTTCTGTATCGCAGTTCAACTGAAATATCTGCCAGATCTGTATAAAGAACTGAGATCGGATTAAGTTCAAGATCAAGTCTCTGAACCCTGCTGTTCTTTCCGTCCGATACGAGTATATCCAGGCCTGAGGAACCGTCGATATATGTCGGTGAATCATACTGTCCTTCAGCCCAGCCCTGCTTGCCGTTCCGCTTTTTGTATTCCAGTTTATTTGAATATTTTATTATTTGATTTGCAGCTGCATCCAGAACATATATGTTTTCTTTTCCGTCCTGTGTTACGGAAACAGCATCCATGAAATCTTTTACAGATGCTTCCTTCACCAGATTCGAAGTCAGGGTATCACTGTCTGTAAATAAAAAATTTAGAAATAATAAAAGTATCATATTGCTTTAAAATTAAATGTATGTATTTTAAGATCTAAAATTTAAATCTCATTCCAAGTCCGGTATAATTCAGATAGCCACCGTAATATTGTCCTTTGTAATCCTGACCGTCATAATAATCAAAATAAAGTAAAAGCGATCTCGAATTTCTTTTTCCGAATGATATACCTGATTCAAAACTTTCATTCAGATTTGTTTTTGAATTAACGGTTGTAAGATCATTCTCATTTGACATATACAGACTCAGATAATCCGTGAAATAATATCTCAACTCAAGACCGAACTGACCTGATACAGGCGATATCTCCGCGGGAATATGAGAAAAAATATAATTGATCCCCAGCATGCTCTTCAAACTAAGATCTTTTGTAAAAAGATAATCACTCATTACATTCAATTCAAGAAATTCCTTACTGTAAACAACAGGTGTAAAGATAGTATCAGTATTCTCATAAATATGTCCGTCCTCGAAGTGCGATGAAATATGAGATACTCTCAATCTTGAAGTCAGAGTATTCTTCTGAGTTAACTTTCGTTTGAGATTAAATGTAACTCCAAAGAGATAATCTATGGCATCAACCGGAAATTTAAAATTGTCTTCACTTCTCAGATTTGAAAAAGTAAAAAATTCGACGCCGAAAGAATATGTATTTTTATATGTCTTTAGCCCGATAAGATCAAATGCAGCCCCTATGTTAAGTATCAGATAATCATTGTTTAAGAATTTTGTGACACCATTTTTAGCTTCAATGATCCCGGCTTCTATAGGGACATACAGGTTGTTTGTTTCAAAAAAATACACACTGTCTTTCTGAGTCTTTCCAAAACCGGTCGATTCAACTTTCAACGGACTATAAGCCCCGAAGTCTCTGTGACTCAAGCTTAAAAATTTTTCATCATAAATCTTTAGCGCTTTTGTGTCCCCGTGGTAAAAAAAACCTGTTTGATCTCTGACAGTCTGTAAACCTGAATTTGTATTGGAAATTGAAAATGATTCTTTGGCAGATATACTGAATGAAATAACTATTATATACAGAAAAAAAGGAAGTGTTTTTGCTTTCAAGGAATATCAGTTAAATCTTTTTCTGTTCTTTAAATAATCTACAAAAATATGCTGTCCCAGATTATCCAGATCAGAATAATATGCTTTCCCGTTATTGGCTTTTGTAAATTCTTCAATAAAATTTACGAGGTAATGATCGTGAGCAATCATAAAGGTTGTGATCCTGATCTTGTCTTTTCTGCAGGCTACCGCCTCATCGAGAGTCTTGTTGACAATCCGCGGATCGAGTCCGAAAGAATTCTTATAGATCCTTCCGTCATCAGTAAACAATGCAGATGGCTTTCCGTCCGTGATCATAAAGATCTGTTTATTTACTTTGCCTTTCTTCCGCAGGATCTGTCTGGCTAAACTCAGACCCGCTTTTGTATTTGTATGAAAAGGTCCAACACTCAGAAAAGGAAGATCCCTGACGGTTATCTCTTTTGCATCATCCCCGAATATAACGATACTCAGTTTGTCTTTTGGATATTTTGTAAGAATAAGTTCGGAAAGAGCAAGAGCAACTTCCTTAGCCGGTGTGATCCTGTCCTCTCCGTAAAGTATCATGCTGTGTGAAATATCGATCATTAGCACAGTCGCGCAGCTGGTCATGTGCTCTGTTTCATAAACATCAATATCATCTTCTTCAAGATTCAGGCTGTTAATATCTGATTTCAGGAATGCATTTCTCAATGTAGAAGTCATGTCAATGTTAGATATCTGATCACCAAATTCATATTTCTTAAGTTCCCCTAATTTATCTATTCCTCTTCCGGATTTATTTGATTCGTGAAAACCTGAAGTATCCGGCTTGAGTCCGGAAAATATTTTCTTTAGAGAATCTGAACGCATTTTCTGTGATCCTTTATCAGTCAAAAACTTCATCCCCTCTTTTTCGGCAATGTATCCTTTCTTTTTCAGTTCGTCAACAAAATCACCGAAGGAAAGATCTTTATCAAAAAGCTGATATTCCTGATCGAGCTGCTCGAGCCAGTCCAGCGCTTCTTCAATATCACCGTTGGTCTGAATCAAAAGATAACTGAAAACTGACAAAAGATCTTCAAGTCTCTTTTCGTCAGTCAAAGAATCAGGACGCCATTTTGAATAAAGAATTTCCATTATACAAAAAATACATTAATTAACATAACCCGTGAAAAATTTACAATTAAACAAATATCCACAATACTCAATACTCAATACTCAATCCTCAATACTCAATACTCAATACTCAATACTCAATACTCAATACTCAATACTCAA
>CALMST010000303.1 GCA_937872315.1 uncultured Ignavibacteria bacterium | reverse complement strand
TCTTCTTCAAACTACATCAAGCAAACTTTTTGGAACACCAACAACGGCGGGAAAAAGGCGTACGTCAGAGTCCCGCGATAAAGCTGCGGAGACTCTGACGGGGGCTTGAAACTCCAAATTAAAGCATTTTATTTTAAAAGAATTACTTTAGTAAAACAAACCTTTTTACAATAGAATATTCATTCGATGATATTCTGTATATATAATTTCCGGAAGGTAGATCTCCCGTATTGTAAGAAACTTTATGCTCTCCCGGTAAGAGTTTTTTATTAAAAATTTCATCAACTTTTTGTCCAAGCATATTGAAGATTTCAAGCCTGTATATGCTAGCTTCATTAATGACAAATTCTATATTAGTTTCATTGTTAAATGGATTTGGATAATTTTGATATAATTGAAAGGTTGTCGGAGTTTGATGAAATTCACTATTTATATTTGTAAGTAATTCACCTCCCGTAACGGTCTTATAAATTCTTCCAGCTCCGCATACATACCAACCTACAGTGTCATTTACAAATTCTACAGTCGTTATGAAAGCAACACTGTTAGGATCTGTTCTTTCTCTAAGCCAATTTATACCGCCATTTGTTGTTCTATATAATATATTCCCTCCTCCTCCGGAGAAACCGGTATCTCTGTTAATAAAAAAAATGGCACTGCCTAAACTTGGTGTGGAATCTATTATGTTCCAAGTTTCACAAAAGTTTGTACTCTTAAAAACAGGACGTCCACTCATTAACCAAACATCATCTTCAAAAGCAGCGAGTTTATCAAAGAAATGAAATACCCCTCCTACAGGTACATTTGTATCAAACCAATTTTCACCTCCATCAACAGATTTAAACATTCTGCCTGTACCACAAAATATTCCATTATTTATATCTTTAAAATAAATATCCGTATTTGTAAACCAGGGAGCGTAAAAAGAATCGAGTGTTTTCCCACCGTCATAAGTTCGGAATACTTTATTTGTTCCTAAAAACCAACCAGTATCTTTATTCATAAAATAGAGAGAATGAAATGCTGTTATAGAACCAGGTCTGCCACTTAATACATCCCAGTTGCTTCCCCCGTTTGTAGTTTTCATAATAAAATCATACCCGGCTACTGCATATACAACTTCTGAATCAATTGGCTGAATACTCCACATTAATCCTCCATACTGAATTGATGGATTCGGGACATTGATCCAGTTAGCGCCGCCGTCGGTAGTCTTGATCACTACACCTGCATCACCTACTGCCCATCCGGTCTTTTCATTTAAGAATTCTATATCATACAGATTTTGATCCGTGCCGGAGTTTTGAGCTACCCATTGAGCATTTGCCGTGAGCAACGAACAATGCAGGATGAATAATACTATTATTGTTTTTTTCATGAGTTATAATTTAATTTATAAAAGATCTGAACTCTTCATAACTAAAGCCGGAACTACTAATTATATTATAAATGAATGTAATATTTTGAATTGGAATTATAAGTGTCAATGTAAGTCTGCACTACCAACAAAGATTACTTCCATAAACACCAG
>CALMST010000302.1 GCA_937872315.1 uncultured Ignavibacteria bacterium | reverse complement strand
TTTTTGATTTAGGTAGATCATACTGCTTTTCTGATTTTAATTCTGTTGTTTCTTGCCTCTTGTAATTTTCTCTCTCGTACATCTAATTTTTCCTGAAACGTCTTATTCAAAAAATCATTTGGAGTTAAGTAAAATAACGAACTGTGTAATCTTTTTGTATTATAAACTTCTACAAAATCGTTTATCTGTTTTCTTGCATCTTCTAAATTGATCATTGAAGTTTTCTTCAGATGTTCTTCGTTTATTGTTCTGTGAAAACGCTCAATCTTTCCGTTTGCCTGCGGATAAGCTATGGAAGTCCTTACATGCTGCAATTCTGAGGTCTTTAAAAATATGGCAAAATCTTTACTTATAAACTGTGTCCTGTTATCTGAAATAATTCTTGGAGCAAAGCGGGGAAATTTTTCCAATGCTTTCTGAACCGTAATTTCAACATCAAGCTCCTCCATATTCTGCCTGAGTTCATGATGAACAATGTATCTGGAGTATCCGTCAATTACTGAGATCAGAAATAAGAATGTTCCTTTGAAATTGACGTATTTTATATCAACGTGCCAGTGCCGGTGCGGTCCCGAAGGCTGTTCAAAGCCCCGGCCTTTGGAAGATTTCTTAGTGTTATTCCATTTGTTGAGCAAGCCTGCGCGCCTGAGGATTCTATAGACTGCAGAAGGGCTTGCGGCAACTACATTTTCATCAATCATCATTTAAGTCAGACGCCTGTAACCTTCGCCGGTATGGTTTTTAGCATATAATATAATTGCCTCTTTTTCCCAGTCCAGAAGCCAGTTCTCTTTAGGGATAATGCCATTATGATTATTAGGCATTCCCTCTCTTAATGACCATGAATAATATTTGCTTGAGTCTAAGTTGATCATTTTTAACAGGGTTTTCAGTTTATATTCAGTTTTAACTTTAACAACGGAAATGAACTCTACGATATCAACTCTGACATCAGGTTCAACCCATAGTGCCTTCAGATCTCTCCATCGAGATTTTTTTTAACTCTATGTTCTCCGAAAGCAGCCAGTTGATCGCAACCTGATTCTTTCTCAGTTTTGCTTCCATAGCATCTATCTTCTTCTCCTTTGATTATCAACACCGGAAGGTTTTGATTCCAATACCAAAGCTGCATTCTCGAAGAGTTTCTTCTTCCAGTTATAGATATCATTGACATGTACATTATACTTTTCAGCTACATGGCTGATCGGTGTGTTATTCTCAAGCAGCTCTCTGAGAATGATTACTTTTTGTTCTGCTGTGTAACGTTTTTTTTCACTCATTTTGGAATTTCCTTTCCTTAAGTTTACAAATATAATTATTCAGAAATTCCATTTCCACTTGAAGCATTACAGAGGTTTTCAAACATATTCTGTTTGCAGAAATTTCAATTTATTGAATAATTCCGGACAAGGAAGTTTTAATTCCCAAGTTATACATAACTATTTATCAAGCGGTCCTCTTCCATTTATTCTTTCAGCATATGGTTCAACTTCTTCAGACTTAAATGGTGATGGATATGTTGATATAGCTTCTCCGGATATTGTGTTAAACAATAATGGAAACGAATCATTTTCTAAACAAAGAGGAATATTACCAGCTTTTTGTAATTCTTTAAATTCGGATTTTACGGGAGATGGATACTTTGATCTTGTTGTTACTATTCCTGGAGCACCATTATTCTCTTATTTGAATGATCAATCCGGAAATGTAATTCCAATTCAATCTATTGGAGTTGGATACTTTGGAGGAAATGCTTCAGGTGATTTTGATAATGACGGAGACATAGATATTGCATTCGGAGACTATGGGGGAAACACAGTCGGTATCTTACTCAACGGCGACATTCCCCTTCCTGAAAAACTTTCCTCTTTCACATCACAAACTAATACAAACAATCTCACATTAAACTGGACTACTTCATCAGAAGAGAATAATGCGGGATTTGACATAGAGAGGTCAATGTTCAATGATCAATCTTTAATGTTCAATGAAGAATGGATAAAAGCAGGAAGTGTTGAAGGTAATGGAAATTCGACTTCACCTCATAATTATTCTTTCACAGATAACAA
Source organism: uncultured Ignavibacteria bacterium (assembly GCA_937872315.1). GTDB lineage: Bacteria > Bacteroidota > Ignavibacteria > Tepidaquicellales > Tepidaquicellaceae > JAGPCH01. The sequence continues at coordinate 1,106 of CALMST010000302.1, read as the reverse complement.
CATACAATCCGGAAAGTATAAATACCGTCTTAAGCAGATTGACTTCAACGGAAATTTTAAATATTATGAACTGACTAATGAAGCCACGATTGGTATTTCTGAGAAGTTTTATCTTTCGCAGAATTATCCTAATCCGTTCAATCCCTCTACACAATTGGAATTTGGGATTTCGGAGTTTGGATTTGTTACTTTAAGAGTTTATGATTCACAAGGAAAAGAAGTTGTTACTTTGGTAAATGAAAACAAGTCACCCGGTTATTATAATGTACAATTCTCCGCTACAGGTATTTCTTCGGGAGTTTATTTTTACAGGTTGTAGTCCGGAAGAGATGTTCAGACAAAGCGGATGATGATTTTGAAGTGATGGATTTGTTTGTCTAAGGCATTGCCACTGACCGAAAACTATTTTATTATAACAATTTATTTGTAGCCGCAGGCTTTAGCCTGCGAGTTATATAGAAAAACGCAACCTAAAGGTTGCGGCTACAAATATAAATTAGTTTATGAAACTCTGTTTCAGTTACTATTGAATGTAAGAACTTCTTTACTGCTCCATGTATTTCAAATCAACCAATCAACCATTTAACCAATCAATTCTTAAACCAGTAACCCTCCATATACCATTTAGTGCCTATCTGTTTGAATGTAATTGGTTGCTGCATTACAGTTGAAGTATAAGTCAGTTCTTTTTTATTCTCATTATAAAAAGGAGTAATATTTTTGCAGAGTTTCAGGTCAGCATAAAGTCTCTGCTGCTCGCTGTTATCAAAGTCACGCAACGCCTGATTGACTCCACCCATGTTTTTTATATAATCAGGGTCAACATAAGTTTCCATAAACTCCGTATAATGACCCCCAAAAAGCACATCGATCATATCCTGCATCTGATTTCTGAGCTGTAAATTGTAATTTCCCAGTTCAGGTGATGCAGTACAGCCGGATATTGTTATGACTGCAAACAATATCAGGACTTTCAGATATATTGATCTTAAAACTTTCATAAGATTGATTAATTTTAATTTTAAAATTATAATTTTTCAGATTTAATTAAAAATAGCTTTAAGAAAAGTTTTTTTCAAGTTTTGATTTTGGGATAATCAATCTTT
>CALMST010000301.1 GCA_937872315.1 uncultured Ignavibacteria bacterium | reverse complement strand
ATGAAAAATAAAATCACAATAGCAGGAGCGGGACTTGCCGGATCGCTTCTTTCAGTTTACCTGGCTAAGAAAGGTTTCGAGGTAAACGTATATGAGCGCAGACCTGACATGCGCAAAGAAAATGCAGGAGCAGGCAAATCAATTAATCTGGCTTTGTCAACAAGAGGTATTCACGCCTTAAAGGAAGTCGGACTTTATGATGAGATCAAGAAAATATCAATCCCGATGTATGGGAGAATGCTTCATGCTCAGGACGGACAGTTAATGTTTCAGAGATACGGAAAGGATGACACTGAATATATTAATGCCGTGTCGAGAGCCGAGCTGAATAATTCCCTGATGGATCTTGCTGAGAAAAATGAGAATGTTAAAATATTTTTTAATGAAAGATGCACAGGAGTTGATTTTAAGAATGCGGAATTATTACTTCATAATGAAATAACGGGGGTTGATTCCGGGGTCAGATCTGAAGTAGTAATAGCCACTGACGGAGCAACATCAGCTGTCAGAATGGAAATGCTGAAAATACCGAGATTTAACTTTTCACAGGAATATGAAAATTACGGTTATAAGGAACTCACCATTCCGGCCGGTGAGAATAATAGTTTTTTAATGGAAAAAAATTCTCTTCATATCTGGCCGCGCGGTTCGTTCATGCTGATAGCTCTTCCGAATCTCGACGGGAGTTATACCTGCACATTATTTATAGCTTATGATAAGAAACTTGCCGGAGAGAACAGTCTCGAATATCTTGATACAAAAGAAAAGGCACAGAAATTTTTTGCTGATGTGTTTCCCGATGCGCTTGAGCTTATGCCTGACATGGCTGATCAGTATATGAATAATCCTACCGGAACACTTATGACAGTAAAATGTCATCCATGGATCGTTAATGATAAGGTTGCCTTGCTTGGAGATGCATGTCATGCAATAGTCCCATTCTTCGGACAGGGTATGAATGCGGCATTTGAAGACTGTACATGTCTTAGCGATTGTATAGATAAATATGGAGATGACTGGGTAAAGATCTTTTCTGAATATGAATTATTGCGAAAGGAAAATTCCGATGCGATAGCAGATCTGGCAATAGAAAATTTTGTAGAGATGAGGGATCTGGTAGCGGATAAAAGATTTCAGCTGAAGAAAAAGATAGAATCCCATTTGTTCAAATTGTTTCCTGATAAATTCATTCCAAAATATTCCATGGTTACATTTTACAGGATCCCTTATGCGACAGCATTGAAAAGAGGCAAAATACAGGAAGAGATACTTCAGGAGCTGAGCGAAGGGATTTCTTCCGAGATAGAAACGGATATTGATAAAGCATCAAAACTTGTAAATGAAAGACTTGAAGTATTATTTACATGATGCTTAACTTTTTTATCAGAATGTCATTTCTATATTTTCAAAAATAAGGTAAATTTGGTTTCTAAATTAAAAACATGTTTGAAAATATAGTCGACTCATGGACAGAAAATGAATCCGGGATATTAGATAATCTTTACAAGTCTTTAAAAGGTGGTGATTATTTAAACAGGATAATGATCCTTAACAGTGATCTTAAGGATTTTACAAAAAATTATCTGCTTTATGAATTTGACGAGGAAAGCTCACCGGAAGAACTCAGATCAAGGATCTCAAAAGCAAATAAACTTTATTTTAACTACGCTCTCAGACCTAAATGGACTCTCCGGACTTTTCTGTTCAATAATTTTGAATCCCGTCCTCCGAATGAAATCCTGAAAAAATTAAACATTTTTACTTTTTATAATTATTATTCGGATTCCATAAAGGATGCGATGAAAGATAATTTTCAGATCTTCATTACCAAAACAGAATTATCTTCTATCATTGATTCCGTTAACCTTACCATATATGAAAAGCTTTCAAGGGATATTAGCAGCATTAAAATAAAAAATTTCCTGCTTCAGCTGTTTCTTATCCGGTATGAAAATGAATCAGAATATAATCTGGAGTCAACAATCCCCTACTCCTTTTTAAAAATATTTCTTGAAGATAAATCTTATCCGGATTTTATTGATAAATTCAGCGTGGTAAAAGATCTTGATACCCATACTGAAATCAGTTTAAAGGATATTATAAAAATTCTGACCGGTAAATACATTACTTCCGGCTCTCCGGATACTGAGGATGCTACTCCTAAAAATGATGAGTCTGTTGATATAGCTGATATTGTTAACATTGATAACATTAATACTATTGATAATGAAGACACTAAGGCTGAGGAAGCTGAATTACCAATAAACACATCTGATACTTCAGAAAATATTACAATAGAAGATGAAGAGGTCAAAGAAAACATATCTGAAACTGAATCTGAAATATTAATTGATGATTATGAAGCGAAACCTGAATTTACCATCAAACCCATGAAAGGTGCCGGTTCCAAAAAAATTGACCTTACCCGGAAAAGTGAAGGATCAAATGATGCAGATATAATTAAAAAGTCTGCCACTGATAAAAACATTAAAGAAAATAATTCAAAGGATAAATCAAAAAACACATCAGGATCTGCAGGGGATAATAATGACAACAATAAAGATAAAGAGAAAACCGGTTTATTAAGAAAAAGTATTTTTAAGAAAACTCCGGAAGAAGATCTTTCCCGCAACAAACAAACATCTGAAAAAAACGAGATAAGTAATTTGTTTGATGAAAAAAGATCCGAAAAGATACTTAAGAAAGTTTATAAATCAGATCTTATACTGATGGACATGTCGTTTTCCAAACTTAAGAACATTCAGAACTGGGAAGAGGCCTCAGCTCAGCTCAAGCAGGTTTTCAAAAGAAATGATGTGGATATTTATAATAAGGATGTAGTGTTTTTTGTAGACAAGCTAAACGAATATTTTAAGAATAAAAAATAAGTTTAAGAGAGGAAAGTAAGAATGTTTTTAGATCAGGCAAAGATACATTTAAAATCAGGAGCAGGCGGTAACGGTTGTGTAAGTTTCAGAAGAGAAAAATTCGTTCCGAAAGGCGGACCAAACGGAGGTGACGGAGGAAAAGGCGGCGATATAATCTTCAAAGCCAGTCCCCAGCTTTCAACTCTTATAGACTTCAGATACAAAGCACATTACAGGGCAAAAAAAGGCGGTAACGGCGAAGGCGGATTGAAGACCGGAAAGAGTGCTGAAGATACGGTAATAATGGTGCCATGCGGAAGTATCATAAAAGATATTGAAACAGGAAAGGTAATTGCAGAACTTCTTGAAGACGGTGATAAAAAAGTTATCTTAAAAGGCGGAAGAGGCGGCAAAGGAAATAATCATTTTAAAAACTCTACCAATCAGGCTCCGAGAATGGCTCAGCCGGGTGAAGAAGCTCAGGAGATGACCGTTCTGATAGAACTGAAACTTATTGCTGATGTCGGACTGGTTGGATTTCCGAATGCAGGCAAATCAACTCTTATCTCAAAAATTTCATCCGCAAAACCAAAGATCGCTAATTACGCTTTCACTACTCTTGTTCCGAATCTTGGAATTGTAAAATATACAGAATACAATTCGTTTGTTGTAGCAGACATCCCCGGTATCATCGAAGGCGCTTCAGATGGCAAAGGACTTGGATTTCAGTTTTTAAGACATATAGAAAGAACAAGACTTCTTTTATTTCTGATAGACTCAACAAATCTTGAAAATGCAAAACTTAAAAAAGATATTCTTAAAGATTACAATACTCTTCTTAATGAATTAAAAACTTATGAAGCAGAATTAATTGATAAACCAAGGATCATTTGTTTTACAAAAACAGATGCTATCAGCGAAGAGCTGAAGGCTAAAATCGAAAAGCTTAAATTGAAGGAAGATAAAATTCTCATCTCGTCAATAACCGGTGAAAATCTTAAAGAACTGAAGGACATGATATGGAAGAAGCTTGAAAAGTTAAAAGGGAGTAGTTAGTACTTAGTAGTTAATAGTTAATAGTTAATAGTTAATAGTTAATAGTTAATAGTTAATAGTTAATAGTTTTTAAAAATATAATTCTAAATATTGAAAGTAAAAAAACCGGTGGTACTGATTTCCAATGATGATGGAATAGAATCAGATGGAATAAGGGCATTATGGAAAGAGATCAAGAAATTTGCTGAAGTATATGTAGTAGCGCCTCATACTCAGCAAAGCGCAGTCGGGCATTCAATTACTATCTCCAGTCCGATCAGGGCACGGAAGAATCTTATTGACAGGGATTTTTACGGTTATGCCGTAGAAGGTACGCCGGCTGATTCAGTAAAACTTGCTGTAAGAAATCTGCTCAAAGGAAAGAAGATCGATCTGCTTATATCTGGGATCAATCACGGTTCTAATACAGCTATAAATACAATCTACTCAGGTACAGTGTCTGCAGCTACCGAAGGCACTATTCTCGGAATACCTTCTATAGCAATGTCACTTGCCAGTTTTACTTATAATGATTTTTCTTTTGCGGCAAAGTTTTCATCAAAGATCGCAAAGCATGTTTTAAAAAACGGATTGCCAAAAGGAACATTGCTTAATGTTAACATACCGCCTGTTCCGGAAAAAAAAATTAAAGGCGTACTTATTACCCGTCAGGGAAAATCTTTCTGGGATGATTATTATGATTCCAGGCTTGATCCCAATAACAGGGAATATTTCTGGCTTACAGGCAAGATGGCTGTCATGGATGAAACGCTTGAGTTTGATGAGATCGCCGTGAGGAATAATTATGTTTCCGTTACGCCAATACATTATGATCTTAC
>CALMST010000300.1 GCA_937872315.1 uncultured Ignavibacteria bacterium | reverse complement strand
GGTATCAGGTATCAGGTATTGAGAACAGGGGGATTAGTTTTTATAAAAATTTTTAAAATAAATTTTCTGATTTGAAAAAAACATTTAGAGAAGTTACGGTAATACTGGTTGCAAGTGTGGTTATTGGGATCATTGCCAATGCAGTCAGTTCAAAAGGGGTACCTTTTATCAGGGATGACAGTGAGCGGTTTGCCGTAGATACTTCAACAGTTAACATTGAAGAGATCAAAATCAAGCGGGGTAAACTGAACAAGGCAGGATATTACAATCCAGTCAACATTCCGGTCGAAGCGGCAAAAATGCTTTATGATGAAGGAGTCTTGTTTGTTGACGGAAGGGATGCTGCGGAATTTCAGGCGGGGCATATTACAGGCGCATTGAATATAGATTATAAGACTTTTAAAGACATGACAGTGGAAGAGAAAAAGCAGGTTATGAAAGACATAAAAACCGAACAGCTTATAGTCTCATACTGCGGAAGTGACTCCTGCGAGATAAGCATTGACAACGCTTATGAAATGGCAAAAGCCGGATATAATGATGTGAAAATTTTTCTCGGAGGTTATAAGGAGTGGAATAATCTCGGATATCCTGTTGTGAAATAGACAAGATTTGAAAAAAGATAATTTTAAAATTAATAAATGAGTTTAATGTCCAATAAATATCTTCTTATAGCTTTAAGAATAATAGTCGGCGGAGTTTTTATATATGCCTCTCTCAACAAACTAATGGATCAGGAAGCGTTTGCCAAAGCGATTTATAATTATAAATTTTTACCAACTGCGCTTATAAATATTTTTGCAATAGTATTGCCATACATTGAACTAATAACGGGATTGCTTATGATTGCGGGAATATATCTGAGAGGTAGTTCATTTCTTATAGCTTTAATGCTTGTAATGTTTATAATAGCTTTGGCCCAGGCTTATGCCCGCGGACTGGATATCAACTGTGCATGTTTTTCACTTGAAAATCCTGATCAAAAAAGTGATATTTTAACCCGGATAATTGAAGACATTTTACTTTTAGCCGCAACAATTGTAATTTACACAAAATCTAAAATAATATTAACCAAGGAGAATCAAAAATGAGTAATTTCATCAAATCAAAAACAGCAAAGACCGTTTATTTTATATTCGGTTTAATGGTAATTTCCGCTGCAATGTTTTTGTTAATGAATAATTCTAAAATTTCCGCATCCATGAGCGCCGCTAAGGTGATCTTCGAAGAAGAGTATCATGATTTCGGAAAAGTAGCACAGGGACCACAGCTCGAATACACCTACAAGTTTACAAACAAAGGAAAAACACCTTTGGTGATTGAAAGAATTCAGCCATCGTGCGGTTGTACCGGCGCAGCATCTGACGGTAAAACAGAATATGCAATGGGTGAATCCGGAGAAATTCATGTAACTTTCAATACACAGGGTAGAACAGGCAGACAGGAAAAGCATATAATCGTTTTCACAAACGATCCTGAAATGCCGCAGATAACTTTAAAGTTCACTGCTGATATTGATGATACTCTGGAATAATGAATTTAATTCATAATTCATGAATCTTAGTTTTGAGCCGGCTTAATCATATAAGCCGGCTTTTTTTATATAAAAAATTTATTATTATAAATATTAATGCAGGGAAAAATTAACAGGGCAATCGTATTCTCAGGTGGCGGGGATAAAGGAGCCTTCAGTGTCGGTGTGGCAAAGAGACTACTAGAAGAGGGAAATGAATTTGATTTCTATTCCGGAACTTCAACCGGAGCGATGATAGCTCCTTTACTGGCAATAGGGGAGATAGATATGCTTCAGAATGTTTATACTAATATTAAAAAATCAGATGTACTGAAAACTGATCATCCGTATGTGAGATTAGCTGCAATGGGAAGTATGTATGATGTCACACCTTTAAGGAATCTTTTGAATAATACTTTTTCTGAAAGTGTATACAGGAGAATAATGAATTCGGGTAAGCATATTTTCCTCTCTACAGTTTCAATGAATAATATGCAGATAGCGTATTTTACAAATTCAGATATCATCAAAGGTAATTCCAGATATGATGTGTTGAAATGGCGCAACCGATCCGAAATGATCGAAGCTATTATGGCTTCAGCTGTTCAACCGGTGCTTATGCCAACCGAAAAAATAAACGGTCTTACTTATGCAGACGGGGGACTGAGAGATTTTGTGCCTGTGGATGCTGCCATTGACAGCAAGGCAGAGGATATTGTCTGCATAGTGACAACGACAGGGAAGAGATATTTTGACGGGAATAGTTTTACAGATGCTGTAGATAATTTACTGAAGACAATTGAAATTTTCTCCAATGACATAAGCGATAATGATCTCAGGATAGCGCGTATCTATAATGACGGAATAAAATATATTCAGGAATGCAAGGAAAGGATCAGGAGGAATTCCGGTCTGCCGCCTGAAGTAATTGACAATTTGTTCACTTCATCACTTGATCCGTTTTATGATAAAAGAGTTTTAAATCTTAAAATAATCAGACCAAAAAATGAACTCGGACCCGGTCTGGATTTTGATACAGAGAAGATGAGATATATGTTTAATGAGGGATATAACATGAATACTGACATAATTAATCTGGTATAACAATTTTAACAAAACAAATAAATCTTTAATTGAACAGAATATTTTTTATCATGTTATTGAATTTTCTTTTGATAGAAACTGCAGCCTTGTCTCAGACAACCGGCGAAAAATCAAATTTGGAATCTAAAGATTCCACTGAATCCATATATGAAATGAATGATAAAGAAGAAGAACAGGAAGGTGAAAGTAAATTCATAATATACTCAGACAGCGGGAAAGCGCAGCTTAATATTTACGGAGAGGTAAGGGTTAATGGTGCTCTGGATCTTAACGGATTGCAGGCATCGGAGACTTTTGATATTTACAATATTCTTGTTGATTCACCGGATTCATACGACAAAAGATTTTTCCTTGGTGTTTTTGAAAGCCGGATCGGATTAAAAGCAAATTTGAATACTCCTGCAGGGGAAATGGAGGCAAAGATTGAAGGTGATTTTAACGGTTCAAATAATACATTCAGAATCAGAAAAGCTTACGCTAAGATCTGGAATATACTTGCGGGTAAAACGAGTTCTCTGTTTGGAGACCCGGATGCAATGTCCATAAAGGTTGACAGGGACGGACCTAATTTCGCATTATCCGAAAGGACAATTCAGATAAATTATCAAAATAAGATTAAAAAAAGTAATATTGACTGGGGAGTAGCATTGGAAAATCCGGAAGCAGATATTACCAATCCTTTAAGTTCAGAAATAGATCCTTACTATCAGAGCATTCCTGAATTCGTTTCATACATAAGGAAGAATTATGATAATGGCGGTCATCTCCGGCTGGCGGGAATTTTAAGAAACATAACAGTCCGTAATCCTGATCAGTCACTGCAGATCATTCAGGGATTCGGAGGACTTTTCAGTGGTCATCTCAGACTTGCAAAAAAATATTCAATGTATTTTCAGCTGTTTGCCGGACAGTCAATTGCCAATTACGTGCAGTCATTCAGCGGGAACGGGCAGGATGTAGTTTATGATACAATAAGTAATTTCTACGAACCTATAAATCTTTTTGGCGGATTTGTAACTTTGACACATTACTGGTCTGAAAAATTATCTACGGATATCACTTACGGACTTTCTCAGATTGAGAATGTCCCTTCTGAACCTGCAAACATTTTTAAGATAGGATACTATGCATCCGGTAATTTTTTTGTAAAAGCAACTAAAAGCAGTGAAGCGGGAATCGAATATTCATTTGGGAAGAAGGTCTCTCCAAGTGCAGGCTATGGGACAGCCAACAGGATCTCTTTTATATTGTATTATTATTTTTAATCACAAAGTCACAAGGGGGGAATTAAATGGGATTAGTTTTTTTTATTTTATTGAAATCAGGTTTAGTCTTCGGCTTAGATTTTATTACCAAACCCCCCTGGCCCCCCTTTTTCAAAGGGGGGAA
>CALMST010000299.1 GCA_937872315.1 uncultured Ignavibacteria bacterium | reverse complement strand
GAAGAACTCGAAAAATATTTTGACAGACTCTGGCCTTTGAACAGGAGTTTAACCGGAGACGGTAACAGAGAGACTCTGAAAATATTATCGGAGATAACCGGAATAAATATTTCTGAGATCCCTTCAGGTACGGAATGTTTTGACTGGAAAGTCCCCGAGGAATGGAACGTAAACGAAGCCCGGATAACGGACAGTAAGGGGAATAAAATTATTGATTATAAAGATAACAATCTTCATTTGCTTGGATATTCAGAGAGTTATTCCGGCAAACTTGATCTTTCAGAATTAAGGAAACATCTGTTTTCACTTCCCGGGCAACCTGATTCAATACCTTATCTTACATCATATTATAAAAAGCGCTGGGGTTTTTGTATGAGCGACAGACAGCTTAGAAAATTAAAGGAAGATACTTATGAAGTTCTGATCGATTCGGAATTTGATCCTTCAGGATCAATGACAATTGGTGAGAGTATGATCAAAGGAGATACTGATAAAGAAATTTTACTTTCCACATATATCTGTCATCCTTCCATGGCAAATAATGAATTATCCGGACCACTGGTTGCGGCATTCATTAACAGGGAATTAAACAACAGGAAAAATCTGAGATACACATACCGAACTGTTTTTTTACCCGAAACGATCGGCAGCATTTATTATCTGTCAGTAAACGGTGAATTTCTAAAGAGAGAACTTGAAGCAGGATTTGTGATAACATGTATAGGAGACAATGGAAAATTTACATACAAGAAAAGCAGACGCGGAGACACATTATCTGACAGAGCGGCATTGCTTGTGTTAAGAGAGAAGGGAAATGAATTCAATGCTGAAGATTTTTTCCCGACGGGAAGCGATGAAAGGCAGTATTGTTCACCCGGTTTCGATCTGCCTGTCGGATCTTTAATGCGAACAAGATACGGAAAATATGAAGAGTATCATACATCTGCCGACAATAAGGAATTCATTTCTTTTGAAGCAATGGAAGAATCAGTGAGAACGTACATTGAGATCCTGGATGTTATTGAAAATAATTTTACATACATAAATCAGCTGCCTGAATGTGAACCACAGCTTGGTAAAAGAGACCTCTACCCTACACTTGGTTCTTCAAAAAATACTGAAGAAATGGTTTCTTCTTTAATGTGGGTACTGAATATGTCTGACGGTAAGAATGATATGATAAGCATTGCGGAAAAAAGCGGATTACCATTTGAGCTGTTACACCGGTCAGCTTTAAAGCTTGAAGAAAGCGGACTCTTGAAAAAATCAGAGGAAAAATAAATAAATTTGGATAAATATTTAATCACAGGGTTCTCAGGTTTTGTAGGAAAGAATTTTACAAAATACATTAATGATAATTCTTATGATTCATCTGTACTGGGAATAGATATTTTAAATCCTTCATTTAACATTAACGAACTTCAGAATGTAAAAGTAAAATTCATAAGGTCGGATCTACGTGACCGTGAAAAGATCAGTAAGATCATTTATGATTTCAGTCCTAATTACATTCTTCATCTGGCATCCAGCAGCAGTGTAGCCGAAAGCTGGAAGAGTCCTGTCAGCAGCTTTCAAAACAATTTAAATATTTTTATTGATCTGCTTGAGGATATCAGAAAGATCGGTATCAATTCCAGGATAATTTCTGTGGGTTCTTCGGAAGAATACGGAACGGTGGAAGTTTCCAGACTTCCCTTAAAGGAAGATAATAAACTGAATCCTACCAGCCCGTTTGGAATCGCAAGATATTCACAGGAGCTTGTTGGTAAATTGTATTCAGATGTTTACGGAATGGATATTGTGATGACAAGATCTTTTAATCATATAGGACCGGGACAGAGTGATGAATTTGCAATTTCATCATTTGCAAAACAAATAGCGGAGATAAAAAGAAATAATCAAAATGAGTTCCTTCTAGCAGGAGATGTATCAGTCATCAGGGATTTTATTGATGTCAGGGATGTAGTTCGCGCTTACCGGGAATTGTTTCTTAAAGGAAAAAAAGGTGAAGTTTATAATGTATGCAGCGGATCCGGAATTTCACTTCACAACATAATACAGATTATGAGTGAGATACTTGACATAAAGATAATTATCTGCGAAGATAAAAAATTAAAACGTCCCAGAGAAAACCCTGTTATTATTGGCAGCAATGAAAAAATCAAATCCGAGACCGGATGGGAAAACATGATTCCGCTTGAGAGGAGTTTAAAAGATATTCTTAATTATTATATACAAAAAAGTATAAGTGAGAAATTTGTTGTTTACCACTGATAAAATCCTTTTTTCAGCTTATTAATAAAAATTTAATGGTCGAATATATAAAACAAAATGAACAGCTCCTCGCGATAATTTTAAAGAGCAGTTTCCGGGAAGAGGGGATCCATTTTTTTACTCCAAATGAGTTATCCCAGCAGCTTGCATATATGAAGCATCCTTCCGGGAAAAAGATCGATCCGCATGTTCACAACCCCGTGAAAAGAGAAGTACAATTCACACAGGAAGTATTGATCATAAAAAAGGGGAAGCTCAGAGTTGATTTTTATGATGATGATCAGAGTTATCTTGAAAGCAGGGTCTTGTCTGAAGGAGACATAATTTTGCTTTCAACGGGAGGTCACGGATTTGAAGTAATTGAGGAATTGGAAATGGTAGAGGTCAAACAGGGACCCTATGCCGGTGACGGAGACAAAACAAGATTTGATTCAGTAAGTGATGAAAAGATCATAATCAAAAACAATAAGGAATGATCCCGGTAAATGAACCATTGCTGGACGGCAATGAAAAGAAATATCTCGAGGAATGCATAGATACCGGATGGATCTCATCTGAAGGTCCTTTTGTAAAAAAGTTTGAAGAAGAATTCTCAAAACGGGCAGGAAGAAAATTCGGTATAGCAGTCTGCAACGGAACTGCAGCGCTTGAAGCTGCTGTGATTGCGGCAGGTATTGGAAAAGGTGATGAAGTAATAATGCCGGCTTTTACAATAATTTCGTGCGCATCTGCAGTAATACGGGCAGGCGGAATGCCTGTACTTGTAGATTCGGATCCTGAAACATGGAATATGGATGTCGGGCAGATAGAGGACAAAATTACTTCAAGGACTAAAGCGATTATGGCCGTTCATATTTACGGACTGCCCGTGGATATGGAACCTCTCCAAAAGCTTGCTTTAAAATATGAACTGAAGATAATAGAAGATGCCGCAGAACTCATTGGCCAGACTTATAACGGAAAACAATGCGGGAGTTTCGGAGATGTGAGCACATTCAGCTTTTATCCCAATAAGCATATTACAACAGGTGAAGGCGGAATGATCTTAACTGATGATGTAGAAACTGCAGAGAGATGCAGGTCATTGAGAAATTTGTGTTTTCAGTCCGGAAAAAGATTTGTACATGATGAACTCGGATTTAACTTCAGAATGACAAATCTTCAGGCTGCGCTCGGAATGGCTCAGTTTGAAAGACTTGATGAATTCATTGAAAAGAAAAGACATATCGGCAAAATGTATAACGAAGGTTTAAAAGATCTGAAGAGTATAAGATTGCCACTTGAAAAAACAGAATACTCCGATAACATATACTGGGTTTACGGGATCGTGATAAAAAAGGAAACAGGAATAAATGCAGTTAAAGCAATGAAAAAACTTGCGGATCAAAAGATCGGAACCAGACCTTTTTTCTATCCCATGCATCTTCAGCCGGTGTTTAAAAAAATGGATCTGTTTGTAAATGAAAATTATCCTGTTTCTGAAGAATTATCGGAAATGGGTTTTTATATACCAAGCGGGCTTGCAATATCAAATGATCAGATAGACAGAACCATTGGCAGCATAAGAGCAATTTTTAAAAATTAATAAAATATAAAAATTTACATGAACATTGGTATAATCGGATTCGGATACTGGGGTACAAACCTGGTAAGAAATTTTGCAGCTCTTAAGGATGTAAATGTAAAATATGTAGCCGATATAAGACAGGAAAGAGAAGCCGGATTAAAAAAGCTATGCCCCACCGCGCAATTTATCACCTCAGCCGATATTATTTTAAATGATAAGGAAATTGATGCTGTAGTTATTGCAACACCTGTACATACTCATTACAATTTTGCATTAAGAGCATTGAATAATGATAAACATGTGCTGCTTGAGAAGCCGATGGTTTCAGGAACTGCAGAGGCAATTACGCTTATTGAATTAGCAGAAAGAAAAAATAAAGTTCTGATGGTAGATCATACATTTCTATATACCGGCTCGGTTCAGAAAATGAAATCACTTATTACAAACGGAGAAATAGGGAACATAAAGTATTTTGATTCGACAAGGATAAATCTCGGATTATTTCAACCCGACGTTAATGTATTATGGGATCTTGCTCCTCATGATATTTCAATTTTGAATTATCTGATAAAAGAAAAGCCATTGAGTCTGAATGCAAACGGTGTTTCGCATACTAACAACGGAATTGAGAACATTGCATATATAATCGTAAACTACAGTTCCGGATTGATAGCGCATTTCAGCTGCTCATGGAGCTCGCCCGTAAAGATAAGAATGATGCTTATAGGCGGTGATAAGAAAATGATAGTATTCAATGACATAGAGCCGACCGAAAAAATAAAAGTTTATGATACCGGTTATGAACACAAGACCGATGAAGATAAAAAAAACATACTTGTTGATTACCGGACAGGTGATATTTACACCCCGAAGCTTGATCAGAAAGAAGCTCTTTCTCTTATGGCTGTGGATTTTATCTCTTCAATAATGAATAACACAAAGCCTGTTTCGGATTTTGTTTCAGGACTGGAAGTAATCAAAATTCTTGAAGCTTCACAGGAGTCAATAAAGAATAAAGGAAAAGAAGTATTTATAAAATAATTTATACGGATCAATACAAAAAATAAATTAACTGTAAATAACATTGGAATATATATTCATAGGCGGCGGACGCGGAGGATTAGAACTTATCAGTACAGCTATCTCAAAAAATATTTTCCCCGCATATTCTGTCATTTGCAAAGAAGATGATCACGAGAACATTAAATATTCAGATAAGATTATAAATCTGTTAAAACAAAAAGGAATAGGATATACAGTCAGGAAGAAACTATCTGAAACAGATCATGCGATCATTAAAAAGATCAGACCGGATTTAATTTTTGTATATGGCTGGAGAACTCTTATTGAAACAGGGCTGAATTCATATTGCAGATTCGGGATATTCGGCGCGCATTATTCACTGTTGCCAAAATACAGAGGATTTGCCCCTATGCAATGGGCTATAATAAACGGAGACAGGAATACCGGAGTGACTATTTTCAGGATAGAAGAAGGCGGGGTTGATTCGGGTAAGATCCTTTTTCAGAAAAAATTAAAGATCGGAAGAAACGAATATGCAAATGATGTTGAAAGAAAATTAATCCGGGTAACTGTTAAAGCATTTCTTGATATTATCAAAAAGAAAACTTTAAGCAAAAAATCTTTGATCAGGCAGGAAGATGGTAAAGCAACTTACACATGCAAAAGAACGCCTCAAGACGGAAAGATAAACTGGAATATGGATTCAGAAAAGATATATGATCTGATAAGAGCTCTGGCATTTCCTTTTACAGGAGCTTTTTGCATTCATAATAATAACAAGTATATCATAAGAAAAGCTGAATCAGGAAAAATGAATGAAAAATCATTTGATGGAAGAATAGCGGGAAGAGTTATAGATATTGATGAAAATGGCATAGAAGTATTATGCGGTTCAGGTTCATTGAAAATTACGGAATGGGAAAACACCGGGACAGGAAAAATTGAAAATCCTTCAGCCGGTGTCAGATCTTATTCTGATACTCTTTTATGAGACAGTTTGAAAAAAGCTAAATCGCTATAAAATGTTTAAAATAAATTTGAAGAAACAATTATCTGATATATGATACCAATTGCAAAACCATATCTTACTTCTGATGAAGCAAAGAGCGCATATGATACAATACTCACCGGATGGGTTACTCAGGGTCCGAGAGTGGAGGAATTTGAAAAAAAGTTTTGTGAATATACAGGCGCGAAATATGCTGCAGCAGTATCGAACTGCACAACGGCATTGCATCTTGCAATGATAGTATCGGAAATAGGTGAAGGAGATGAGGTAATAACACCGTCGATGAGTTATGTGGCATCAGCAAATTGCATCAGGTATGCGGGAGCAACACCTGTGTTCGGTGAAATTGACAGGGATACATATAATCTGAATGCTGAACATGCCGAAAGTCTGATCACTGAAAAAACGAAAGCAATAATCCTTGTTCATCAGCTCGGAATGCCTGCTGACATAGATGCTTTTGTAAAATTATCAGAAAAGTATAACATTAAAATTATTGAGGATGCGGCATGCGCGGCAGGATCTTCTTATAAAGGTAAAAAAATCGGTTCTAATCCGGGCATAATTTGTTTTTCATTTCATCCGAGAAAAGTAATTACAACTGGCGAAGGCGGAATGATCACCACTGATGATGAGAGTATTTATCAAAAGGTGAAATTACTCAGACAGCACGGAATGTCTGTCAATGACAGAGCAAGACACGAATCAGGGAAAATAATTTTTGAAGATCACATTGTTCTCGGATACAATTACAGAATGACAGACATACAGGCTTCTATAGGATTGAGGCAACTTGAAAAGCTTGATCATATAATTGAAGAAAGAAGAAAGACAGCATTGAAATATATTAAAGAGCTCAGCAGTATTGAATGTCTGGAATTACCAATTGAAAAGGAAGGATATTTTTCAAACTATCAGTCATTTTCAATTTATCTTAAAGACAGCGCTCCGGTTGGCAGGAATGAGCTTATGGAAAAACTTCTTAATGCAGGTATCTCATCCCGGAGGGGAGTGCTCACCGCTCACAGGGAAACATCATACAGAGATGAATATAAAGATCTGAGACTCCCGGTATCAGAAGATGCATGTGACAGGAGTATTATGATACCCTTATATGCGCCAATGGATCCGGAAGACATAACTCATATTATAAATACTTTAAAACAGATCCTGAACTAATGAAGCTCGGTAAAAATTTCAGAGATATAAAAAGGTCATTAAAAAGAAATAAATACATAGATCTGGTAAATCCGCGTTTAAGTTATCCGGAATCAAAATTTTTAATTTACACCAGAGGAAGAACAGGCAGCACAGTACTTACGGATCTTTTAAACTGCCATCCTGATATCTTCTGTGACGTTGAAATTTTTAATTTTCTCTACAGCGGCAGCAAAATTAAATTTCCTGAGATATACATAAAAAGCTGCAGTAAAAGAGCGGCAAAGCACGGCAAGACAGTCTATGGATTTAAAGTAAAGATAGCCCAGTTAAGATATGAGCACGAATATGACAATTATGAACAGATACTAAAAAAATTATTCAATGAAGGATACAAATTCATTTATCTGAGGCGGGACAATTATTTCCGTCATAAGCTTTCAAATATAATTTCAGCGCAGACCAGAATTTTTCATCTCAAAAATGGTGATAAAAACTCTTCTTTCAAAGTAAAAGTGGATTGCGAGCAGCTGATGGAGGGAATTAAATACGGAGAGGTTGTAAATAAAACTGAAGCGGAAAATTTAAGGAACATAGACCACATAACTGTTACATATGAAGATGATCTGATAGAAAATTCGAAGCATCAGGAAACTGCGGATAAAATTTTCAGGTATCTAGGACTGGAATCTGTAAAAGTCAGGACAGATCTGAAGAGAATTGTGCCTGAGGATCTGGAGGAAGTAATTTTAAATTATAATGAAGTGTATGATTATTTCAAAGAAACAGAATACATTAAATATTTAAAATGAAATGAGCAAAGTATTTGATGCTTATGCAAAATATTACAACCTGTTGTACAAAGGTAAAAATTATAAGAAGGAAACCGAATATGTACTGAAGTTTATCAGAAAATACAAACCTGATGCGCGGTCTATCCTGGATCTGGGATGTGGTACCGGAAGACATGACCTTTTATTTTCCCGTAAAGGATTTAAAACTACAGGTGTTGAACTCTCCCCGAGAATGTATTCTGCTGCCAGAGAAATTCTGAATGAAAATAAAAATGAAGAGTTATCCCTTAAATTTTATAATGGTGATATCAGAAAAATTAAGTTGCTGTCTAAATTTGACGTGATCATATCTTTGTTTCATGTGATAAATTACCAGACAACGAATGAAGATCTGGAATCTATATTTAAAACTGTAAAAAATCATTTAAAGAAAGATGGTCTTTTTATATTTGATTTCTGGTATGGTCCGGCAGTTTTAAGTGACAGACCTTTGAAAAAAACAAAGATAATTAAGAGCGATGAAATTCAAATAACCAGACATACGGTTCCGGAAATGAAGGTAAATGAAAATCTTGCAGTAATAAATTTTAAAGTTGAGGTTAAGGATCTTCAAACTCAAAGAATAAAAAAGTTTAATGAAAAACATAACATGAGGTATTTATTTCTGCCTGAGATTGAGAGCTTATGCGGAAAGTTTGAACTGGAGAGCATATATGCCAAAGAATGGTTAACCGGGAAAAATTTATCTGATAAGACCTGGTATGGTTTCACTGTTTTAAAGAATCAGAATTAGATTAACAGATTGAAAAATTATTGAAATCGATTGCGATAATAACACCTAATACCGACACGTTCAGCAATCCTACTTTACTGATAATGATAAAGAAACTGATCGGCCGGAATTATAAAATTATTTTTTTCGGACATAAGCAGATATTCATTCCTTCAGAGATAAAAGAGAAAATGGAGTTTCATTCTTTACCATTTAATTTTGTTTCTTTTTTCGGAAGACCTGAGCCCTCAAGACGATTGTTTGACATTTTTAAACTGATCAGACAATATATAGAGCTATTCCGGATATTAAGAAAGGATAATGATGTAAAAGCTTTAATATGTGTTGATCCGATGGGTATCGTACTCGGTGGAAGAATAAAAAAGATCATAGACATAAAATTGATCTATGCATCTTTTGAAATATTTTTTGAAGATGAGATCAAAGATCCGGATAAAAAGCAAATTAAGAAACTTGAGAAAGAATATTCAAACAATTCTGAATTTATTGTAATACAGGATAGTGAAAGAGAGAAATTGTTAAAGTCAGCAAATGATCTGGGAAGCGGAATAAAGTATTTACGCATTCCGGTTTCACCTGAAAAAACCGGACATCATTTTGGCAATATCGATCTCAATAATGAATTAGATATTCCTGAAAATAAAACTATAGTAGTTTATTCAGGTTCTCTTCAAAACTGGAGCGGAATAAGAAAAATACTTGATCTATTTCCTGAGAAATGGGATAACGAGCACTGGCTTCTGATACATACTCACAATGATCTTCCGGAAGACAGTGAGACTAAAGAGATGATCAGAAAGCTGATAAGTGACAAGCGCAACATAACTTTTCACAACAAGCCATTTACGGATTTTTCAGAATATGCAGGATTTTTATCAGGTTGTGATATAGGGCTTGCAGTTTATTTCCCGAATTATGAGGATTCGTTTTCAGGAAAGAACGTGGAGGAGATCGGATTATCTTCGGGGAAATTTTCGACATACATAATGCTTGGTAAACCTACCATCACGACTTCAAATAAAATTTATAATTCTCTTAATGAAAAATATAATTTTGGTTATATTATAAATTCTGCAGATGACATTAAAGAAGGGATCTGTAACATAATTTCCGGATATGAAACAAAAGTTTCGGGTTGTAATAATTTATTCAAAGAGGTTCTGGATCCGGAAGTGAGTATTAACAATTTTATGTCTGAGATTGGCAGTTATTACCAATAGAATATTTTATGGAAAATGAATTAATCTTAAATAAAATTTCAACAAAATTTCCTGAGCCGCCTGCCGGCAAAAAAGGCTGGCCATGGGAATATGAGAGATCAGAGTCGGATTATAAAGATTTAAAGAACATTCCAAAGATTTCAATTATAACTCCGAGTTATAATCAGGGTCAATACCTTGAAGAGACTATCAGATCGGTCCTGCTGCAGAATTATCCGAATCTGGAATATATAATTATAGACGGAGGAAGTACCGATAATTCTGTTGAGATTATAAAAAAATATGATAAATGGATAAAGTACTGGGTAAGTGAAAATGATGAAGGTCAGTCAGATGCTATAAACAAAGGTTTGAGTGAATGCACCGGAGAGATCTTTAACTGGATCAACAGTGATGATTATTATGACAGGGATTGTTTTAAAAGACTGGCAGAATATTATGATCCATCTTTAACGGATATTATAGCAGGTGATTACAGATTTTTTTATGAAGGGGAAGACAGATATAAGACCGTAAAATTAAAATTAAGAGATACCATAGCAGAATCCATCGCGCTGGTTCATGTTCATCAGCCTTCAACATTTATAAAACTTGATCTCATAAAAGAATTTGGCGGTCTTAACAATAAGCTCCATTTTATAATGGATCAGGAGATGTGGATAAAGTATCTCTTCAAATATGGTCAGAATAAGATCAGGATACTGAATGAAGAGCTCGCATATTTCCGGTTTCATTTAGGGTCGAAGACTTCCAATAACGACTTTATGGATGAGCATATAAATATATATTATTCCATAGCGATAAAAAACGGATTGACCGGACACGCTGAAGCATTAAAAAGAATTTACGGTTTTAAAGTTGAAGAAGATTACGATCTTGATTTCAAATTTGATCAAAAAAAAGAATATCCTGAACTTGCTGCAAAAGTGATCAACAGTCTCATTTTTGCTGAAGCCAGAAAAGCTTATACATCAGGAGACAGGGAAATGCTTAAATTATGTTTATCCATCGTTGAAAAAAAATATCTTAACAGTGATCAGAGAAAGATAAATAATAAATTAAAGATTAAGGCAATGCTTTTAAGACTTAATCTGGACAGAATTATAAAGATAATTAATAAAACAAATAGTATGCTAAAAAAATAAGGTAAGCATTTTTCGAAAAATAGAATTATTTTAGCAAACAAATTTTTATGTAAATTTTTATCAACTATTGAAGAAGATTTCTTTTATTTCGACCAATAAATCAGCCTGGGGCGGAAGTGAATATTTATGGTATTATGCGGCTTTAAGGTTAGCTAAAGACGGTTATAATGTAAATGTAAGTATCCCGAGATGGAGGCATATACCTGAAGAGATACTGAAGCTTGAGTCGAAAAATATTAAGGTCAGATATAATACCGACAATTCCAATATTAAAAAAATAATCAACAGAATACTGCCAGCTACACACCAGTTGAGCTATGCGGTTGACGGATACAAGTTCTTAAAACGTGAGAAACCCGATCTTACGATCATAAACCAGGGAGGAAACACGGGAGGACTGGCTTTGATGGAGTTCTGCGTGAAGAATAATTTTAAGTTTGCCACAATAGCTCAGGCTGCTAATGAAGCCAGCTGGCCGACTGACAGGATCAGTTACAGATTAAGTGATGTATTTCCAAAAGCGCTGAAGAATTATTTTGTAAGCAGGGCAAATTTAAGATTAACTGAAATTCAGATCGGAAGAAAGATCCCGAATGCTGAAGTTATTTATAATCCATTCAATACTGATTTCAGGAATGATATGGAATATCCGGAGCCCGGCGATATGTATTCTCTGGCAAATGTAGCAAGGCATGAATATTATGCAAAAGGACAGGATATACTTTTTCAGGTTTTAAACGAAAAAAAATGGAGAGAAAGAAATCTTGAAGTGAATTTATACGGCAAAGGCGATCATACAAATTCAATTGTAAAGCTTAAAAAATATTTCGGGCTGGAAAAAGTCAATGTATGCGGACATGTTAATGTATCTGATATCTGGGGAAAAAATCAGGCTCTGATCCTTACGTCCAGGTATGAAGGTTTGCCGCTGGCGCTGGTGGAAGCAATGTTATGTTCAAGGCTTGGAATAGTCACAGCAGTAAGCGGTAATCCGGAGATAGTCATTGATAACGTAAACGGATTCCTTGCGAAAGCCGCTGAAGTAGGTCTTGTGGATGAAGCGCTTGAACGTGCCTGGGCAAGAAGAACGGAATGGAAAGAGATCGGGAAAAAAGCCCGTGAAAATATAGTTAAACTTATTCCTGAAGATCCGGTTGGTTATTTCTGTGACAAGATAAAAGCATTAAGTTAGATCCGTAAGTTTATAAACATCTGTTGAAATTTATCAGCATTATTTTTTCATAAACAGGATATCCAATACCATAAAGCATTTGACAGTTTGGTCAGTATTTTCAGATCATATAAAGACAAAAAAACAAGATTTTTTGTAAAACCTGAACCTGCCTTCACAAAGATTATTGCATAATAAAACTAATAATTTAAAGATCTGCATAGTAACGGCAATACTCCCTCCGTCATATGGCGGTGCGGAAGTTGCGGCTTTGAAATATGCACTTAGATTAAACAGCAGGAAAGATTCTGAAGTGATCATTATCGGCTGGGACAGAA
Source organism: uncultured Ignavibacteria bacterium (assembly GCA_937872315.1). Taxonomy (GTDB): domain Bacteria; phylum Bacteroidota; class Ignavibacteria; order Tepidaquicellales; family Tepidaquicellaceae; genus JAGPCH01. Next base: position 42,959 of record CALMST010000299.1, on the reverse strand, counting down.
GCGGAAGTTACTTGGCAAGTGATCAGAAATATGATTTTATTTATCCTCTTTCATTTTATGAGAATCCTGAAGATGCAAAAGGTTTATTAATATATTTTCAACAGTCATATCATTTACTGAAATGTTTTTTTGCGCTTGTAAAACCAATGTACAGGCTGAGAAAGCATTATGACTATATACATAATTTCAATTCCGGATTTGCATTTAACAGAGTATCTATATTCATCGGGAAAATGCTTGGAAAAAAAGTAATTACCGAAACATCCCTGATCGGAGATGATGATCCATTATCACTGGGAAGATTTCCTCACTGGACAGACTATTTCAAACCAAAACATTTGAGATATAAATTTTACAAGATGGCCGACAGGTATGTCAGTAAGTCAAAAGTCATAACGGAAATATATGAAAGATCTGAAATACCAATGAGCAAGGTCAGTGAGATCCCGTATTCTGTGGACATAAAAAAATTCAACCCGACTGAAGATGAGGAAAAAAGAGATTTAAGAAAAAAATTGAATTTATGGGAGGAAGGCAGGATCATATTATTTGTAGGCGGGATCAATGAAAGAAAAGGAGTGCATCTGCTTGTAGATGCATTTACCAGAATAGCGTGTTCATTCCCGGATTTAAGACTTCTAATTGTCGGACCAACATATAAATATGATCAAAATTATGTAGAAGGCTTAAAAGAAAAAGTTCTTAAAGAAGATCTGAAAGACAAAGTGATCTTTACTGAAAAGAGTATAAGTAATGTGGATGAATATATGAAGAGTTCAGATATCTTTATATTACCTTCCAGGCAGGAAGGATTTCCGATCTCAGTAATAGAAGCAATGTCGTGCGGCCTGACGGTAATAGGATCAGATATCCCTGAGATAGCTAAAGCTCAGATAGATGACGGAAAGGACGGATTCATTTTCCCGTCAGGAAATTCCGATAAACTTTCAGAATTACTGGAAAGACTACTTGTTGATTCAGATGAAATGAAGAAATGCGGGATCAGGGCCAGGGCTAAAGCTGAAAGATACTGGTCTGATGAAGTAGTGGATGATAAATACAGAGAACTTTATTTATCAATAAACTGAAGCCATGAATTTATCTATCAGATCATAATTGTCAAAACGAAAAATCAAAATATTATATACTATACCTAATTTCAATACTGCCGGAAGCGGAAAGGCTTTGCTGAATGTGATTTCCAGACTTGATAAGAATAAATATGAACCAAGTATTTGCTGCAGACACGAAAGGGGAGATCTGTTTAATTCCGCAAAAAATCTGGACATACCTATATATATTTCTGAATTTTCGGCTCCCATGAAGCCAAGGGTAAAAGGTTTCGAAAGTGTGTATAAACTTTCAAGATTCTTTAAAAAGATCAATCCTGATATTATTCATTCTTATAATTATTCTGACGATTATTCCGAAGCGCTTGCAGCTAAGCTTGCAAGAATAAAATGGATCTATACAAAAAAGAACATGAGCTGGGGAAGCAATGCGTGGAAAATAAGATCGAGACTCGCCGATGCCATTATCCCACAGAACAATGAAATGATCAAAGTGTTTTTTAATGAAAAAACAAATTATTCGCTGATTCCCATTGGAATTGATCTGAAAGAATTTTCAAAGATGGAAAAAAGTTCGGAGGTATCCGAAAAATATAACCTCAACGGATCAAGTCCTGTTATATTAACAATTGCAAACATTATTCCCATCAAAGGGATCGATTATCTTATACAGGGTTTTGAACTCATACTGGAAGATTTTGCATCACCGAAATTACTTATAGTGGGAGAGGATAAGACTGAATATGCAGATAAGCTTAAGGATAAAGTTAAGGAAAAGAATCTGGATAAGAATATAATTTTTACCGGAAAGCAAAGTGACATAAAATCTTTTTTCAGTGTTGCCGATATTTTCATGCTGCCTTCAATGAAAACAGGAGAAGGTGGTCCCATTTCAGTCCTTGAAGCAATGGCAAGCGGGATAATAAGCTATGGAAGTGATGTACCGGGGATTAGAGACCAATTCAGGGATCTGCAGGATCAGCTGTTCGAATCAGAAAATCCGGGATCCATAGCCAATAAAATTCTGCATTGGTCAAATCTAAGCGCAGATGAAATAAACAACAGAATCCGGATTCAGAAAGAATTCATAGAAAAATACTATTCCATTGAAAATGAAATTTCAAATTTAGATAAGTTGTATCAGAAAATATATGAGAGAAAATTATAAAAGGCATAGTTGAGAAACCCTTTAAATTTTAAAAAACATCTGCCTCATTTTCTGAGAAACAAACAGAAAAAAAAATATTTGCTAATTGAAAGTGATGACTGGGGACTTGAAAGAGCTTTAACGGAAGATTCCGTTGAATGGATGAAAAAAAAATACACACCGGAAAAATTAAGCCGCTGGAGTTTTGATTCTCTGGAAACTGAGGATGATCTCAATGAGCTATTTGAAGTAATGAGCAGATTTAAAAATAAATTTGAAAGTCCACCTGTTATAACTGCAAATTTCATAACTCATAATGTGGATTATACAAATAAGGATTCTCTTAAATTCAGGTCTCTCACTGAAGGATTCAATAATGCGGATAATAAAATCAAAGAGAAATATAAAGAAGGAATTGACAGCGGTTACATTTTTCCACAGTTACACGGGTATAGTCATTACAATATCAGTGAATCAGAAAAATATTTTGACACTTCTGAAGGGAAGGAATCATTCGAAAACAAATTTTTTTATGCAAAGACCACAACCAGGGGTAATCTCAAATTTCTTCACGGGGAATTCAGCAAAGAAAATTCCTCAATAGATTTTTTAAATATTGCATCAGAAGAGTTTAAAAAATATTTTGGGTTTTATTCTGCAACATTGATTCCGCCGACTTTTATTTTTGATACTGATTACATTGAAGAAGTTAAAAGAAATAAAATAGAAATGATCCAGTCTTCAAACAGGCTTTTAACAACTGAAGGTAAGAGATATAAATTTCCGTATCTTCAGAACAGAAAAGGGCTCTTCTGGTCTGTCAGAAATGCAAGACTTGATCCTCATGTTTCCTATAAATTTGATCATGAGCAGTGTCTTGACTCAATCGGAAAGGCTTTCAGGTACAATCTGCCGGCTGTTATAGATTTTCACAGAGTTAACTTTGCTGGCAGATATGATAAGGAATACAGAACAAACACTTTAAAAGAACTTTCATTACTTTTGACAAACATTCAAAAGAACTGGCCGGATTCAGAATTCATACATTCACAAAAATTAAATGAAATATTATGGCAACAAAAAACCAGATAAATTATCTCGATTTAAACAAGGATCTTATCAATGATCCTGTGCTGATAGTAGGTTCCAAGTTATATGATTTCGATAAAGAGGATATCAGAAGTTTTCTGGTTAAATCCGGTTTATCAGATATTACCGGAATAGATCTTTTTGAAGGCGATGGAGTAGATCATAAAGTGGACATAACTGATACAGACTCAGAATTCATTAAAGGTCATAAAGATCATTATTCCACTATAATTTGCATGGAAATATTAACTAATGTAAAGAATCCTTTTATTGCAGCAGATAATATTACAGGTATGCTTAAAAAAGGGGGAAGCGCAGTTTTCTCTGAATGCTTTGTAAGAAAAATTTCAAAAATGCCGGTAGATCTCTGGAGATTTACATATGACGGAACAAAGCAGTTATTTTCAGAACTTGAGTTTATAGATTCCAGAGCGAAAATATCGTTTACCAGGGATAAAGATGTGAATCTGTCAGAACTTGTAAATCCTTTTCCTCAACTACTGCATGAAAGACATAAAGATGAATCAGTTTTAGGATATCAGCTGAGAAGGATTCACAGAAAATTTTTCGGAAAAGGTATCTTTCAGTTATCAAGACTGATGCCGGAGACAACAATCTATTCAATTGCCAGAAAATAATATGCCTGAAGTCTCAATAATAACTCCTCTTTATAACGGTTCGAAAACTCTTCACGAAACTTATGAAAGCGTGATGGGGCAGGATTATAATGACTGGGAATGGATACTTTATGAAGACGGCAGCAGTGATGATACGAAAGCATTAGCTCTGAAGTATTCGAAGGATCATCCGGATAAAATATTCTTTTATGAACATGAAGGTAACAGGAACCATGGAACAGCTTATACAAGAAACAGGGCAGTGGAAAAATCAAAAGGGGAATTCATTGCCTTTATTGATCAGGATGATATCTGGTATAATGACAGATTAACACATCAGATCAGGATCCTAAGAGAACATAAAGACTGTTCGATGATATGGAGTCCTGCTCTGTACTGGTATGAAGACAGAACTTTCGAACAGCCTGTATTGATGAATAATGAAAAAATAAAAACAGGAGTCTATAAACCGGGTGAAATGGTGGAAATGTTTCTGAATGATCTCAGAAGCACTCCGCTTCCCAGCGCAACCATTATCAGAAGAAGTATTTTTGATAAAGTAAACGGATTTGAAGAATCTGTCAAAGGCTCTGAAGATGTTGTCCTCTGGATCAAAACGGGCGATAAATTTAATATATATTTTGATGACAGGATAATAGTAAAATACAGAAAGCATTTTGATTCTACATTAAGAAGGGAACACAGAAGCGGAAAGATGAATGAGTGGAATCTTGTTTTTTATAAATGGGTAATTGATTTTGTAAAAGGAAGTTCTTACAATAAGAGCATAGTTAAAGATTATGAATTTACATATTATACCTGTCTGAAAAAAATTGCCGGCAAAGAAGGATATGCGGGAAGCCGGAGAATTCTTAAAAATGAACTTGATAAATTCCCTGAGTTAAAACAAAAATACAGTAAAGATTTTATACTCGATCTTATACTGCCGTTCAGGATAGCTTCGAAGCTATCAGCTAAAATCCGGTTTGTCTGGTTTAAAGATTCGGTTGAATAATATAAAAACATCAATAATTCCGCAGACTCAAAAATTTGCATTAAAAGGCAATGGTCAGGATATTAACCATAAAGCAATTTGTATATTTGCTGCGACAGGATTCTTTCTTGGAGAAGATTCATACTATGTAAATAAAATAGCGCTTCAGCCGGCTACGGATTATATTTTAGATGAAAATAATATTGTTACCGGATCAGAGCAGTACTGGAAATGGAATTACGATCCTGAGGAAAGATCTTTAAAACAAGTTACAGAAGAGTTTGCGCATTTATTTGAAAAGATCTGCAGAGAAAAACTTTCTGACAGGAATGTTATACTGCCTTTATCGGGCGGACTTGACAGCAGGACGCAGTCAGTTGCACTTCCTGATAATTTTAATGTCAGAAGTTATTCTTATAAATTTCAGGACAGTTTTGATGAAACCAGTTACGGAAGGGAGATCAGCAAGGTAAGGTCTTACCCTTATTCGGAATATACAATACCTGTAGGTTATTTATGGAATTGCATAGATGAGCTTGCGGAAATAAATAAATGTTATGCGGACTTTACAAGTCCAAGGCAAATGGCAGTCATCGATGATGTATCAGAACTCGGGGATGTTTTTTTTCTGGGTCACTGGGGAGATGTTCTGTTTGATGATATGGGAGTGGATGATAATTTGAATAATGAAGAGTTGATTAAAAATGTTATTAAGAAGATCATTAAGAAAGGCGGATTTGAGCTTGCAGATTCCATGTGGAATTGCTGGGGACTTGAGGGAAATTTTAAAGATCATCTCGTAGAAAGGATCTCAGATCTGCTCGATGGAATAAAAATAGAAAATGCAAATTCAAAGATCAGGGCTTTTAAATCAATGTATTGGGCTCCAAGATGGACAAGCGCAAACCTGGATATATTCAGCAGTTACAGACCTGCAGTACTGCCTTATTATGATGATGAGATCTGCAAGTTTATCTGCAGGGTTCCCGAGAAACATCTTGCGGGAAGACAGATTCAGATCAATTACATTAAACTAAAAAATTCCGGGATAGCAAAGATAGCCTGGCAGGATTATGCGCCTATGAATTTGTATAATTACAGGAAGTTTGATTCAAAGATGAGATTACCTTTACGGGCGGTTAAAAAAGGAAAGAGACTGCTGAAGGAAAAATTTTTAAAAAATAAAATGATACAGAGGAACTGGGAAATACAGTTTCTTGGTGAAAGAAATTCAAAGCAACTTAAAGAGCATTTATTTCAGAATAAAAAATTCGGCGAATTCTTATCCGCTGATCTGGTGGCAGACTTTTATGAAAAATTTCAAAAAGAGGATGTTAAATATTCGCATTCGGTAAACATGCTTCTTGTTCTTTCCATGTTCTGTAAAAAAAATCAGTTCAAGGATCTGCCTGTATGCGAGTAGCCGTCTATTCGGGAAATATACCATCCACTACTTTTATAGAAAATCTTATAAAAGGTCTTGATAAATATGGATTTGAGATACTTTTATTCGGTAAATTAAAAGGTACCGTAAATTACGGTAAGAATGTGAAGGTATATCCGACTCCTGTAAGACAGCTTCCATTGATTTTTTTCATCATAAAGAATTCCTTTATTCTGATGATGAAGGATCCGGGAAAATTTTTTAAAGCAATCAAAGCAATAAACAGAAAAAATAAAAGTACCGGAGCATTTTTAAAAAATATGGGAATGATCCTTCCGATACTGATACAAAAGCATGACATTTTTCACATACAATGGGCAAAGACAGTTTTACAGAATCCGGAATTGTTTGAATTGCTGGACAGTAAAATAATACTGAGTCTGAGAGGAGCGCATATAAATTATTCACCCCTTACAGATAAAAAACTTTCGGAAGCATACAGAAAATATTTTCCTGTAATAGACGGATATCATGCTGTATCGGAAGCCATAAAAAAAGAAACTGTAAAATACGGTGCAGCCGGGGACAGAATAAAGGTTATATATTCCAGCGTGAATAAAGATCTTCTGCAACTCAATAGTGAAAAAGAACCTGCAGCCGGATCATTTGAGATAATTTCGATAGGAAGATTTCACTGGAAGAAGGGATATCATTATGCTTTGGATACCATGAAAATACTTAAAGACAGAAAAATAAAATTCAGATATACAATAATAGCTCAGGGGAAAGTTCCTGAAGAGATCCTGTTCCTGATAAATGAATATGAACTTAACGGTGAAGTAAATATAATTCCGGGTATGAAATTTGATGAACTTATAAAAAGACTGATCAGATCTGATATGCTGATATTGCCAAGTGTGGAAGAAGGAATTGCAAATGTAGTACTGGAATCAATGGCTGCAGGTGTACCGGTCGTCACTACAGATTGCGGGGGGATGAATGAAGCAGTTGAAGATAACATAAACGGATACATTGTAAGAATAAGAGAGCCGGAGTTAATGGCTGATAAAATTTCCGAGTATATACGAAGTGAAGGTAAGTCAGTACCTGAATTAATAAAAAATGCAAAGGCTGTCATTGAAGAAAAATTTTCTCCGGAAAGACAGATAAAAGATTTTGCGGATTTGTACAGTACAACCCTGAACAGTTAAGAAGATGAAGATAGGTCTTGTATTACCTGAAGCTCCACAGTATTCAGAAACATTTTTCAAATATAAGATCAGGAATCTGACAGATGCGGGATTTGAAGTAACAGTTTTCAGTAATAAACCCGGTGATGACAGTGATGAAATTAAATGTAAAATAAAGAGCGCCTATCCTGTTTATGAAGAAAGTAAATTCAAACAGTTATTCTTTATCCCGGTAATTTTATTAAAAACCTTTTTATTGAATTACAAAAATTCCAGAAGACTGTTTGAGCTGGAAAGGGGAGATGGTATTTCATTTTCTGATTCATTAAAATCTGTTTATATCAATTCACATATTCTGTCGGAGAAAGTTGACAGGCTGCATTTTGGATTTATGACAATGACATTAAGGAGGGAAAATACCGCCAAAGCAATCGGTGCGGAAATGAGCGTGAGCTTAAGAGGATACGATGTAAATGTTTATCCGTTAAAAAATCCCGGATGCTATGTCAGGGCATGGAAGAAAACAGATAAAGTTCATACTATTTCAGATTACCTCAGGGATAAAGCCTTAAAAACAGGATTGCCGGAAGATGTACCGTTTGAAAAAATTTCACCTGCCATTGATTTAAAACAGTTCAGCCTGAAAAGTGAGCCGGGAAAGATTAACAAAAAACTAAATCTTCTGACAGTCGGGAGACTTAACTGGATAAAGGATTATGAAACTGCAATCTCAGCTGTCGGAAAACTGAAAAATAGAGGAGCAGAAGTGACATATAATATTGCGGGTTCAGGACCTGAACTGGAGCGTCTTATATTTTGCGCTTATCAGCTTGGATTGGAGAAAGATGTCATTTTTCACGGAAAGAAATCTCACGGTGAAATTAATGAAATGATGGAAAAAGCTGATATATATCTTCAGACCAGCATGCAGGAAGGATTTTGCGGATCAGTGCTGGAGGCTCAGGCAAAAGGCCTTCTGTGTGTGGTAAGTGATGCAGACGGTTTAAAGGAAAATGTGATCGATGAGAAGACCGGCTGGATCTCAGAAAAAAGAAATCCGGCAGCCTTTGCGGATAAAATAGAAATGATCATGAATTTGTCTGAAGAGAAGAGAAAAGAGATAGCATTAAATGCAAGGAGGAGAATTGAAACTGATTTTAATCTGGAAGATCAGAAAGAAAGATTCATTAATTTTTTTAAACCCTGAAAATGAATAATACTGAAAGACCGGTTTCAATATCAATAGTAAGTCCTGTTTATAAGTCTGAAAAGATCGTTGATGAACTTGTAAAAAGACTATCAGAAGAATTAAGCAGGATCACCGGTGATTTTGAAATAGTGCTTCCGGAAGACGGCAGCGGTGACGGCACCTGGGAGAAGGTTGAGGAAAATTGTAAGAAATATGATTTTGTTAAAGGCGTAAAGCTCAGCAGAAATTTCGGACAGCATTATGCAATAACCGCCGGTTTGAGTCAGGCTTCAGGTGATATTATAGTAATAATGGATTGTGATCTTCAGGATGATCCGGCTCATATTAAGAAACTTTTTGATGAATTCAATAAAGGTTATGATGTTGTTTTCACGAAACGGATCGGAAGGAAACATTCATTCTTTAAAAAAATAACAGCCAAGATCTATAATACATTGTTCAGTTTGTTTTCGAATAAAGATTATGACCTTGATGTCGGATCCATGACAATGATCAGCAGAAGAGTAAAGGATGAATTCCTGAAATTAAAGGATCAGGACAGATTGTATATACAGCTGCTGAAATGGGTGGGATTCAGTTCCACATATGTTCCGGTAGAGCACAGAGAAAGATTCGAAGGAACTTCTACATACTCTGTATCCAAATTATTTTTGACTGCTTTACAGGGTTGGACATCTTATTCGGATAAACTTTTAAGGCTTTCGATCTATACCGGTCTTGTAATTTCCATATTATCATTTTTAGCTTCATTGTTTATAGCCGTAAGTTATTTTCTTCTGAAATATCAGCCGGGATGGCCAAGTATAATTGTAGCTATACTTTTCTCTACAGGACTGATACTTATGAGCATTGGCATAGCAGGGATCTATATCGGAAAGATATTTGAGCAGACCAAAGACAGACCACTTTATATTATTGAGAAAAAAATAAATCTTTAATTACATTTGAAAAAAATAATAATAACGCAATCCAACTACATTCCATGGAAGGGATATTTTGATTCTATAAACATGGCGGATGAATTCGTTCTGTATGATGACATGCAGTATACAAGAAGGGACTGGCGAAACAGGAATCAGATCAAAACTAAAGACGGTTTAAAATGGCTCAGCATACCTGTTGAAGTAAAAGGGAAATATTTTCAGAAGATAAATGAAACAAAGGTCAGCGAACCGGACTGGGGAGAGAAGCACTGGAACACAATAGTGCATAATTATTCCAAAGCAAAATATTTTAACGAGTATAAGAAAATATTCGAGGAGCTTTATCTTAACTCAGATGAAGAATACCTGAGTAAAATAAATTATAACTTTATCAAAGCTATATGTGAAATACTTGGTATCAGGACTGAGATGAAATGGTCTTCTGAATTCAAATTACTGGAGGAGAAGACGGAGCGGCTTGTTGATATTTGCAAAAAGGAAGGAGCTACCGATTATTATTCCGGACCCGCGGCAAAGGCATATATGAACGAAGAGCTTTTCGATAAAGAAAACATCAAAGTGCATTATTTTGATTATTCGGGATATCCTGAGTACAGGCAGCTTCACGGAGAATTCACTCATGCCGTGAGCATACTTGATCTTATATTCAATGAGGGTCCTGATACTATAAAATTCATGAAATCATTTTAATGCAGAAAATAACAATTAACAGATAACAAAAACTGATAAATAAATATGGATAAGAAAAAATTAATAATAATAGGTAATACATCAAATGCCAGACTTGCCAGATATTTTTTTGATATTGATTCGGATAAAGAAGTTGTTGCATTCTCCGTAAATGAAAAATATATTTCCGGTAATACATTTGAAGGACTTCCTGTGGAAGCATTTGAAGATATAGAAAAAAAATATCCTCCCGGTGAGTATGAAGCATTTGTGGCAGTGGGATATACTGACATGAATAAGATACGGGAAAAAATGTATAATGAAAGCAAAGCTAAAGGATATGCAATGGCAAATTACATCAGCTCCAGGTGTTCGTTTCTTTCACAATTTCCGGCTGGTGATAATTGTTTTATTCTGGAGGATAATACTATCCAGCCATATGTAAAGATCGGAAACAATGTAGTCCTGTGGAGCGGGAATCATATAGGTCATGATGTGGAAATAGATGACCATAATTTTATAACTTCTCATGCGGTGGTTTCCGGTTTTGTAAAGATCAGGAATAACTGTTTCATAGGAGTGAATGCAACTATCCGTGACGGGATAACAATTGCTCCGGAGACTCTTATAGCGGCTGGTGCCATTATTATGAAAGACACGGTCGAGAAAGGTGTTTACCTTCCGGCACGGTCAACTCTCTTTGAAAAAAAGAGCGATGAGATAAAGATATCCTGACAGATCAGATAAATTTAAAATTACAATTCATGAAATGGAATAAGCTGGGACGTATCTATCTTCCTGAAAATGATGATCCTTTTTTGCTGACTCATTCTTCAAATCCTCTTGCGCTTTTTTTGCATGATGATGTTTACAGGATATTTTACAATGGAAGAAATGCAGATAACAGATCTTCAGTATCCTATGCGGATATTGACATAATAAAAAACGAAATTGTATATGATCATAAAAAACCAGTTTTTAAATACGGGGAAGACGATACTTTTTATTCGCATGGAGTGAGCATCGGCGGTTCTTATAAAACCGGTGAAAATGAATACATCTTATTCATGGGCTGGCAGTGTCCCGAAGGCATGCACTGGAGAGGAGACATAGGCAGGTTGATTTTGAGAAACAAAAATTCGGAATTGTTTCTCGATCCTGCTAAACCTTTTATCACAACAGATGAAGAAGATCCTGTAAGTCTGTCATATCCTTATGTGATATTTGAGAATGGAATATACAAAATGTGGTATGGCACAACTATAGACTGGAGTTCTGAAAACGGAGAGATGATACATGTGATCAAATATGCTGAATCAAAAGACGGGGTTAACTGGGACAGGAAGGGATTGGCTATTCCTTATGAGATCGGAAAAGCTCAGGCATTTTCAAGACCGGCATTATTGATTAAAGACGGAAAGTATCATATGTGGTATTCATACAGGAGCGGAGACGGTTCGAAGTATAAAATTGGTTATTCCGGAAGTAATGACGGGATCAACTGGGAGTCTGACAATTTAAACTCCGGAATAAAAGCTTCAGAGGAAGGATGGGATTCAGAGATGGTGTGTTATCCGTTTGTTTTAACACATAAAGAAAATACTTATATGTTGTATAACGGCAACAGCCATGGTAAATCAGGATTCGGACTGGCAATACTGGAATAATAAAATCAATCGATAAAATATTTATTAAAATTTGGAAAAGAGAAAAATAGGATTTAACAAACCTTATCTGACCGGTAAAGAGACTGAGTATATTCTTGAATCTGTTCAGACACGGAAAATTTCAGGGGACGGAATTTTCACAAAGAAGTGTCATGGTTTTTTTGAAAAGCGTTACGGTTTTGAAAAGGTATTGCTTACCACTTCATGTACAGACGCTCTTGAAATGGCAGCGATACTGCTTGAGATAAAACCCGGGGATGAAGTGATTGCGCCAGCTTACACTTTTGTTTCATCAGTTAATGCATTTGTACTGAGAGGAGCAAAGATAGTATTTTGCGACAGTGAAGAGGGGACGCCGAACATTGACATTCAAAAAATAGAAAGTCTGATCACCGATAAGACAAAGGCAATTGTTGTGGTGCATTATGCGGGCATAGCAGTCGATATGGATCCGTTAATGGAAATCGCGGAAAAGAATAATTTATATGTAGTCGAAGATGCTGCGCAGTCTGTTGATTCTTTTTACAAAGGCAGACCATTGGGTTCCATAGGTCATCTTGCAGCTTTCTCTTTTCATGAAACCAAGAATGTAATATCAGGCGAAGGCGGTATGCTTGTAATTAATGACGGGACATTTTCCGGCAGGGCGGAAATTATAAGGGAGAAGGGAACAAACAGGTCAGCTTTTTTCAGAGGTGAAGTGGATAAATACGGATGGGTTGATATAGGATCATCTTTTCTGCCATCTGATATAATTGCGGCTTTTCTCTATGCACAGCTGGAAAATCTAGAGGACATTCAGAAGAAGAGAAAGCATATATGGGAATATTATTATAAGAATTTATCAGGTCTTGCGGAAAAGGGGTATCTGAGATTTCAGAAAATTCCGGAATATGCAACCAATAATGCTCACATGTTTTACATTCTCTGCAGAACTCCTGAAGACAGATCCGGGCTTATCAAACATCTTAAATCAAAAGGTATTGATGCAGTGTTTCATTATCTCTCACTCAATAAAAGTAAGTTCTATAAAGATAAAAACGGTGACAATGAATTTAAGTATTCAGATTTTTATACTGAACATTTGTTAAGACTTCCATTTTATTATGAGCTAACGGATGAAGATCTGGACTACGTTATTACCAACATTAAAAATTATTATCCGGAAAATGAATAAACTATTAAAGCTATATGATTCAACGGGGAGATGGGGGAATATCATTCTTCTGGCTTTGCTGATAATTACTGGATTATTCAACAGGTTATTGCTGGCTGTAAAATACAGATTCCCTGATTATCTACTCGAGATACTATTGATTGCAGCTGCTTTCTATGTTGTGCGGAGGATCTTTAAAAGAGATGTATTTGAAATCAGCAAACAGAAGTTATTTAAAACACTAATGATTACCGGAATTGTTTTGAGATTATTGTTTGCTGTCCATGACATGATTGACCGTCCCGTACAGGACAGCGATTATGAGAAGCATGAAAAGCTGGGAATGAGAATGGCGACAGAAGGAGAGTTTTATGATTTCTCCGGGATTGAGTTAAGGAATTTCAGGCAGCCCGGGCTTCCGGCGGTTTTTGCAGCGGGGCTTTTTATTTATAATAATCCTGTGACTTTCTCCGTAATAATGATACTGTTTTCCTTTGGCGTTTTGATAGGCGGCTATTATCTTTTCCGGGATACAGGAAACATAGCCGGACTGATAGCATTTGCCTATATAGCCATTTCTCCGAATATGCTTTTCATGGCATCAAACTCAAATACCCAGTTATCATTTTTCTTTTTTATAATTTTACTTTTCATTGTATTAAAAAACTATACCGGTAAGTTGTATCAGCTTGTTCTGATCGGAATATTATTAACAGCCGAGATGTATGTCAGATTTAATTTTCTGATGATACTGATACTGGTCCCGTTTCTTATAGAGAAGCACAAAGACGAGAATCTTTTTCATGCATTAAAAAAGCTTGCTGTAATTTACATAAGCTTTCTGATATTTTATTCTCCGTGGATATACAGGAATTATTTATTGTTCGGCGAAGTAAGATTAATGCCGACTACCGGTCTGGGGATGTACAGCAGTAACGTTACGAAGGATCCGAAAAGAGTTGGTGATTATAATGGAGTTCCTGATTCTGTTATTGCCAAATATGATAAACTGTCTGAAATGGAATTTGATAAAGCTCTTCAGAAGGAAACATTTGATTTTATCAAAAGTAATCCGGATGTAATAATAAAGGGTATGCCTTTCAAAATGATAAAATATTCCGGAAGACAGGACTGGACGATAAGTTATTTTTTCCAGTACACTAATTATCCTCTGGACGCATATACGGAAGGATTTTTTCAGTCAATAGAAAATTTATTCTTCTGGATAATATTATTTTTTCCCTTTGTATTTTTATACAGAAATAAAAAACTCTCATCGCTTTCCGTTTACATTTTATGGGCTTACCTGATCTATACAATGGCATTGATGCCGATATCCGAGACTAGATCCAGATATAATTTTCCGTATATTCTCTTTCCGGTATTTGCTGTCGCACTGATCGGCAAGAGGGAAGATGAGGATAAAGATGAATATAATCTGATTAAACCAAAATAATAAATGCCGGCAAAATTACTGATAGTCTGGGATTACGATACCGCATTAGGCCAGATCAATTCTACATTCCCATATAATTTCAAGTATGATCCTATATATCAGGAGATTGAGAATGTGGAAAAGATCTTGATAAGGGCAAAAGAGATAAATATAAAAATGACCTTTGCCTGTGTTGGCTTTGCTGCTGAGAAAGGCGTTATGCCTTTTAATAATCCTGAGCAGATCAGAAAAATCCATAGTGAAGGACATGAGATAGCATCACACTCATGGAAGCATGAGTGGTTTCCTTACCTGTCGGAAAAGCAGATCACCAGTTCACTGGAGAGAAGTAAGTATGCGCTGGAAGAGTGTCTCGGAATAAAAAATTCTGTTACGGGATTTGTACCTCCTCACAGCAGGCCAATGAGCTGGTATAAAAAGTTTGCATTAAGTTTTGGGGACAGGGGTTTTTATCCTCTGCACAAGGGTTCTGATATGGGGTATATATTAAAACAGCTGAATGCTCTTGATTACAAATGGTGCAGGGTTTTGAAGAACTATAAACCTGTCTGGAAGAAATTAGCCGGGAGGGGAAGCGAGGATATGTTTTTTTACAGATGGGAAATGCATGACGGGATTGTTTGCGTCCCTCAGCATTATACAGGGTTTGATGATTTTGCGCAAAAGTATCTTGAAAAAGCAGTTGAAAAAAATGAGACTCTGGTAATAGTCGGACATCCAGCGGCACTGAGCAGGAATAAATCGGAAAGTGAAATTCATTTTAATAAATTCATGGAAATTGTCAGAGAAAAGACAGAGAGCGGATCGCTTGAAGCATATACGGTAACTGATTACATTAGAAAATATTTTAAATAAGGAATTACTGAAAATTAATATTGAGATACTTCCATATTCCGACGAGTTTGTGAAAATGCATGAAGAGTTTTCCGTTAAACTCTGGCCCGGCAAGAAGAGACGCAGATCAGAGATCTACAACAGATGGAAATTCAGAGGACCTGAAAAAGGGACTGTAAACGGGCTCCTTCTTGCATTATCGGATAATGTAATTTTGGGACAGCTAGGCCTTATACCTGTTACTTTAACTTCAGAAGGAAATGATTACAATGCGCAGTGGGCATGCGATCTGATCGTAGATCATGATCACAGAAAATCAGGTGTAGGCAATAAACTTTTCAAAGCGGCAATGGAAAGGGATATGATCACTCTCGGTAACAATCCCAGTCCAAAGGCAAATGTGCTGATGACAAAGGCGGGATTTAAGCCTTTTAAATGCGGGAGATTAATGGTCTTTCCTGTTGATCCCGGAAAATTAGTAAGCTGGGCAGTTCCAAAAAAATTATCACCGGTAAATCCGGTAATTGCAAAAATCATTAAACCATATTTTAAGTTAAAGAAAAATAATATTCAAAAATTAAAATCAGAATTTTATATCTGCGAACTGAATGATGTAGAACTGCTTATCTCGCAGAGGCAAAAGAATGACAGTAACCCCCAGATAAAACATGATAAAGAATTTCTTGAATGGAGAGCAACAGGATTTTTAAATTATTTTCCAAAACTTAAAACTATAATGTCTCCAAAAGGAAGTTATGTGTTGTATTCACATTTCGGAGTCAACTTTAATTTATATGAATGGCATTGCGCTGACGAATCAGATTTTCTGGGTATGTTTGCATATTTATTCAGAGAATGTGAAAATGACGAGACGCAAATGATTCAGGCAATTGCCAACTCCACTGAAGAGATGAAATGGCTTTCAGGAGCGGGTTTCATAAAATCAAGGAATGATGAAAAGGTAATCTATTATGCTAAAGATGATCCTTTCAAAGATCCCGGAAGATTTTATTTTACTCTTTATGACACAGATCTGAATTTGTAGTTAATTTATCCAATCAGATATATCAAGAATTTACATTGAAAGTATTCAACAGTTTTACATTTCTCAAAGACATAAATCCTATCTGGTATTTTAATCTTTATCCGGAAAATGCAGAGCGCTTCTCTACGTATTATTATAATCCGGAGTATGTAAAGATCTCGGAAGACGGTTCCAGGCTTTATGAAAGAGATGAACGATATTCAAACGAAACGGCGAAACTGCTTGATATAGGTTACCAGTTATGGAACAAAGGTGAGCTTCTTTACACCGGTAAAGTAAAATTTCCTGAACTGATGTTTAATGAAAAGCCATCACTGAAGGACAACTATATCTTTGTAAGAAAATATTTCAAATCTCACAGAGTATATTATTTTTTTCTGAAAAACATACTTCGTTTTTCAAATCCTGTTAAAGAACTGAAGGCATTAAATTCAACAAAGGGAATAAGGAAAACTTTTCTTATAAATCCGCATTGTGAATACAGTGAATATGATGGATACAGATCGAAGCTTGTAGAGTCATCGCCTTTGGTCAGCATAATAATACCGACACTCAACAGGTATAAATATCTCAAAGACGTAATCGAAGATCTTGAAGGTCAGGATTACAAAAACATTGAGATAATTATTATTGATCAGACAGATGATCCGGATAAAAAATTCTATGAAAATTTCAGCATAAGTCTGAAAGTGATTTTTCAGAAAGGTAAGGGACAATGGCTTTCAAGGAATGAGGCTGTAAGAAACTGCAAAGGAGATTATCTTCTTTTTTTTGATGATGATTCGAGAGTAGATAAGGACTGGGTTTTTCAGCATTTAAAAAGTCTGGATTATTTCAATGCTGATATTTCAGCGGGAGTTTCGCTTTCGACCACAGGTGACAGTGTACCGGAAAATTACAGTTTTTTCAGATGGGCGGATCAGTTTGATTCAGGAAATGCGCTTGTCAAAAGGGAAGTGTTTCTAAAGACAGGGATGTTTGACAGGCAGTTTGACAAGCAGAGGATGGGCGACGGTGAATTTGGCATGCGGGCTTTTCTTGCAGGATTCAGAAGCATTTCAAATCCATTGGCAAAACGAATTCATTTAAAGATCGGAACGGGCGGATTAAGGGAGTTAGGTTCATGGGATGCATTCAGACCGAAGAATTTTTTTGCTCCAAGACCCATACCTAGCGTTTTATATTATTACAGAAAATATTTTCCGGGAAGCTATGTTGTAAATGCTTTGATACTTGGAATGTATCCGTCTTTGATTCCGTATAAATGGAAAAGCAAAAAATATCTTTATCCTCTCAGCGCTCTGGCTGCAGTTTTTATATTCCCGGTACTTTTGATACAGCTGGGAATTTCTTGGAGCAGGTCATCCAAAATGTTAAAGGAAGGAGACAAAATTGAGTGGCTCTGAGAAATTTCTTATGATCACATCCGAGTTTCCTCCCGGACCTGGCGGTATAGGAAATCATGCTTATAATCTTGCGAAATATCTTGAAATAAACGGAAAAGAAATCAAAGTACTGACTGTTTCCGACTATACTGATAAAAAGGAAGCAGATGTTTTTGACAGTAAGCAGAATTTTGATGTCATCAGATTTGAAAGATATGATAGCAGAGTTAAAACATATATTGAAAGAATTAAACTTATAAAGAAAAATTTAATCGAAGAAAGCTTCACTCACATTATTTTTTCAGGAAGGTTTGCATTGTTTTGCAGCGCAATGCTTTCAAAAGTTAGATATAATGCTAAGTACATTTCTATTGTTCACGGCGGAGATATAAATACGAATGATATTTTTCAGAAAGGTCTGATCAATAATGCCCTGAAGAAATCTGATCTTGTCGTTTCCGTATCAAATTTTTCCAAGACATTTATTACAGCGGATATTTCTCCGGAGAAAGTTACAGTGATACCCAATGGATTTGATCTTGAAGATCCGGAAGGGGTATCAATGCATGAGAAAATATCATCGAATGCAAAACTTGATCTGGTAACAGTGGGAACGGTATGGCCGAGGAAAGGACATCACAATGTTTACAAAGCATTGCCAAAATTATTGAATGAATTTCCGGATCTTAAATATAATATAATCGGAAGGCATGCTGATCTTTCTTTAGTTAAAAATTATTTTGAAGACGGATCATATAAAAATATTGTAAACATTCTCGGGCAGGTATCAGATAATGTAAAAACAGATACTCTGAGCAAAAGTGATATTTTTATTCTGCTGAGTGAAACACAGACAAGCGGGGATTTTGAGGGATTCGGAATAGCAGTAATAGAAGCAAATTATTTCGGATTGCCTGCCATCGGCTCAAAGAACAGCGGACTTGAAGATTCTATCAATAACGGTGTGAGCGGAATACTTGTTGATCCGAAAGATCCCGATGAAATACTGAAAGCCGTAAAAACAATTTCGGAAAATTACAATACGTTCAGTAAGAACGCGAGGGAATGGGCATTGGAGCATCACTGGTCAAAGATTGTAAAACGGTATACGGAAGCGATCAGCAGAATTGAATAATTTTAAAATAATTAAATAATCGGATAATGTGCGGATTTTTAGGAGCAGTTGATTTTGATAAAAGACTCGAAGTGATTCAGCCTTTGCTTTCAAAGGGTTTGAAAGCCATTGCGCACAGAGGACCGGACAGCAGTAAAGAACAATTTTTTGACAATGTTTATCTCGGACACAACAGGTTAAGCATTATCGATCTTTCGGAAAGCGGTAATCAGCCAATGAAGTCAGTGAATGCGGAGGCTTATATTATTTATAACGGCGAAGTATATAACTACATGGAATTGAAAAATGAATTAAAGGGAACAAGATTCAATTCAAATTCTGATTCTGAAGTTGTAATGGAAGGATATCTTAAAGAAGGTACGGACTTTTTCAAAAAGCTTAGAGGTATATATGCGTTTGCAATTTATGATAACAGGCTGACACAAAAGGTAATACTGGCAAGGGATCCCGCAGGGGTAAAGCCCCTGTATTATTTTAATAAGAGTGGTTTTCATATATTCGGGAGTGAGATAAAAGCGCTTCTTCCGGGTGTAAAGGATAAAGTCACAATAAACGAAGACGTTATAAAAACATTTCTCAATCTCGGATATTGTCCCGAGCCTGATACGGTATATAAAGAAATAATTGCTTTGGCTCCCGGAAGTGTATATGAAATTCAGAACGGTAAAACTTCAAAGACCGGTTTTAAGAAATATGATTTTGAATATGAAAATAGCAATGATGTAAACCGGAATACATCTGATACAGAGACTCACCTTCAAACTGCAGTTAAGAGAAATTTAACATCGGATGTGGAAGTTGCGGTTGCCTTAAGCGGTGGAATAGATTCTTCCTTGATCTATGCATATGCAAACAAGTCTGACAGTGATATTAAAGGTTTAACAGTAAAATTCGATGATGAAGAATATAACGAAGAAGAGCTGTCCAAGGTCTATTCCAAAACACTTGAAGGAAAACACGAATTCGTAGAAGTGGAATCGGAGTTAAATCTTGAAACATTAAATAAGATAATAATCAATTTCGATCAGCCATATGCGGACTCATCGGCTATCAATGTTTACTATCTGACTAAAGCAACAGGTAAGATCACAAAAGTTCTATTGGGAGGTGACGGCGGTGATGAATTGTATAACGGATATCCGTCCATGACATGGCTGACCTATATTGAAAGATTTAACAACAATGCTTTGCTGAAGAGGAGCGGAAGTGCTTTTCTTAAAGCTGCGGAAAAAATTCTGAATATAAATCACAAACGATCTGTAAAAAGAATTGCGGATCTGTGGAAGGATGACCAGAGTGAACTGCTTTATGACTGGCATTCATGGTTTCCGAGAAAAACGTTGATTAACGGGAAAAGCCCGTTTCTTTTTGATGCAACTTCAGGTCTGAATAATTATAAAAAGATCTTTGAAGATCAGATGCCGCACAAATTCAAAGGCAAAGTTGTGTTTGATTATTTCAGGAAGCAGATGCTCAGCGATTATCTCAGAAAGACTGATATGATGTCAATGCTTAACAGTGTAGAATACAGAGTGCCTTTGCTTGATGAAGATCTTACGGATCTTGCTTTGTCGATTCCATTTGATCAGAAATCGAGTCTTAAGGCAACAAAGAAAATTTTAAGAGATATTCACAGCAGAATTTATCCTGCAGATACAAGTAAAGCGCCTAAAAAGGGATTTACTATTCCTCTGGACAGTTCATTAAGCAAAGAAGATTTTAATTTAATAAAAGACAGCATCACATCTCCCGGAAATTTTTTGAGTGAATACATTAGTAAAGAATATGTTAAGTTTCTATTTGATGTACTTGAGAAAAAAGTTTCAGCTGATGATGAAATAAGCAGAGCGGGCGTATATCAGAGGATACTTATGTTTTACAGCCTGAATCTATGGTACGGATCCTTATGAAGCTTGCGATAATTTCACACACTCCGCATTATTCGGATAACGGGGTATATAAAGCTTGGGGACCTACGGTGAGAGAGATAAATCATTTACCTGAATTATTTGAAGAGATCTATCATGTTGCGCCTCTTCACAGTGAAAATGCGCCCGAGAGTTCATTATGTTATTCCGATAAAAAAATAAAATTCATTCCTATAAAACCATACGGCGGGGAAAAACTTACGGATAAGATCTCCATTCTTACGACTTCAATCTCCAATTTGCAAAAGATAAGTGAAGTGATAAAGAAAGCAGACTGGGTGCAGTTCAGAGCTCCTACAGCAATGGGGCTTTATGTGCTTCCATATCTTAGTCTTAAAAGTAAACCGGACAGATGGGTAAAGTATGCGGGTAACTGGCAGATGAAGGATCCTCCTTTATCATACAGGATTCAGAAGTGGTGGCTGGAGAATAATTTTCAGAGATCATATGTAACAATAAACGGACACTGGGAAGGGCAGAAAGAGCATCTGCTGAATTTTCAGAATCCATGTCTGGATGATGAAGAACTTATCAGGGCAAAAGATATAGCGGTTAAAAAAAAATTCGAAGATAAACTCACACTTGGATTTGCCGGCTCACTTACAAAAAATAAAGGTGTGGATATTATACTAGATGCATTAAATAAAATAAAAGATAAATCCGGAATTAAGGAAATGATCTTTGCGGGAGACAGTAATGAAAGAAAAAATTATGAAAAAGCAGCTTCTTTAACAGATCTAAAATTCAGATTTGAAGGTTCTTTAAGCCGGGAAGATATGGAAAAGTTTTATGAAGAAGTTGATCTGATACTTCTGCCCAGTGAGTCCGAAGGTTTTCCAAAAGTAATTGCGGAGGCAGCTGCTTACGGATGTGTTCCGATTGTGTCAGATGTTTCGTCCATTGGACAATACTTTAATGATTCGAACGGTTTTCTGTTAAAAGACATAACTTCCGATGAACTTGCTGATAAAATCACTTCAGCATTAAAATTCAGGGCAAAATTAAAAAATATGTCACTGGAATGTCTGAAAGTTGCGGAGTTGTTTACATTCAGAAAATATATGAATGATCTTAAGACAAAGATACTGGATAAGGGAAAAGTAAATAAATAATCAATGCTTTCAGAGAACGGGATATAATTTAAAAATCAGTACAGTCCGAAAAATTTTTTTAAAACTAATATCAGATATAGATCCAATTCATATTCAAAAAACTCAGGTTGTCAAATAAAACTAGCCGGTGATTTTTCTTTATTTCCGGGACTGTACGTTAAATCTTTATTAACGACAAAGAGACAAAAAAAAGTGTTTGAAATTAGATTCTTTGAATTTTAATGTCTTTGCGGTAAATTTAATTTTCTTTTTAAGACTGTCCGGGAAGTGGAGACAGAGGAGAGTTGAATCCATTCTATATTTTACTAATGCGATATGGACGGATTTGTTAAGAAACTCAATAAATAAAATATTTTTGCTGTTTAAGTTCGGTAAAAATTAATTATTTTTATGCTTAGAAAAATTCCGGATAATAAATTACATCGAAACAGGTAATACTTGAAAAATAATCCATACAAAGCCGAGATATATTTAGCCATTAACATAGCAGTTGCATTGGTTATGTTATTGAATTCCAAGCTCAGCACGCTATATTCGGTGCTGATCGTGATGTACGGAGTTTATAAGATCATGGCGAGCAAGAACAGGGACGGAGCCGCTCATATATATGCGGCGTATGTAGTTGGGATTGAAGTATTATTCAGGTTAAACTCAGGAGGATTCGGATATGAGTACGGTAAATATGCGGTAGTATTTTTACTTTCGGTAGGATTCTTAGTGGAGCAGAGAAAAAAAACTCTTCCGTATGTATTTCTGCTGTTCATACTTTGTTTATTGCCATCCATACCAAGTATAGATTTTCCGACTTTTGATCTTTCCAGACAATATGTTTCATTTAATTTATCCGGACCGCTGTCACTTGCAATATCGGCAATTTATTTTTACAGAAGAAGGATCAATCTGCCCCAGTTAAGAAGATTACTGCTGGCGATGTTATACCCAATTGCTGCTATGTCAATTTTCGTATATTTCAAATCAGGAAGTCTTGAAGAGGCGACATTTACGACAGAATCCAATTTCCAGACCAGCGGAGGATTTGGTCCAAATCAGGTATCAACGATTTTCGGACTTGGAATACTGATAATTGCAATTTCATATTTTCTCGGAATAAAATTGTTCCGTTTAAAGTTTGTAAATATAATTTTACTACTGGGATTTCTGATAAGAGGATTAGCAACTTTTTCGAGAGGCGGTATGCTTTCTCCGATAGTAGCAATTGTTTTATGCATAGTAATAATGACCTTAACTGACAGCAATTTTAAAGTCAGAATCGGAAAGGTGGTATATGCTTTTCTTATAATCGGAGGTATTTCTCTTATAGGATTTAATTATGTAAATGACGCCAGTGAAGGTTTGCTTGAAATGAGATTTAAAGGTGAATCGATGTACAATAAAGATAAGAGTAATTTATTCAGCGGAAGGCTGGAGATTTTTGATGCTGATATTGAGATTTTCAAGGATAACGTCCTTACGGGTGTAGGACCGGGTATGTCTGCGCAGGTCCGGAACGAGACGCAGGGAATAGAAGCGGCTGCTCATATTGAATATTCACGGATGCTGGCAGAGCATGGATTGTTTGGTATTCTTGCAATGGCTATCATGGTTTTATTTCCTATAAAATATTTTTTTGAACAAAAAAGCATAGATAATAAAATACTACTGATAATGTGTCTCGGATTTGTCTTCATGACGCTTGGTCATGCTGCCATGAGGACAGCTGCGCCCGGATTCGTCTATGGAATGGCATTTCTTAATATTGTCCGAAGACCAAGGGCATGATCTATTATGCCGGAAATAAACTTTCCAAATTCGGTTACACACCAACCTTTATAGAAACACTTACACCCAGGCTATCGGAGCATTATGAACTGATATCCGTCTCGGAAAAAGAAAATAAAATACTGCGGCTTTCTGATATGGTAACTTCCCTGATCTCAAACAGAAAACAGATCGAGTTTGTTTTAATTGATTCATACAGCGTAAAAGCTTTCTGGTATACTTATATTCTTGCAAAGCTTTGTATAAGATTTAAGATACCCTATGCTCCGATTCTGCGGGGTGGCGGATATCCGGACAGGTTAGAATCTTCTCCCGGGCTGTGCAAATATATATTTACCAATTCAGCAAGAAATATTTCTCCTTCTGTTTATTTAAAGAAACATTTCGAGGAAAAAGGTTTTGAAGTTGATTACATACCGAATTTTATTCCAATAGAAAAATACAAATTTAAAAAAAGAGATTCATTAAGACCAAAACTTTTATGGGTAAGATCATTTCATGAGATATACAATCCTGTTCTGGCTTTGGAAATATTGAAGACATTAACGGGTAAATATGAAGATGCGGAGTTGTGTATGGTAGGACCTGACAAAGACGGTAGTCTTCAGACCGTAAAAGCCAGAGCTAAGGAATTAGGCCTCGGGGATTCTCTTAAGATCACAGGTAAATTATCAAAAGAAGAGTGGCTGAAGCTATCGGAATATTATGACATATTTATAAATACTACAAATTTTGATAATCATCCTGTGAGCGTGATCGAGGCAATGGCATTAGGACTTCCGGTAGTTTCCACAAATGTCGGAGGTCTTCCATATTTAATTGAAAACAACAAAGATGGTATCCTGGTAAATCCCGGAAGCAAGGAAGAGTTTGTAGAATCAATTGAAAAAATTATATCGGATGATCAGACAGCTTTGGATCTTGCATTAAATGCAAGAAAGAAAGTTGAGGAGTTTGACTGGGAAGTAGTTAAACATAAATGGTTTGAACTTATAAATTCAGTTACAAAAAATTAGTTATTAATCTTGTCATTTCTTGAATTAAGTCTAAGGCTCAAAGGCTTTCCGCTTCAGGAAGCGGAGAAAGAGTTGAGCAGTATTAAAAAACTTCCGGAATCAGAATTCAATACCTGGCATGAAAATAAAAAATGGCAGATAGTTAAATACCATTTTGAGAACAATGAATTTTACAGAAGCAGATTTGATGGTGATAAGATACCGGACAGATGGGAAGAAATTCCTTTGCTGGTAAAAACAGATTATCAGAATTCAGGTTATGATCTTATCTCAAAGACATTTGATAAAAAGAATATATATTCAGGATACACTTCGGGATCTTCCGGACATCCGTTCAATTATTATAAAGATAAATTTGCGCATGCGATGACATGGGCTTTGATAAAGGACAGATACAGAAACTTTGGTCTGACACTGGATTCGAGGCAGGCAAGGTTTTACGGAATACCTCTGGAGAGGAAGGATTATTATATAGAAAAGGCAAAAGACTTTTTATCAAACAGAGTAAGATTTCCTGTATTTGATCTCTCTGACGGGATGCTTGCAGAGTTTCTGAAAAAATTCCGTTCGGAAAAATTTGATTATGTATATGGTTATACAAATTCAATAGTTCTGTTTGCAAGATATCTTATCAGGATAAATGTAATTCTCAAAGATGTTTGCCCGGGTTTAAAAATTTGCATATGCACTTCAGAGAATTGTACTGAAGAGGATAAGGCAGTCATAGAAAAAGGATTTGGCGTAAAGGCGGTTAATGAATACGGTACTTCTGAAGTTGATCTGATCGCATTTGAAACTGAAGCGGGAAAATGGTTGCTTTCGGAAGAAAATATTTTTATTGAAGTGATTGATGACATTGGTAATCCTGTAACAAATGGCGGTGAAGGGAGGATCCTGCTGACAGCCCTGCATAACAAGGCAATGCCTTTTATACGATATGAAATTGGTGATAAGGCAATAATTGCTCCCGGTCAGGGAAAGATCGAATTGAAAAGAATTTTAGGCGGAGTTAATGATATCGTGATCCTGCCAAGCGGTAAAAAATCTTCGGGTGTATCATTCTATTTTATTACAAGAAGTACGATGGAAAAAATTGATTCGTTAAAAGAATTTATAATAAGACAGGTATCCCCGGACAAATTTATATTTGATGTGGTCTCGGATGAGGAGATCTCCGACAATGCTAAAAAGATGATTCAGAAAAATCTTGATACATATCTGGAAAGCGGATTGAGTTTTGAGATCAACAGAGTCGAAAAGATCAAAAGGACCAAAGCCGGAAAGATGAAACATTTTTATTCGGAGCTGGATATGTCTGAGAAAGAGGGTTCAGAGAAGAGTTGAAATTAGCAATCTTAACTCAGTATTTTTATCCCGAAACAGGAGCGCCTCAGAACAGGCTGCTGGAGTTAGCACGGTTGTTTATAAAAGACGGATGGGATGTATCAGTGATCACGGCAATGCCGAATTATCCCAAAGGAAAGATATTCAAAGAGTATGAAGGAAAATTCATGATTAAAGAAGAACTTGATGGCTTGCAGATTTTAAGATACTGGCTTTATGCGTCCAATAAACCGAAAAGTATTCCAAGGATAATTTCGATGCTGACAATTTCGTTCACTACTTTATTTGGAAGGAGTTATCTTAAAAAATTCAAACCAGATTATATACTTGCAGAAAGTCCGCCTCTTATACTTGGAGTAACGGCAGTGATACTTTCTAGATTGTGCGGCGCTAAACTTATCATGAATGTTTCTGATATATGGCCTCTGACAGCTAAAGAACTAGGTTCGATAGGAGACGGGAAATTATATAATACTCTTGAGAAACTGGAAAGATATATTTACAAAAATTCATTTATCTGTTCTGGTCAATCGGAAGAGATCACGGATCATATAAAAAAATCAGGCGGCAAAAAGACATACTTATTCAGAAACGGAGTTGACATTAAAAGATTTGAATCCGTTAACAAAAAGAAAAATGATGGATCAGGAAATTTAAAAATTATTTATGCAGGGTTGATCGGGCTGGCTCAGGGAGTACCTGATATAGCTATGAATATTGATTTTGCTGGTGTGGGCGCTGAACTTCATATTTACGGAGAAGGCGGAGAAAAAAAAATGCTGGAAGATTACCTTAAAAAAAATCCGGATAAAAATGTATTTCTTCATAATAGTGTTAACAGGGATGAGATTCCCGGGCTTTTAATGCAGCATGACTGCGCTTTGATACCTTTGATAAAGAACATTTACGGAGCAGTTCCATCCAAGATCTATGAGGCAATGGCAGCCGGACTTCCGGTTCTGTTTTCAGGAACTGGTGAAGGCGCTAAAATAATCAGTGAAAATAATGTTGGACTGGTTTCGAAGCCAAAAGATTTTACTGCACTCCGGGAAAATATAATCAGACTGAAAGGATCAAAAGATCTCAGAGATAAAATGTCTGCAAACGGAATGAGGACTGCCGCGGAAAAATTTGACAGGAATAAGATCATAAAGAATTTTTCAGAGACATTAAAAAATTATTCTAACTGAATACAGTGCCAATGCCGGAAATAATATATTCGAAAAAGATCGATCTTCCGAAACTGGCAGAATGCCATAGGTCAGCTTTTCCTGATTCACTTAGTTCCAGAATGGGAAAAAAATATCTTGAGGAAATGATCGCATGGTATCTGTCTGATAGCAGCAAGATCCTTTTTCATGCGGAGGTCGACGGAAGGTGTATTGGTTATTGCGGGGGAATGATACTGGACGGAACTCAGCCAACCGGTTCGGCAAGCGGAATGATGCAATACAGTTTTAACAGTGCAGTAAAAGCAATTATGCTTCGCCCCTGGCTGCTTGTTCATAAAGAATTTCTTAACAAGTATAAACTGATATATAAAAACATCAAAAGAAAATTTTCGGGCAAAAAGAAACAAAGTGAAGCGCTGAAGAAAAAGAAGAAAAAGGAACTTCCTGAAAAAGAAATGGGACTTGTTGTCATCGGTGTCTCTTCTGATTATCACGGAAAAGGTATAGGATCTGTGCTCCTTCAGGAGTTTGAAAATAAGACTAAGAGCATGGACATAAAAAAAATGGGACTCGCAGTCAGAAGAGAAAATGAAAAAGCGTTAAAGTCATATCAGCGAAACGGCTGGGAGATCAGTAAAGAACATCCCGGCTATTTTGAAATGACTAAAAGAATTTTATAATTAATAAGAATTTAGAATTGAAAATATTAATAACAGGGGCTGCCGGATTTATCGGTTATCACATTTCAAAGAGGCTATGTGAGGAAGGGATGGAAGTATTGGGAATTGATAATTTGAATTCATACTACGATATAAGGCTTAAGGAGGATCGTCTTTCGATACTTGAGAAATATGAAAATTTCAGCTTTGAAAAAATTGATCTGGCTGACAAAGCTCACCTTATGGAATATTTTAAAAAGGAGAGACCTGATATTGTAATAAATCTTGCGGCGCAGCCGGGTGTCAGATACTCCATTTCACATCCTGATGAAAGCGTAAGAAATAATATTAATGGTTTTTTTAATTTACTTGAATGCTGCAGGGAATATCCCGTGAAAGAACTGATCTATGCATCATCAAGTTCTGTATATGGAAACACGGATAAAATACCGTTTTCTGTTGATGATAATGTAGATAATCCCGTCTCGCTATACGCTGCCACGAAGAAGACCAATGAGCTCATGGCATATACTTATCATCATCTTTATAATATACCCGTAACAGGCCTGAGATTCTTTACCGTCTATGGACCATACGGCAGACCTGACATGGCATATTTCAGTTTTTCTGAAAAGATCATGAAAGACATTCCGATTGAGATATTTAACAACGGAGATATGATGAGAGATTTTACTTATGTGGATGATGTCACTGAATCCGTTTACAGGCTTGTTAATAAAGAGATCATCAACGAGTACAGGATCTTTAATATCGGAGGTGAGCATCCGGTTAATCTGCTTTATTTCATAGAGACACTTGAAAAGAATTTAGGAAAAGAAGCAAAGAAAGTCTTTAAAGAAATGCAGCCCGGCGATGTAAAAATAACAGTTGCCGATTCTTCTGATCTTGCAGCTTACACCGGATTCAAACCTGAAATTAAAATTGAAGACGGGCTTTCGAGATTTGTAAAATGGTTCATGGAATATTATAAATATAATTAATTAATGTGCGGAATAAGCGGAAAGACCGACTGGAATAATTCTGATCCGGAGATACTTGAAACTGTCAGATCAATGAATAAAAAGATCTATCACAGAGGACCTGATAATGAAGGACTTTTGAAACTTGACGGTATCACACTCGGGCACAGAAGACTTTCAATAATAGATCTTTCTGAGAATGGTAATCAGCCGATGTCAACGGCGGACGGAAGGTATATCTGCGTTTATAACGGAGAGGTTTATAATTTTCCTGAAATAAAAAATGAATTGCTTAAGCATAATATTAAATTCAGAAGTCATTCTGATACTGAAGTGATATTATATGCATTTGAGATCTACGGTGCAGAATGTTTCACGAGATTTAACGGAATGTTCTCGATTGCAATATGGGATACAAAGAATAAAGAGCTCATACTGGCAAGAGACAGATTCGGAAAGAAACCGCTTTACTATACTTTTGGAAAAGAAAGGAACATTATTTTTTCATCCGAATTAACTTCTCTGCTTGAAGACAGATCCGTTAAAAGAAAAATTTCTTATGAAGCATTGAACTGTTATCTTGCGCTGGGATATATATTATCACCAATGACAATATATGAAGATATATTCAAACTTGAGCAGGCAACTTATCTTAAGATCTCGGAAAAAGGAAGCAAAACAGAAAAGAAACAATACTGGGATTATTCGGAGACTTTCAGAACAAAGAATAAGGACAGTGAAACTGAAACTGAGAATAAGATACTTCACCTGCTTGATGAATCAGTTAAAAGAAGAATGATAAGTGATGTTCCGGTAGGAGCATTTCTCAGCGGGGGAGTTGACTCGAGTTCTATAGTGGCTTTAATGAAAAAGCATCATCAGGGAGAGCTTCATACATTCAGTGTGGGATTTGATCAGAAAAGTTATAATGAGCTTCCGGATGCTGACAGAGTGGCAGAATATTTCGGTACCAGGCATCACGGATTGATATGCAAAGTTGAGAACGGACTGGACTTTATAAATGAAGCAATCAGAGCATATGATGAACCATTCGCTGACAATTCGCTTATTCCGATGATCGAAGTTTCCAGACTGGCATCAGAATATGTCAAAGTTGTTTTAAGCGGTGACGGAGCTGACGAGATCTTTGCGGGATATATTACATACAAAGCGGATAAATATTACGGATATGCCAGACCAATTCCGAAAGCGATAAAAAAATTTATGCTGGGAATAAATAATCAGGGCGGCAGTAAAAAGAAACTAAGCCGTCAGTATAAGCAAAAACAGTTTCTTAACGGTACTCTTTATTCAAAAGAAAAAGCGCATTATTTATGGAGGCAGTTTTTTTCACCTGAAGAAAGAGCGGAGATTATGGGTAGCCGTCACAAAGAACTGATATCTGACACCGATCCATTTAATATTTTTCAAAAATATTATGACAAGACAGAAGGAATGGATACTCTTGACAGCAATCTATATGTTGACGGAATGACATGGCTGCCGGACGATATACTGGTGAAAGTTGACAGAGCGACAATGCACAGCAGCATCGAATCCAGAAGTCCGTATCTTGATCCGCATCTTGTCAGTTATGCATCATCAATTCCATCAGGGCTGAAGATGAAAGGATTAAAAACTAAGTTTATTTTGAAAAAATCACTGAGCAGAATTCTTCCCGAATTTGTATTGTCAAAAAAGAAAAGCGGATTCAATGCGCCGGTCGGTTCATGGATAGGAACAAATGGAAATGATGAATTCAAAACATTCAATAAATATGTATATGACAGAAAAATCGGAAACTGAACAGGTAAAGCAGTCAGAGTGGAGTCAGCAATGGACAATGCTTCAGGACAACGAGCTATTCTTATTCAAGGACTGGATACTGCCGAATACACTTGAAGATTTCAGAGGAAAGGAAGTCCTGGAATGCGGTTGCGGAGGAGGTCAGCATACATATTTTACAGCTCCATATGCAAAAAGCATTACTGCAGTTGATCTGAATACAACTGAAATTGCAAAAGAAAAAAATAAGAAATTTGATAATATAGATTTTATAGAAGCCGATATTGCAAAAATGGATCTCGGAAAAAAGTTTGACATAGTATTTTCGATCGGAGTGATCCATCATACAGATGATCCTGATAAGACAGTTGACAATCTTAAAAGGCATGTCAGGTCCGGCGGAAAGTTAATCATATGGGTTTATTCCGAAGAAGGCAACGGACTTGTAAAATACGGAGTAGAGCCATTGAGGAAAGCATTTCTGAAAAACATTAGCAGAAAGACCCTTCTTGGAATTTCAAAATTCCTGACCGCCATGCTTTACATTCCTGTTTATACACTTTATCTTTTACCTTTGAAATTTTTACCGTTTTATGAATACTTTGAGAATTTCAGGAAGATGTCATTTTACAGAAATAACATAAATGTGTTTGATAAACTAAACGCTCCTCAGGTGGATTTTATAAGCAGGGACAGGATAGGTAAATGGTTTGACGGGAATGAATTCAGGGATGTAAATATAAATGCATATAAAGGCGTAAGCTGGAGCGGAAGCGGTACTAAAATATAATCAATGAGTTTTTTATTCAAATATAACGAGAAGCTTAAGTTTGATACGGGTAATGATAATTACTATGAATTATTGAAAGACGCACTTTTACATTTTTCAAAAGTCATAACTTATATAACTTCACCATTCCTAAAGATCATATTGAATTTAAACGGAGTAAGTTACGGTAAGAATGTAACTGTATTCGGAATTCCGAGAATTGAGAATAAAGGATCTATAAAGCTCGGAAGTAATATGCGTCTTATCTCGGCAAAATGCGGATACAATTCCGGAAATCTTGCAGGCGGAGTCTTTCTGAGGACATCAAAATCCGGAAAGATTACAACCGGTGATGAAGTTTATCTGAACGGAACATCCATTATTTCAGAAGAGGAGATCACTTTGGGAAACAGGATAATGATAGGTGCCAATACGGTAATAATGGATACAAATTCTCATAATGTTCCATACAGGGACAGGTTGAAAAGATGGGATAAGATCATAAGAAAACCGGTAAAGATCGAAGATGATGTCTGGATAGGAGCGAATTGTTTTATTATGAAAGGTGTAACTATCGGGAAAGGTTCTATAGTCGGCGCTGGAAGTGTCGTGATCAGTGAAGTGAAACCTTACAGCATTTATGCGGGTAATCCCGCGGTTTTTGTAAAAGCAATTGATGAAGAATAGCGGTATGTCGGAATTATTTACATCAGCGGAACAAATGCAGAAAGCCACTAATTATAATCAGTGGACATTTGACCAGTTTAAAAAATATATTCACGGCGATATACTTGAAGTCGGTTGCGGTGTCGGTTCTTTTACAAAACTCATAACGGATCAGAGTGAATTTGACAGTATGTACTGTATAGATATTTCAACTGCTGCTATAGATCATATTATGAAAAGAAAGTTCAGTAAGGAAATAAGAATAGAGTGTATGGATCTTATTGATGTCAAAGGCGAATATGATTTTATAGTTTGCATGAATGTGATGGAGCACGTAAAAGATGATGTGAAATTTTTTAAAAAATTGCTTGAGCTTCTGAAACCCGGCGGTGTACTTTTCCATCTTGTGCCTTCGCATCAGTTTTTGTATTCCACGTTTGATGAAGCAGCCGGGCATTTTAAAAGATACGATAAGAACATGATGAGGTCATTGGATACCGGTGCAGATGTAAAGCTCATTGAACAGTATTATTTTAATTTCATAGGAGCGCTCGGATACTGGGCGGTATATAAAATATTAAAGTCAGGCAACATAAATGACACGGAAGGCGAGATAGGAATGTTTGATAAATACATAGTTCCTTTCTCACGAAAATTTCTTCCTTTAAAGACACCCATAGGAATTTCTTTAATCAGTGTTTATAAAAAAAATTAAATTTATAAAAAATGTTTTCTATTATTATTCCGGCTTATAATGAAGGATCTGTAATTGCGGTAACAGTATTTGATATCATGAAAGTATTGAAAATTAACAATATGGAAGATGCTGAGATCATAGTTGTTGATGACGGCTCGACTGACAGAACAGCAGAGATGAGCATAAAAGCAGGCGCTATTACTTTAAGTCATCCTCATAATATCGGATACGGCAGATCCTTAAAGGACGGCATAAAGGCTGCCAGGTATGATACAATAGTTATTACAGATGCAGATGGTACTTATCCACTTGAAATGATACCGATTCTTTACAGGGAATACGAAAAAGGTTATGACATGGTAGTAGGTGCAAGACAGGGAGCAAATTATGACGAATCACTAAAGAAAAAAATGTTACGGCTTATCCTGAAAAAACTGGTTGAGTTCACGGCAGGTAGAAAAATTCCGGATATAAATTCGGGTTTAAGAGTTTTTTCAAAACAGGAAACGCTTCCGTTCTTTTCAAAGCTTTGCGATACATTCAGCTTTACGACATCTCTTACGCTGGCATATATGATGAACGGTAAGTTTGTTCAGTATCTTCCGATCGATTATAAAAAAAGAGAAGGTAAGACAAAGGTAAGATTGTTCAGGGATTCCATGAGGACATTGCAGTTTATAACGGAAGCTATATTGTTTTATAATCCAATTAAAATATTCATTGTATTTAGTTCAGGTCTGATAATGGGCGGAACGATCTGTATATTAATTGCAGCACTCTTAAGGAATCCTGTATTTACAGTATTCGGGATAGGGTTTATATTCCTTTCTATATTAATGTTTGGGATCGGACTTGTGTCAGTACAATTGAAACATATTTTGAGTTCCAATGAAAGCAGAAGATCCGGTGAATGAATAAAATCCTTCAGACCTTATCTGATCCGGGGAAAGTGTTTTCTTATAGTTTACTTTTGTTTACTTTAGTATTTCTCTTTACGCGGCTTCAGTATTTTTTATTTTACCCCTTACTTGTGTTATCGAGTGACAGTGCTTCTTACTGCGCCGTTGCGATCGACCTCCTGAATTCAGACACGCCTTTGTTTGATATCAGGACACCTGCTTATCCGTTTTTTTTATCTTCGGTCTGGCTAATCTCAAAATCTTTTTACGCAGTTGCTCTGGCACAGAGTTTATTCACGCTTCTGACAGGTTATTTGTTTTTATACATTATCAGTAAAACTTATAAAAGATATACATTCCTGTTTGCTTTAATGCTCTGTATATATCTGTCGTCTTCGTATTTTCTTGTACTTGAAAAGGCAATACTCACAGAAAGCATTTTTGTAAATTTTCTTCTGATAAATTCCGGATTACTTATTTATGCTTTAAAGAATAATAAAACATCAATATGGATATTGTACTCTGCATCAATTGCTGTTTTAATTCTTATAAGACCCGCCGCATTGTTTTTATTCGGAATACTGCTGCTTCTGGTCGTTTATTTTTTTATAAATAAATTCCGATTTAAATATTTCATATCCCTGATACTTCCGGCGGCAGTTATCATACTAAGTTTGTGTTCATACAATTATTACTCACTCGGATTATTCACTATAACCCCTTTCGGCGAAGCAAATCTTTCCGGAGTTACAATCCTTTTTATGGAGCCTTCTGAAGAGTATCCTGAAATAGTTAATGAAGCAATAAAGAATACGCTGGATTCAATTCCGAGAACACAGAAGAATTACATAAGGAATTCATGGGGGATATCTGAATTATATCATACTTTCAATGAGAATTTTTACAGACAGGTAAATTTTACGGAAGATCTGATGAGGCTAGATCCCAATCTTACATTTGTGGCAATACAGCCTATAATGAGAAAGGTATCGGTTGATGCGATAAAGAAAAGTCCGCGTTCCTATGGAAAATTTGTGATGAGTAATTTTATTTTTTTCTTTAATAATCAGAGGATTACCATGGATTATTATGAACAAATGGCGAATGTTTACAAAAGAACCGTTGTAGATGAAAAATATATAAAAGAGCTGACATCAGGAAGGTGGAGAATGATATCTTCCGACAGATCAGACAATGAAAAGGTGGCAGCATTATTCAGAGATGAAATTTCCCTGCAGAAAAAATTGAGTTCGGTAACAGTAAATGAACAGGGCATCGTAATGATAGGTGACGGAATTTATAAAAGCGTATATAATGTGTTTGAAAAAATTTACAATATTGTATTCAGGAATATTTTATGGGTAATTTTATTTTTTGCAGTATTTTTGATAAGCATATACAAATTGTTCAAAAGCGGATTTAAAGATACTGATGCGTTTATACCGTTTTTGCTGTGCATGACATTTATGTTTAAAGCAGTGCTGGTCAGTCTTGTTGAAGTTTCGCTGGAGAGGTACAGCCTTACAGTAGAGTATGTTTATTATTTCAGTCTGCCGTTTCTTTTAATAATGTTAAATAATTCTAAAAAAAATAATCCGGAGGAAATTATAAAATGATACCTTTCTCACCGCCATTTATTGATGATGATGTGAAAAATGAAGTATTGGAGTCGCTGAATTCAGGCTGGATCACTACCGGTCCGAAAGTAAAAGCTCTTGAAGCGGAAGTTGCAAAACTGACCGGAATAGAAAATGTGCTCTGCGTTAATTCCGCAACCTCAGCCATGATGCTTGTACTTCACTGGTTTGGAATTGGCAAAGGTGATGAAGTGATCGTTCCTGCTTACACATACTGCGCAACTGCTCTGGCAGTAATGCATCTGGGCGCAAAGCCCGTGATAGTGGATGTCGGATCGGATTTTAATATTAATCCGGATGAAATTAAAAAACACATAACGCCAAGAACAAAGGCAATTGTCCCGGTTGATATTGCAGGCTATCCGTGTGATTATGAAGGGATCTATGATATCGTCAATGATGAAGATATGAAGAAAATATTCATTTCGACTAATGAAGTTCAGAGGATACTCGGCAGAATACTGGTAATGTCAGACGCAGCGCATTCTATCGGAGCAATGTATAAAAATAAACCAAGCGGCTCTTTATGCGATGTGTCGGTGTTTTCATTTCATGCTGTCAAAAATGTGACTACAGCCGAAGGAGGCGCTATTTGTCTTAATCTTCCGGGAAAGTTTGATAATGATGAATTGTATCGCTGGCTCAGACTTCTTTCACTTAACGGACAGACTAAAGACGCATTTACAAAATCACTTGGAGGAAACTGGAAATATGACATAGTCTATCCCGGATTCAAAATTAATCTCAATGACATCTGTGCCGCTGTAGGACTTGCCCAGATAAAAAAATACACTTCGGATCTTCTTGTCAGCAGAAAAGAAATTTTTGAAAAATATAATGAAGGATTCAGGGATAAGGACTGGGCAGAATTACCGCCTTCAAAAAATGAGATAAAGGAAACTTCATATCATATCTATCCTTTACGGATCAAAGGGATCACGGAAGATCAGAGGGATCTCATAATAGAAGAGATCAACAAAAGGGAAGTTGCCGTCAATGTTCATTTTGTCCCACTGCCTATGCTGAAGATTTTTAAAGAACGGAATTATGACATACTGAACTATCCTGTAAGTTATGATAACTATTCCCGGGAGATCACATTGCCGGTATATCCTCAGCTTAGTAATGAGGATGTGATCATAATTATAAATTCTGTGACGGATTCGTATGATTCTGTAATGAAACTGTGAAATGCTTAAAAGGATCTTTGACATCATATTTTCTTCAGCCGGTTTATTATTGCTGTTACCGGTATTTATTGTTGTGGCAATTATAGTTAAACTGGATTCCAAAGGACCGGTTTTTTATAAACAATCGAGAGTAGGGAAGAACAATAAGGATTTCAGATTATATAAATTCAGGACTATGGATCCGGATTCGGATAAAAAAGGATTACTAACTGTAGGAGGTAAAGATCCGAGAATTACCCGGTCGGGTTATTATCTGAGGAAATTCAAGCTGGATGAATTACCGCAGCTTATAAATGTCTTGATCGGTGAAATGAGTTTCGTCGGACCCAGACCTGAAGTTAGAAAGTATGTGGATATTTATACGGAAGAACAGATTAAAGTCCTTGATGTCTCACCCGGAATCACTGATGTCGCATCAATAAAATACAGAAATGAAAACGAACTTCTTGAAAAAGCCGATGATCCAGAGAAGTATTATATTGAAATAATAATGCCTGACAAAATAGATCTTAATCTTGAATACATAAATCAAAGATCAGTTTTTAAGGATGTTAAAGTCATATTGAAAACCCTTACTTCAGTATTCTCATGAGCTCATAGAAATATTACATTTTCTGATTGTTAAGTTTGTGTGAATTGTGTCGACCTGTTTTACAGACACATTATAGCAGATCAAAAAACCTTCTTTATATTTAATACAAAACACGTTAAAAATATGGAAATGGAATCAATCAATTCTTTATACTGTAATTTTAACAGGAATCCACATTTAAAAAAGTAAATTGCAACAATTACATACTTTTTGTAATTTAAGGCATCAAAAATACACCCTCAAAAAAAGATACTTGGCAAAGTGTTCTTTTTGTATCGATGACCAGATGTTACTTTTGAAAAAAGTGAGTATAATTTAAAAAAATGCTTGAAAGTTTATTAAATAA
The DNA here is from genome assembly GCA_937872315.1 of uncultured Ignavibacteria bacterium. Lineage (GTDB taxonomy): Bacteria > Bacteroidota > Ignavibacteria > Tepidaquicellales > Tepidaquicellaceae > JAGPCH01. The sequence goes on along the minus strand of CALMST010000299.1, from coordinate 5,396 downwards.
CAGATTACTTAAATTACGTAACAGGCATTTCTTAATCTTCGATTGTATATTTTTGCTGATCAGTCCTTTAGTAGCTCTTTTATTAAGGCTTGACGGAAAAGTAGATTTCTCCCTTTACATAATACCAATTTTCTGGTGTACATTAATCTTCCTTTTTATTGACATCATTGTTTATTACAAACTCGGTTTATACAACCGTGATTGGAGCAATGCAAGTATAGATGAACTTGCAAAACTAATATACATAATCTTCTGGGCTGTCATTGTTCAGACAGGTGTATTCATATTATTAAATTCATTCTCGATTCTGGGATTTGAAGTACTGCCTTTATCTCTTCCATTACTTACCGGAATTATAACATTCTTTTTCGTTGCCGGAACAAGGTTCAGCATAAGACTTATAGAAAGGATCAATGAGAAGAGAAAAATCTCATATCACGGTGAAAGGGTATTGATAGTAGGTTCCGGAAAAGCCGGCAGTTCCATCATTCAGGAAATGCAGAGAAATCCTCAGCTTGGTTTAAATCCTGTTGCATTCGTGGATGACGATATTGAGAAAAAGGGATTAAAGATAAGAGGAATTCCGGTACTTGGCACGCGTCACAATCTTCCTGAGATCATTGCAAAGATGAATATCAATAAGGTTATTATTGCAATGCCGACAGCGCCGGGTTCAGAGATAAGAGATATAGTCTCGATCTGCAGAAAGTCCGGAGTACAGGCGAGGACCATTCCCGGAATTTTTGAGATACTCGATGATAAAGTAAGAATAGACAGCATCAGAAATGTACAGATAGAAGATCTTTTAAGAAGAGAGCCGGTAAAGACGGATATCAAAAAAGTGGAAGATTTTCTTCAGGGTAAGAAAGTTCTTGTTACCGGATCAGGAGGTTCCATTGGAAGTGAATTATGCAGACAGATCATCAAATGTCATCCTTCGGAGATTATTCTGCTTGGTCAGGGCGAAAATTCAATTTTTGATATTCAGTATGAAATACTGAAAAGACTTTCCGTGACTAATGGTAAAGCTCATAAGACAAATGTACAGTCTATTATTGCTAATATCAGATCTTATAAGAGACTAGATAAGATCATAGCTGAAACCCGGCCTGATGTCATCTTTCATGCAGCCGCTCATAAACACGTTCCGATGATGGAAGTGAATTCTTGTGAAGCCATAAGTAATAATATCAAAGGAACACAGAATCTTATTGAGCTTTCACTAAAACACAATGTGGAACATTTTGTTTTTATATCAACCGACAAAGCTGTCAACCCGTCAAGCATAATGGGAGCCAGCAAAAGAGTCGCTGAAATGATCGTATTGAATGCCGGAAGAACTTACGGAAAAAATTATTCAGCTGTCCGTTTTGGAAATGTACTTGGAAGCAGGGGAAGTGTGGTTCTTACTTTCAAAAGACAGATATCCGAAGGCGGTCCCATTACGATCACTCACCCTGATATTCAAAGATTTTTTATGACAATTCCTGAAGCAGTGCAGCTTGTTTTACAGGCATCCGTCATAGGCAACGGGGGAGAAATATTTGTTCTTGATATGGGTAAACCGATAAAGATCATTGATCTTGCCAAGGATATTATCAGACTTTCAGGTTATGAAGTTGATAAGGATATTAAAATTATTCAGACAGGCTTAAGATCAGGTGAGAAACTTTATGAAGAACTTTTTATAGCCGGCGAGATATATGAAAAGACTCTTCACGAAAAAATATTGATCGCTTCGAATGCCAGTCATTTCATCCCAGAAAATTTTGAATACAATCTTGAAACTCTTATCGATAAGAGGCATGATAATGATAAAGAACTGATAGTCAGCATGCTGAAACGTCTTGTACCCGAATATGTAACCGATGAAGAAAAAACCATCCCTTCCGATCTTCAGGTTTCCTGAAGTTAATATCTTTAAATATATTCAATTTAAAATATGATAAAACATTTTCTGCTTATAGTATCTGTTTCTTTTCTTTTTGTAAATGTATCTTCAGCTCAGGTAGAACTTGTACAGCCCAGACACCCGGTGTATGATTACCTTCAGCGTATGCAGACAATGAAGATAATTACGGATTATAACCGCGGTAACATTCCTCTCTCGAGAGAAAAAGTTGCATCATTCCTGAAGATCATAAATGAGAAGACAGGTTCGATATCTCCTGTTGACAGAAAAATTCTCGGTGATCTTAAAATTGAATTTGAATATGAAATGTTCGGAACGCTGAAACAGGCTGCTCCTCTTTTTGAAGAAGGTTTCAGGAATTTTTTTTCCCAAAATAAGCAAAAATATCTCTACTCTTTTGCCGACAGTAATGCGACCTTGTTCTTTGACGGTCTCGGCGAGTTATCCCAGCGAGGTTCAAGAGGTGATTCCATAGGGAAGCATTCTATCACTCTTGGAGAAATCGGATTCAGAGTCAGAGGTACATTGTATGATAACGTCGGTTATTATCTCCGAGCTTCAAACGGGCAGAAAATTGCAGGAGATACGGGAGATGTTACATTTGCAAGATATACCGATCCGAAACTTTTTGCTCAGAATAAATTCCAGTATGAGCAAAGAAATTTTGATACCTTTGACGGCTATCTGCGATTCAGAGCAAAAGATGAATGGCTTGCCATAACTGTAGGAAGAAGCCCTGTATATCAGGGATTCGGATTCATCGACAGATTATACCTGTCTGATAATACTGTGGCATTTGATTACCTGCGTCTTGATCTCGGGTATAAAGCCGTAAAGTATTCATTCATGTACGGAAGTCTTAAAGGGGATTCTATCGGAAGACCTATTGATTCAAAAAATATTGCAACACACAGACTTGATATCAGTTTTGGTGATGTTTTCAGAATGGGATTTTTTGAAAGTGTGACTATTGCTGATAATCCGTTCAGTTTTACTTTTCTTAATCCTATAAGTTTTCTGACTTCAGCCGAACTTAGTAAAGCTACCCAGTCTGGTCCCGAAAATAATAACAATTCAATCATAGGTCTGGATGCAATGGTCTTCCCTGTTAAAAACCTTGCTGTACAGGGTTCTTTGTTAATTGATGATCTTGAGTTCAGTACATTGTTTCAGGACAATGAAAATATTACCAATAAGTTCGGATTCCAGTTTGGACTCCAGTGGGCAAAAGCTTTCACGCTTCCCGATCTGGACCTGAAAGCTGAATATACTTATCTCGATCCGTTTGTTTATACTCATGTTTCAAACAAGACAATGTACACGCACTGGGATCTTCATCTCGGACATCATCTCGATCCAAACTCTGATGAGATCGCTTTCAAACTTAATTATAATTTTACAAACAGAATTAATCTTAACATACTCTATCAGTTTCAGAGATCTGCAAACGGAATAATTACTGATTCAGCAGGAAGAGTATTGGTTAATTACGGTGGTAATATTAATAATGCAACAGGTTACGCTTATTCCAATCCCGCTTTCCTTAACGGAAACCGGATAAACAGAAGCATCATTACAACAAATTTCACATGGGAATTTGTCAGACAATTCTTTATTCAGTTTCAGTATGTTCACAGAGCAATTGATAATATTTATCAGAATGTGAACTTTACCGATGATTACGGGTTTGCTACTTTCAGGGTAGATTATTGATCCCTATATAAACTTCGCATAAGTTTATATTTTTAATGATCTCAAAGCTCTTGAATATTAATCGTTAATTTTTCGGCAAAATATAATCAATCAAATTCTTGTTCCTGTCATCTCATATAAAAATTTCATTATTTAATCCGAGAATATTTATCCCGTTATTATTCCTGATAATAAATCCGGAGGTATTAATTTCCCGGCCAGATACCGAATGGATCTCAAGATACAACGGACCGGGAAACTCTTATGATATAGTTGCAAACATGGGTTCAGATGCGGCGGGTAATATTTATGTTTACGGAAGCAGTAATAATCCCTCTTCACTGTTCGATTTTGCTTTGATAAAATATAACTCTTCGGGTACTGAACTATGGTCAGCAAACTACGACGGAGAAGCCGGCAGCACTGATCAGATCTTCAAAGGCTTTACTGATCCTTCAGGCAATTCTTATGTGACAGGCTTTACTACCAATCTCAGCAGCAGCAATGTCATTACAACGGCTAAATATGATTCATCAGGTAATTTAAAATGGATAAAATTTTTCAATTCTGCAGGATATACAAATGGTTTCGGTCAGGATATAACACCTGATAAGAATGGAAATGTTATAGTATGCGGTTTCATAAGAAATGTATCGGGTAATTATGATATCGTAACTTTAAAGTATTCTGATAACGGAGATGAAACCGGTTCCGTGATATACAACGGATCAGGTAATGGCGATGATCTGCCTGTATCTGTAAAAACGGATAATCTGAATAATATACTGGTCACAGCTACTTCAAAAGAAATTTCAGGCGGTACTGACATACTAGTAATGAAATATGATCAGGAGCTGAATTTTGTATGGAAGAAAACATTCAGCGGAAGCGTTGATTCGGATAACAAGGCTTCTTCTTCTTTAATGGATGATGAAAATTCAATTTATGTCAGCGGTAGTATTTATCAGACTCCGGGATCATATGATTATTTTTATGCAAAGATCAGTGCTGCCGGGAACGTGGAATGGCAGGGAACTTATAACGGTGCGGGAAACTATCTTGATTTTTCTTATGCAGTTACAATGGATAATTCGGGCAATATATTATTAACAGGTCTGAGTTCTCAGAATACAACTTCAGGATCGGAAGATATTCTTACGCTTAAAATATCTCCTTCGGGGAATCTGCTCTGGAGCAGGGTTTTCAACGGACTTGCCAACGGAACTGATCAGGGCATTGATGTTAAAACCGATAATTCAGGTAATGTATATGTCGGCGGGGGCAGTGATAAAGGAAATGTTCATCTGATCTATGCATTACTGAAATATGATCCGGACGGAAATCTCATATGGGAAAAGTATTATGAGAATCATACGCTTTCTGAAGATTTTATTTCATGTGTTATAGTTAATGAAAATTCTGATGTATATGTAACGGGAATCAGTATTGGTGACACTACAAATTTCGATATAGTCACCATAAAATATTCACAGACAACCGGAATGTTAAACCAAATAAATCAAATTGCATCAGAATATTATCTAGGACAGAATTATCCCAATCCTTTCAACCCGCTTACGAATCTGGGATTTGGCATTTCGGAACCGGGATATGTTACATTAAAGATATATAATGCAATGGGTGAAGAAGTTGCTGATTTGGTTAATGAAAAACTTGCAGCCGGAACATATAACCTTCAATGGAATGCATCGGAGCTTCCGAGCGGAGTTTATTATTACTCCATAAGTGCAGAAGATTATAAGGAAACTAAAAAAATGATTTTAATAAAATA
>CALMST010000298.1 GCA_937872315.1 uncultured Ignavibacteria bacterium | reverse complement strand
TTTCTTCTGCCTGTGTGTGCGCAGGGGCAGGCGGTGACTTGGCAGAAGATATTCGGAGGTCCGCTAAATGATTTTGCAAGAGTAACTCTTCAGACAAAAGATGGAAATATATTAATGCTAGGTGAAAAAATTGTTTTAAGTTTGCAATCAGGACTCAAAATCTCTCAAACTTATTTAGTTAAGTTTAATATGTATGGTCAAATCTTATGGACAAAAAACATAGGAGACTCTATAAAACCGAATGCTCCAACTTCAGCTATTGAAATGCCTTCGGGAAATATTCTCATAACATACCTATACAATGACAGGGGAAACCTAATGAAGGTAGATCCTGACGGTAATATAATTTGGGACTACTCCTATAAACACCCAATTTCAGGTTTTTACTGTATTAGTTTATTGAACAATTTTAAAAATATAATTATAAATGGAGACATGGTAGGAGGGATGAGCTATATTTATGCTACGTTTAAATTAGATACAAATGGTAATTTAATTTGGAAAAAATCATATGACGATGCTTCTTATACAGGATATTATAATACAGAATCTGGCTTTTATTCTGTTGGTCTTAAAAGTTGGGATACAACCATAATTAATAAGAAAGATACTAGTGGAAATTTAATATGGACAAAGATTTTTTCAAACAATGGCAATTTTTTTAGATTACTAAGTATAGCCCCAATTTCAAATTCTACTTTTTTAGCCATAGGAAATATCTCTATTCCTTCTCAGTATAATTACGGTGGTTTGTACATTACAAAATTTGACAGCAGCGGCAATCTATACTGGAATAAAAATTATTTATCAGATTCACTTAATGCCAGAAAAATTGTAAGATCAAACAACAATAAATTTGCAATTACCGGAGGTCAGGGAGAACCTATAGGAAAATTATGCATTGTTGATTCAACTGGTAATTTATTAACTAAAAAGTTCTATAGTTATAACTCCAAAGCAATTATTGATTATGATGGAATAATAAATTATTCTGATAGTGGGTTCATTATTTCCGGATCTTATGTTTATTCGCCAAGTGATTTTGATTATAATGAATTTTTAGTAATAAAAACTGATAAAGAACTTAATTTCAACCCGGTAAACATATCAAACAATGATCAAACATTTTTAAATAAGGATTTTAAGTTAACAACTTATCCAAATCCGTTTAATCCGGAGTTAAATGTAAAAATAACATCGAATAAAAAAAGAACTTTGAAACTACAGATATTTAATTCTACCGGTAAAGAATTCGTTTCTATAGATTATGAAAATGTTGAAATTGGCACAAGTATAATTAAATTAAAGTCCAATGAACTTGGTTTATCAAGTGGAATTTATTTTCTTAAAGTTAGTGACCTTGAATATTCAATTTTAAATAAAATAGTTTTTTTAAAATAAGTAAAAAAAAGAATTAATATGAAAGCAAAATTATTTTTATCACTGATAATATTTTCAACATTCATAAACAAATCTTATTCCTTTGAGATTGGATATGCAGAAATTCTAATTAGAAATATATCAAACAGCAATGTTAATGTTCGAGTTTATCCAGCAAGTCAAGTCTTTAGCGGATATTATAACCCTGGACTTCAATATAACTACAAATATTCATTTTCCCGCCGTCGGTAAATTAACAAAGGGCTCACTTTCAATTTGAGTTAGTACGGATTATTTTCGTATTAGCTACGATTTTCCGTAGAAAAATGAACTTCTTAACTGAAAGGAACCCTTATGAAACAAATTACAAAAAATGAAATTTACAAGCACTACATTTCCGCCGTTGTTGGTCTTCCGGAAAGTTTGCACTCTGAAAATTTGAAAATTAGT
>CALMST010000297.1 GCA_937872315.1 uncultured Ignavibacteria bacterium | reverse complement strand
CATTTTATAACAAGCTCAGAATTTTTATATTAGCCTAAATTTTTCTAATTAAATTTACATTTCAATGAAAACCAAAAAAGACTATCTCAAAGATACAATTCAGCATATTGATATAAAGAAACACAATCCCGTTGCCTTAGTTGAAGATATGCAGTATATGGCATTTTCTTCCAGAGACCTTGCTACTGCAGCCAAGTATTATGACATGATGCTTGCCGATAAAGAATGTTCGGTGATGCTATGTCTTGCCGGTTCGCTTTTCTCAGCAGGATTAAAGAATGTAGTTGTGGATATGGTAAGGAATAATATGGTGGATGCGATCGTTTCAACCGGCGCTATAATGGTGGATCAGGATTTTTTCGAAGGACTGGGATACAAGCATTATATCGGCTCGCAGTTCGTGGATGATAATGAAATGCGCGAGCTTATGATCGACAGGATCTATGATACATATATTGACGAAGAGGATCTCCGCGAATGCGATATGACAATTGCAAGGATCTGCGACTCACTTGAGCACAGACCTTACTCCTCCCGCGAATTTATCTGGCACATGGGTGAATACCTTTCCAAACACGGAAAGAATAAAGACTCGGTCGTACTGGCGGCTTATGAGAATAATGTGCCGATCTTTGTGCCGGCGTTTTCCGACTGTTCGGCTGGGTTCGGATTTGTGAGTCATCAGTATAATAACCCTGATTCGAATGTTTCCATAGATTCCGCAAAGGATTTCCTCGAGCTTACAAAAATAAAACTGGAATCACGCGATTCGGGATTATTCATGGTAGGCGGCGGAGTTCCGAAGAACTTTGCGCAGGATACAGTCGTAGCGGCTGAAATTCTGAACAAGGAAGTTCCGATGCACAAGTATGCGATTCAGATCACGGTAGCTGACGACAGGGACGGAGCGCTTTCAGGATCGACTCTGAAGGAAGCGAGTTCGTGGGGGAAAGTTGACATGACATACGAACAAATGGTTTACTGCGAAGCAACAATTGCAATGCCGCTTATTGCGGGTTATGCTTATCACAAAGGCAACTGGAAGAACAGGAAGAAGTGGGAGTTTCAGAAGATGTTTCTGAAAGAGAAAGCGGAAGTCTGAGGTATGGGGTATGAGATATGAGATATGAG
>CALMST010000296.1 GCA_937872315.1 uncultured Ignavibacteria bacterium | reverse complement strand
GAGGAAGTCATAATGTTATTGTTTCCGGACAACCGGGATCGCATGAGAATGACAATATCTGTAAAAGTACTTATATAAAAATTTATTTTTTTTCTTTAATTTTACAAAGCAGTTTAATATTTATAAAATTGTAAGTAGAATAAATTAACATTATTTTTACAAAAATGAAAAGTAAAGTAAATTTAATAAGCGCGGAAGTAATGGATGAAGATCTGTCAGTTGAAAATGATTTTACATCCCGGATCCGTCCGAAAAAGTTCGGGGATTTTATAGGTCAGGATAAAGTAAAGGAAAACCTTGAAGTATTCATCGAAAGTTCGAAGAAATTAAACGAGACCATTGATCATATACTTTTCACGGGTCCACCCGGACTCGGTAAGACTACTCTTGCCAATATCATTGCCAATGAGCTTGAGACAAATATAGTAACCACTTCAGGTCCTATAATTGAAAAACCCGGGGATCTGGCCGGTATGCTTACAAAATTAAGAGAAGGAGAGATCCTGTTTATTGATGAGATCCACAGGATACCGAAAGTGGTCGAGGAATTTCTATATTCGGCTATGGAAGAATACAAGCTTGATATAATGATAGATCAGGGACCTGCTGCGAGAAGCATTCCGATCAAACTCGAAAAATTCACTCTGATCGGAGCTACCACAAGACAGGGTTTGCTTTCATCTCCGATGCTTGACCGTTTCGGAATCAATTGTCATCTTGATTATTACATAACTTCACATTTGATAGAGATAGTAAAGCGTTCCGCAGGCATAATGAATCTGAAAATTTCAACGGAAGGCGCTGAGGAAGTTGCAAAAAGAAGCAGAGCTACGCCGCGTATCGCAAACCGGTTGTTGAGGAGAACACGCGACTTCGCAATTGTAAAAGGTGACGGTACAATATCAAAGGATATTGCAGATTACGCTCTGACATCGCTTGATGTGGACGAATTCGGACTCGATAAAATGGATAAGAAAATTCTCGAGACAATCATTTTAAAATACAACGGCGGGCCTGTCGGACTCTCCACCATTGCTGCATCCATAGGTGAGGATCCGGGAACGATAGAAGACGTATATGAACCATTTCTTATGATAGAGGGTTTCATAAAACGTACGCCAAAAGGAAGGGAAGCCACTGATCATGCTTATAAGCATCTAGGAATTAACAGGAAAAAGAAAACAGGCGGGGATAAGAGTTTGTTTGAATAG
>CALMST010000295.1 GCA_937872315.1 uncultured Ignavibacteria bacterium | reverse complement strand
TAATACTTAATACCTAATTCTTATACAGCTGTCTCGAACTCGGCACCCACCATTCATTAAGCAAAGGCGAATCAGGATAAGCATACCATCTGGCATTATTATATCTGTCACTGTAAAGATATCTGACAGGTTCGCTCCATAAAAATGTGACCGGCTGATCATCATAAACCAATCTCTGCCATTTATCAAGTATCTCTTTTCTCTTTTCATCATCAAATGTAACCCTGTTTTCTTCAAGTAATTTATCACTTTCAGGATTATCATAACTGAAATAGTTGCTTCCTTCACCGACTGACTGGGATGAATGGAATATCTGGAAAGGATCATCAGGAGTTACTGAAAGCTGCCATCCCGCAAAACACGCGTCATAATCATGTTTCTTGATTTTATCAAGAAAGACAGACCATTCATACTCCTGTATTGAAGCTTCAATCCCAATCTGTCTGAGTTGCTCTATTAAAATAAGTATGACTTTCTTTCTTTTGGGATTTGTATTATTTGTGAAAGTGAATTTAAAATCCACTTTCTTTCCGTCAATTACCTTATCGATAATTCCATCACCGTCTGTATCTTTCCAGCCTGCTTCAGAAAGTAATTGTTTAGCTTTATTTATATCATATGGAATTTCCGGAAGATCTGAATTCAGATACTTGCTTTTTAAAAAGACATGTGACTGAATCGGGGTGCCCATTCCGTAAACGATCTTATCTATTATATCTTCCCTGTTTATAGCATAACCCATTGCCCATCTGACTCTTTTATCGGAAAATAACTGGCTGGAATTATTCCATGCAATATAATTATAAGAAGGCTCTATAACCAAAGCTTTTTTTAATTTATACTCTTCTGGATTCTTAACATTCTCTACAAAATCAACCGGCTGATAAACCTGCATTTCATCAATTTCCTTATTCTTTGCCGCTACAACCGCAGCATTCTGATCTTTGATAGTTTTAAAAATTATCTTTTCAGGATAGTTTGGAAGCTCCGATTTATTCCAGTAATTTTCATTTCTTTTTAATGTAACAGACTGACCTGTTATCCATTTATCTAGCACATAGGGACCGCTTCCAACTACATATTTGGGATCCCTTGCAACTTCCTGTGAATTTATAAAATCTGCGAACCGGGACATCTCTGGATACTTTTTGGCATCGAATGTCTTTTGAGCATCTTCAAGATCGGTCCATGTGAATTTTTTATTCATCCCTTCAAGATCGAGAAGATGACCCGGGATTATTTCAAGATCACCCAGCGAATATATTGCCCGGAAATATGGCTTTGTCATCGTAAATTTAACTTTGTACTTATTACCATCGACCAGCTCCACGCTTTTTACATCATTAAAATAATTCCTTAAAGCCTGTGCATCAGTAAAAGGATTCTTTATCACTTTAACTGTAAAAATGATATCTTCACCCGTCAGAGGCGCTCCATCGGAAAAAGTAACATCCTCTTTCAGATCAAATGTATAGGTAAGATGATCTTCGCTGATCTCCGGAAGAGATTTAGCTATCAGGGGTTTTAATTCATAAGTAACCCTGTCAATCTCAAGCAGGTTTTCAAATATGTATGTAATAATACTCGAAGCTGTGGCATCATTGGTTACAATAGGATTTATCTTTTCTGCATCTGACATAATCTGCTTAATTATCCAGTCGCCTGTTACCGCATTTTGTGTGTCTACCGGGGTTAACTGTGTTATAGGGAAAGTTGAGTTAGTGGATTCCTGCACTGTTTCTTTCTGTCTTCCGCATGAAATAATTATTACAGGAAGTATCAGAATTGCTATCAGTAATTTTATCTTAGTCATGATTTTTATTGTATTTGTAAAATAGTAAATATTCTAATTGATTTATTCAAGTTATTGTAATATTTTGAACGATGAACAATAGTAGTAAGAATTTTTCAGAAAATGAATACATTGATTCGGTATTTTCAAAAAAAATCTATCTTATTATTTTATTATTTACAACTCTGTGGGTGCTGCTTATTTTTCTAGCGCCTTTTCTTATGGCAACCGGCGAAACAGGCGAAAAAATTTCTTCTGTCATTTATTTATTCTTTTCAAAAGTCTGTCATCAGGATGATGGAAGATCTTTTCATATGTTCGGCCACATACTTGGAGTTTGCTCCAGATGTGTATGGATATACTCAGGCTTTTTTACCGGTATTTTATCTTATCCGCTGATTAAAAAGATCAATAATGTCAAATTACCCTCAGTCTGGTTTCTGATAATTCCTGTTGTAATCCTTGGCGCTGATGTATTTGCCGATATCACGGGAATTTTAAAGAATACCTTTTTTTCCAGATCTGTAACGGGATTTATCATAGGTTTTACACTTGTATTTTTTTTGTATCCCGGATTTTTGAAATTTTTCTATGAAGTTAATCTTTTTTTAAAAAATAAATTAAGCACATAAATTTATATGAATTTACCGAACCGGTTTACACCAGTTTTATATGGTACAATTGTAATGACACTCATTGCAGTATTCCCATTATTGAACATGATAAATCTTTTATGCTGCGCCGGCATTATTGCAGGGGGGTTTGCGGGAGTATATTCTTACAATAAACAGCTTCAGAACACCGGTATTCCTCTCACTCATAAAGACGGCGGGATGATCGGTATTCTCAGCGGAATTTTATCCGCTGTTTTAGTTACAGGTTTCGGACTTATTATCAGTTTGTTTTCTGATTCAAACCCTATCCTTGAAGTAATGAAGGCATTTGATGAAATGAATATTCAGACACCACCCGAAGTTGCGCAGTATGTGGAAAAATTTTCCGAAGAATATAATCAATACGGATTTTCACCTTCGATTACAGCTATATCATTTGTATCCAATATTATACTCTATCCCCTGTTCGGAGCAGTAGGAGCTTTACTTGCTGTTAATGTCTTTAATAAGAAAAATACAAACCAGGTTTGAAATTCCTGACCATTGAAAAGATCAGTTCTCCCGAAGCAAGAAAGATCAGATTAATACTTGCGGGTTTTATTCTGTTTTCAATTTTTTCGGCAATTTTTTATCCGTATGATATTTTAATGAAATTCTTTCCTGAGTATTTCAGAAATGAAAGCACATGCATAATGCTGAATATTTTCGGGATTCCCTGCCCGTTCTGCGGTATGTCACATGCATTTTACGAATTCATTAATTTTAATTTTAAAAAAAGCATATATTATAATCCTTCTTCGGTAATTTTCTTTTCATTTTCTGCAATTATATGTTTGAGTATTTTTGTATTAAGTTTATTCAATTATAAAATATCTGTTTCATTCAGCAGAAAATCTTTAATAATATCCGGAATTGTTTTAATAGTTTTCTGGGTTCTAAATATTTTTTTCGGTCATCTTTCATGAATAAAGATACACCATATACATTTTTTTATTAAACACTGAATAAGTTTTTATATGTTCGAATACACAGGTTCAATTCACATGCATTCAAGATTTTCAGACGGGTCCGGTGCGGCCGGAGAGATTGGTGATTTTGCCAGCGAATCCGATCTTGATTTTATTATTCTTACAGACCACAACACATTAAAAGCAAAAGAAAAAGGTTTTGAAAAATGGTTCGGCGACACAATGCTGATAGTGGGTTATGAAGTGAATGATATAAAGAATAAAAATCATTATCTCGTTTTTGATCTTGATGAAGTCATCGGTACTTTTGAAAAACTTCCTGACGGAGATCTCGGTAACAGACTTACGGCTAATGAATATGTTAAGGCAGTAAACGAAAAAGGAGGATTTGGATTTATTGCGCATCCCGATGAGAAGAGATGTCACCTCCCTGAACATCCGCCATATCCCTGGACCGCATGGGACTGCGAAGACTTTACCGGCATAGAGATATGGAATCATATGAGCGAATGGGCTGAAGGTCTTAATGATTCAAATAAACTTCAAAGATTCATTCATCCTTTGAAATCGATCATTGCACCACCAGGGGAGACTTTGCAGAAATGGGATGATCTGAATAGTAAAAGAAAAGTAGTTGCTCTTGGCGGCGTTGATGCTCATGCTCATAAACATTCCATAATGGGTTTTGATTTTGAGATCTTTCCTTATAAAGTTTTATTTAAATCTATAAGGACTCACGTATTGCTGCAAAAAGAAATTGCAAAAGGAGATAAGGGAAATTTTGAATCCGACAAAAAACAAATACTCAATGCTCTCAGAAATGGTAACAGCTTCATTGTAAATAGTTACCACGGAAGTGGTAAGGGATTCAGATTTGTAGCTGAATATGATGGAATAAATTATTCAATGGGAGATGAGATCAATTTCGATCCGGAGAAGAATAAAAAGATCATATTCCGGACTTTCGTTCCGGAAAGCGGATTGATCAGACTAATTCACAACGGGAAGAAAGTCGATGAACTCACAGGTCTCGAAGGTATCTGGGATTCGGATGAAACCGGATCTTACAGAATCGAAGTATGGAAAGGTCATAAAGGATGGATCTTTTCTAATCATATCAGAGTTGTTTAAGTTTTGTTAAGTATGTTAAGTTAGTTATGATAGTTGAGTTCGAGCTGATGTTGGTGTTCCAAAAAATTTGCATGAATAAATTGATAAAATAACTTACAGTACAGGCAAATATTTTGGTCACAAACATCAAACCATCTTACAGGACGATGCTCTTTAATCGACACTGAAAAACTCAACTCAAACCTCTCAATCCGGTTCTGCTTCGTAAGATCCAAAGAACACGCAATCCCTGAGGGATTGGATCAATGGACGATCGCATTGCTGCCAATACTCAATCCCTAACGGGATTGTAATGAAATAAATCTACTAAGCAAACACGTAACTTGTTCAGCCGCTGCGGAAAAATTGCCTTGAATCCGCCAGGTGGATCTAAATCGCCGCGGCGAATCAAAATTAAAAACATTTACATCTTCCTTCTTTGAGACGTAGAGTCTTCGGGGCAAATATTTAAATTTGATTTTGGAAATCGCGGTCGTGTCGGATCACCCGACTAAAAATCGAATTACAATTAAAATTTAATACTTTTATATTCACTGATTAAATTTCACACTATCAAAATTCAAAACATTTAATGAAGTACGATCCTATTAAGAAAGTCTTCGGAAATGCCGTTGAAAACAGCCCGTTTCTTCGAAAGATATTTTATGCGTTGCTTGACCTTATGTTCCTGAGATCTTGGCATGTAAGAAAGAAAGTCAGAGAACTTTATCCGGCAAACACAAAAATGGATATATTTGATGCCGGAATGGGATTCGGGCAGTACACTTATTTCATGGCTAAGAGATTTCCTGAGTCCAGAATTTTTGCAGTGGATGTAAAAGATGAACAGGTCAGAGACTGCGAAAAGTTTTTTTCTGAATGTGGATATAAGAATGTAAAATTTGAAATTGCCGATCTTACTAAAATTGATTTTAAAGACAGATTTGATTTTGTACTCAGTGTTGATGTAATGGAACACATAGTCGAAGATGAACTGGTTTTTAAGAATTTTTATAATGCGCTGAAAAAGGGCGGGAAGCTTCTCGTCAATACTCCTTCGGATCTCGGCGGGAGCGATGCACACGAAGATGATGATGAAAGTTTTATAGAAGAGCATGCAAGAGTGGGATATTCCAAGCAGGACATTACAGACAAACTAAAACGCGCTGGTTTTGAGATAGAAAGTTTTGATTACTCCTATGGAAAGTTTGGAACGATCTCATGGAGATTTGGAATAAAATATCCGATACTTATGGCAGGCGCTTCAAAATTTTTAATTCTGCTGCTCCCTATATATTATTTATTTACACTCTGGTTTGTGCTGATACTTATGTGGCTTGATGTTCACACCGATAATAAAGAAGGCACAGGAGTCCTCGTTGTAGCTCAGAAAAAATAATTGCCATGTACACTCCCAAACATTTCAAAATGGATGATGAAGATGAAATTTATGATTTCATTCTGAATAATAGTTTTGCAATTCTCGTTTCCAATAATGAAGGCAAACTGAATGCAACCCATGTTCCTCTCTTACTGCAGCTCAATGAAAACGGTAAAAACTTTCTATACGGTCATGTGGCCAGAGCAAATTACCAGATGTCAAATATAAGCAAAGAAGTACTTGTTGTCTTTCCGGGTGCGCATAAATATATTTCATCTTCATGGTATGAGTCTGATCAGACTGTTCCAACCTGGAGTTACCTGTCAGTCCATGTCAACGGTATTATACACATACTTGACGACAGAGAAAGCAAGATAGGCATCTTAAAGAAAACTGTGGAGTATTTCGAAGGCAAAGATAGTTCATATAAAATGGAAAACCTTGAAAAAAAATATTTTGAAGGCTTATTAAACGGAATTACCGCATTTAAAATTGAGATCACCGGAATTGAAGGGAAGAAAAAGATCTCTCAGAATCATTCTGATGAAAGACAAAAGCTTGTGATCAGAGAACTTGAAAAAAATTCTGACGCTGATTCAATGACCATTGTTTCAAAAATGAAGGAAATGCTTGAAAACAAATCCTCAAAGAAATGAAAGAAAACCCCTCTTCTTTTAAATTAAGTAAAGATGAAAATATATTACTCTTTACCATTCTGACCGGTACTTTTATTGTAAAAATTATCTTTGCTATATTCATACAATCACCCATCAGATCAGACAGTGCTGATTATCTCGAACTTGCATCATCCATACTAAAGGGCGAATATTCTTTCTCAGGCAAACCTACAGCTTATGTGGGTTGCGGCTACCCTTTATTCTTATCAGCTGTATTATTTTTTTTCGGGGACGGGCAGTTTTACATCAGAGTCATTCAGTCAGCAATTGAGATCGGGACAGGTTATTTGTTTTTCAGGATCAGCCGGAATTTTTTCAATGTAAAATATTCACTCATCTCACTTTTGGTTTTTTCTTTATTGCCTTCAAACATTATTTTTTCACAGGCGGTATTATCCGAAAGTCTTTTTGGATTTTTTTCTATGGCAGTTTTGTATTTAGTGATGAGAGAAGATTTTCCTGAGAAGAGATCTCTGATATTCATAACCGGTTTATTGTTTGGTTATGCTGTTCTTATCAGAACAGCTTATCTTCCCTGCATAATTTTAATTCCTTTGTATTTTTATGTTTTCAGAAACGAACTTCACGGAGATTTAAAATTTTCAAAAGCGGTAAAACTCTCTCTTGTTTTTATTGCAGGTGTGATAATGGTCATTGCTCCGTGGAGCATCCGAAATAAAATTCAGGTCAACACATTCAGTCTCGGTACGACCTCGGGTGTTAATTTCTGGGCAGGAAGTAATCCTGATGCTACCGGAACTTATTATCAGAATATGACTGAAAGTTTTCCGATCGATTTTCATAATGAAGCTGACAGGGATAAGGAATATTTTAAGCTGGGAATGGATTATGCCGTAAGCAATCCGGGAAAATACTTTGTACTGGGCATAAAGAAGCTGGGTTATCTTTTTTCAAGCGAAAGAATGGCGGTTCTTTATTTCACTGACGCCAAGCCGGGTGAGTCTTCTACCGAAGTGTACAGATCTGTAAATCCGATCATTCTTATACTCGTAAATTTTCCGTATTTTTTTGTAATGCTAACCGGAGTCTGGGGATTATTATTTCTTAAAGAGAAGAAATTCTTTATAATAGGATTCACTTTTATTTGGGTAATAACCGTTTTTATATTCGTTGCACTGGCAAGATATCATTTTGTGCTGATTCCGTTTTTTACAATTGGCTGTGTTAATTTTTTATCAGATAAAGATCTTCTTTTTAAAGAAATGAGTTTATTTAAAAAAATATCCGGAGCCGTGATATCATTATTTTTTATTTCTGTCTGGATAGCGGAATTTTATTTAATGTATAAATGAATAATAAAAAAATCCTTGTCATTTCATATTACTGGCCTCCCAGCGGCGGTGTCGGTGTTCAGAGAATTCTGAAATTTGTAAAATATTTGCCTGAATATGGAATAATACCCGAGGTTGTTACAGTAAAGGAAGACAAAGCAAGTTATCCTTCAGAAGACAGGGATCTGTTTAAGGATATTCCTGAAAACGTTAAAGTTCACAGGACTGACACTACCGAACCATTTGCCATTTACTCAAAACTGCTGGGTAAAAAAAGCATCCCAACCGGTTTTTCCAATGAAAGTAATCCTACAGCTTTTCAGAAATTTTCGAGATTTGTAAGAGGAAATTTATTCATTCCTGATGCGCGTGTCGGATGGAACAAATATGCATATTCAGAGGCAAAAAAAATTATTGAAAAAGAAAACATTAAAACTGTGCTGACAACAAGTCCGCCCCATTCTACCCAGCTTGTAGGATTGAAATTAAAAAAAGAGTTTGGCGGGAATATTGGCTGGATAGCTGATCTCCGGGATCCCTGGACGGACATTCATTACTATGATGAATTCAGGCATACGCCTTTAGCCAAAAAGAAAGATCTTAATTATGAAAAGGATGTTCTTGGAAATGCCGACAGGATCATTACCGTAAGTGATGAATTCGGAAAAATGTTTGCGGCAAAATCCGACAGTATAGATCCGAAAAAAATATTTACAATAACAAACGGTTTTGACGAAAGCGATTTTAAAATGAAAAGTCATCCTCCTAATGACGAGTTTGTGATCACTGTTACCGGAACTATGCCGGAAAATTATAATCCGTTTGTATTTATAGATGCTTTAAAAAAGACAGTTGAAGAATTTCCGGATGTGAAATTCAAATTAATACTGGTAGGTAATGCTGCTGATACTGTAATTCAATACATTGAGAACGCAGGACTTAAGGAATCACTTGAATTGATCCCTACAGTCCCGCATGAAAAGGCGGTTGAATATTTATTCAGCAGTTCGGCTTTGTTTCTGGTAATACCCCAGTTCAAAAATGAAAAAGGTCTGATCCCCGCAAAGCTGTTTGAATATCTTGCTTCCCGCAAACCTATAATCTGTCTTGGTCCGCAGGATAGTGAAGCTGCCGGGATCATAGCAAAAAGCGGAGCCGGAAAAACATTTGACAGAAATATGCCGGCTCAGTTATCTGAATATATAAAAGAGCTGGTGCTGAAATGGAAATCTGATAAGAATATTGATATTGAAAATAATTTACTGGAAAATTATACAAGATATAAACAGGCCGGTCAGTTAGCCGGTATTATTGAGAAAATGAAAAAATGAATATATTTCATAAGTAATTAGATTGTTAAATTGATTTAATTTATTTTTATAAAATTTTTTAAGAAAAAATATATAAAATGGCAAAAAGTAAAACTGCTTCCAAAGTTATTGCAAAAGAAAGCACATCACTAAAAAGGAAGCCGGTAGATAAAGAACCGGGAGCATTCGAAAGATACGAAAATTTTATTTACACAGGATTGATACTTCTTGCTGTCCTTGTTTTCTTCCGGGAAGGAATATTCAGCGGTAAGATATTTTACTCCAGTGATATAATGGCATATGACAGTTTTAAGACCTTCTTTGCCGATGCAAAGGCTGCAGGCATTTTTCCTCTTTGGGTCCCGAATATTTTCATGGGAATGCCTAACTTTCCTATTATTGGTTTCCCGCCCAGAACTTTTGACTTTTTCTATTATATATGGCTGTCAGTTTATAATTTTATAACCAACTCAGATTCCAATTACACGCTGCCTATAGTTCTTTACTATATTGTATTCGGAATTGGTTTTTATATTTACGGTAATTACAAATTTAAAAATAAATTGGTTGCGCTTTATGTCGCACTGGCGGGAACTTTTGCAACTGATTTTATTCAGAGAATAGTTGTCGGTCATAATACAAAAGTTATGTCACTTGCATTCTTCCCTTTGATAATGCTGATGATTGATAAATTAATAGATTCATTTGATGATGAAAAGGAACCTGTGTTTTCATACAAAAATCTCATTAACTTTTTCCTGTTAACTGTAATGCTTCACATTCAGCTTAGTTCGAATCACATTCAGATGATATTTTATGCATACCTTCTGATAGGTATTTACCTTTTATATCAGATCATATACAGAGCCGTTAAGAAAGTGAATTTTTCGGGTATAATAAAAAGCAGTGTGCTGTTTATTCTTGCTGCGGTTATTTCAGTTGCAATGAATGCTGATGTGCTTATGACAATGAAAGGATACAATAAATATTCAATGCGGGGCGAAGCAAGCATTGAATCAAAGCTTGATCCTAAAGTAAAGGATGATTCTCCGCTTGATTATAATTACGCAACCAACTGGTCTTTCAGTCCCGGTGAAGTAATTACTTTTATGCTGCCTTATTATTATGGTTTCGGTGATGTGCAGGTGCAGGGACAGAGAACTAATCTATACTGGGGTCAGATGCCTTTCACTACAAATCCGATGTACTTCGGCGTGATACCTCTTATCCTTTGCCTTATCGGGATTTATTATAATTTCCGGCGGAGCCCGACGGTTCAGGCGCTTACAGTTGTGACGGTTCTTTTTCTGTTAATGTCCTTCGGAAGAAATTTCTCCCTGATCTTTGATATGTTCTTTTATTACTTCCCGTTCTTCAGCAGTTTCCGGGCGCCGGTGATGATTCATCATTTTATGGATATTGCTATAGTGATTATTTCGGGATTCGGACTTAAATCCGTAATTGACATTGTAAAAGAAAAAAAGGAGATCGAAAATCTTAAAAAAGTATGCTATGTCTTTTTCGGAATAGCCGGTCTGATGCTTATTATTTCCGTTATTGGTTTTCAGGATTCATATACAACTTCTGTCATCAACAGTCCGCTGGCTGATAAACTAAAACAGCAGGGTGCCAATACACAGCAGATCTCGCAGTATATTCAGCAGAACATTATTCCGAACGCATATCAGAACAGTATCAGTGACCTTCGTCTGCATGCTATTTTTATTTTACTTGTAACGGGTCTGATATTCATGTATTCAACAGGCAGGGCATCCATGAAAATTATGCTAACGGGAATAATTCTAATTTCTGTAATTGATCTCTGGAATGTTAATTCAAAAACACTTCACTGGGATAATCCCGGTGACCAGCAAAACGCTTTCGGCGAGAAGGATTATGTCAACTGGATACTTAAATCTGAATCTGATCCTTACACATACAGAGTTGCTGAGCTTAGCGGAGGACGTCTCAGCACAACAAATACAATGGCTTTTTACGGACTACAGGCTTTTAACGGATATCACGGAGCTAAGATAAGAATTTATCAGGATGCAGTAGATGTAGCTGGCGGAAGTAATCCTCTTTTAATGACTCTCGGAGGAGTTAAATATGTTATAACAGATAAACCGGTCCCGGATACTTCATTCGTGCAGGTATTTAAAGGAACGCAACTTGTTTATGAAAACAAGAACTTCCCGGGAAGGGCATTCTTTGCTGATGAATATAAAGTTGAACAGGACATTACCATTCTTAACAACATTGCGCAAATGAATTTCAACCCAAAGAAGATAGCGTACTTTGAAAAGGACATTAATCAGAAGATAGATGCTCCGGACTCTGCCGCAACCGTTAAATTAATCAAAGGTGAAATTCATTCACTGGAATATGAAGTCAATGCTTCGGGAAATAATTTGCTTGTCTTCAGTGACATTTATCTGCCGTTCGGCTGGAAAGCATATATGGACGATCAGCCGACAGAGTTTTATAAGACTGATTATTTCTTAAGATCGGTTGTTGTGCCGCAGGGTAAACACAAAGTTGAATTCAGATACGAACCTGAAACATTCTACACCGGCAAGACGATCAGTATGGGAGCAAACATACTTCTTGGCATTATTCTTATTGCGGGAGTGGCTGGATATGCGGGAAGCAGAAAGAAGAGTGATTCGAGTGATTCGAGTGATTCGAGTGTGTAGAGTGTGTAGAGTGTATTGAGTGTGTTGAGTGTGTTGAGTGTGTTGAGTGTGTTGAGTGTGTTGAGTGTGTAGAGTGTGTTGAGTGTGTAGAGTGTGTTGAGTGTATTGAGTGTATTGAGTGTGTAGAGTGTGTTGAGTGTGTTGAGTGTGTAGAGTGTGTAGAGTGTGTTGAGTGTGTTGAGTGTGTTGAGTGTGTTGAGTGTGTTGAGTGTATAGAGAGTATTGAGTGAGTTGTTATACTCA
>CALMST010000294.1 GCA_937872315.1 uncultured Ignavibacteria bacterium | reverse complement strand
CTTATCAACGGGTTTGTTGTTGGTCGCCGGAAAGTTTGCAATAAAATGCAAACTACTTTTCAAACTTCTGGAGTGCAAACTTTCCGGAAGACCAATAACGGCGGTGATTACCGATTGCAGAGTTAGAGACTCTTGCGGGTTGTGATTTGCTTTCAAAAGTTTCTTTGACAATATTTACAACAATAAGGAACAAAAGGATTGCCATTTTTAAGAAGTTGTGATTTGCTTTCAAAAGTTTCTTTGACAATATTTACAACAATTTCTGGCATTGTAGGTTATGCTATGTTGCGGTTGTGATTTGCTTTCAAAAGTTTCTTTGACAATATTTACAACAATAAGTATAAACATCTCAATCTTGGCAGGGTAGTTGTGATTTGCTTTCAAAAGTTTCTTTGACAATATTTACAACAATTTGTAGTAAATGTTGGACTGCTATGCGCTGGTTGTGATTTGCTTTCAAAAGTTTCTTTGACAATATTTACAACAATTAACAGAAGAAGATATGAAGGTAGAAATGAGTTGTGATTTGCTTTCAAAAGTTTCTTTGACAATATTTACAACAATTCTTTTACCTGTTCGCTCAGAGACTCTCCGAGTTGTGATTTGCTTTCAAAAGTTTCTTTGACAATATTTACAACAATAATTGTGAATCTCTTTGCTGTAACAAGCGAGTTGTGATTTGCTTTCAAAAGTTTCTTTGACAATATTTACAACAATTTCTGGCATTGTAGGTTATGCTATGTTGCGGTTGTGATTTGCTTTCAAAAGTTTCTTTGACAATATTTACAACAATAAGTATAAACATCTCAATCTTGGCAGGGTAGTTGTGATTTGCTTTCAAAAGTTTCTTTGACAATATTTACAACAATTAGCTTTGCTTAAGTCAATATACATACATTGTTGTGATTTGCTTTCAAAAGTTTCTTTGACAATATTTACAACAATTCCTGAAGAAAGGAATATGGGAGAGGAAACGTTGTGATTTGCTTTCAAAAGTTTCTTTGACAATATTTACAACAATTGTCGATTCACAATTCAGTAATTACAAACAGTTGTGATTTGCTTTCAAAAGTTTCTTTGACAATATTTACAACAATGGTAATATGTTACAGGTAATCGGGTTAAAGTTGTGATTTGCTTTCAAAAGTTTCTTTGACAATATTTACAACAATTTTTATCTCCCTGGCTCCGGATGCTCCGAAGTTGTGATTTGCTTTCAAAAGTTTCTTTGACAATATTTACAACAATGTTTCCGGTAAGGATAATTCCCTGATAAGGTTGTGATTTGCTTTCAAAAGTTTCTTTGACAATATTTACAACAATGTGTGTAGTTGCCAAAGCAACTGAAAACACGTTGTGATTTGCTTTCAAAAGTTTCTTTGACAATATTTACAACAATTCCAGTTGTTTAATCCATTTGGAGAGACTGGTTGTGATTTGCTTTCAAAAGTTTCTTTGACAATATTTACAACAATGGTTTTTTATATGAGTGCCACAGGGGCGACGTTGTGATTTGCTTTCAAAAGTTTCTTTGACAATATTTACAACAATCTGGATGCAATAACATTCTTGCTTGACAAAGTTGTGATTTGCTTTCAAAAGTTTCTTTGACAATATTTACAACAATCAATTTCTGCAGGAGACTTCATCGAGTTTCGTTGTGATTTGCTTTCAAAAGTTTCTTTGACAATATTTACAACAATCGGTATTGGTAAATGGTGTTTGTGCCTCCAGTTGTGATTTGCTTTCAAAAGTTTCTTTGACAATATTTACAACAATATTCGCCGTCAATACCGTTCCTGAACCTCTGTTGTGATTTGCTTTCAAAAGTTTCTTTGACAATATTTACAACAATTCCAGATAAGCATTATGCAACGTTTAATAGTTGTGATTTGCTTTCAAAAGTTTCTTTGACAATATTTACAACAATATTTCAAATCAAGTAATGCCGGTAGTCTGAGTTGTGATTTGCTTTCAAAAGTTTCTTTGACAATATTTACAACAATATGATATGCATATGTTGCTAATATTTAAGGAACTTAACAGGTTATATAGAATTAAAAAATATTGTCGGAAAAGAAAAGGAATAGTTTTAAAACTATTCCTTTTTCTATTTTAACTCAACATTTAAGATTTTTCTATTCAGAATAATTCAAGTTGCTGTGGAGGAGGTTTTTTATTTTCATTCTTTTTCTTCCCATAGAATATTTCAATTTCGCCGAATTGTTTATCGGTTATCCTTAATATTCCTATATGTCCTTTCGGAGGCAGTATTGATCTTATTCTTTTTATATGAACTTCTGTATTCTCCCGGCTCATACAGTGACGGGTATATATTGAGAACTGAAACATACTGAATCCGTCTTTCATTATTCCTTTTCTGAAACGGGTATAGTTGATTCTGTCTCTCTTTGTTTCAGTCGGCAGATCGAAAAAAACCAGTATCCACATAATTCTGAATTCATCCAACCGCATTACACAAACTCCGGATAAATGATCTTTTTAATTTTTCCTTCAAAGCATTTTGCAAGTGATGAAGTTGTTCTTTGCACCGCTATCATTAATGGACTTTTCTCTCCGCCAATAACCACATCTACAACAGGTATGTTTAGTAATTCTTTTTTAATTTCTGTAGTAAGTTCAAACATATCTTTTTCTTCGGTTAAAATATCATATACTATTTTGTCAACAAAAGGCCGGTACGGTTCCATTATGTCATCAGCCAGACAATATGAATTATATTTATTCCTGTGATGTATTCCCAGAGTAGGAAGTAATCCCGAACCAACAAGACTTCTTGCTACAATTGCTCTTAATATTGCGTAACCGTAATTCAGCAAATTATTAGGAGGATCTCCGAATCTGTCCCGGAAAAAATTAACTTCTTCCGGAAAAATATTTCTCCAGTAATATACTGATGCTCTTGCTTCCAGATTTTTTGAATCCCCGGAATTTACATTTTTTGCCCAGTTAAGCATATTGCCGATAATGACTCCTCTTTCTTTTAAGAGTACTGCCTGATTGAATATTTTTGAAGAAACGGTTTGCTGCCACAAATTCTTCCTTAATGGTATTGATGCATTAATCTGAGATTTGAATTTTTCCGATTGGATTGTATTCCCGTCAAGATTCAATAAAAGACCTGTAGGATGATGCTTATCATTACAGAAGATAACGGATACATTATTTTCCAGTAGTTTTGAGATTAAATACTGAGAAGTGCTCACTCCGTGATGGTCCAGAATAACTATTCCAATATCTTCAACAGGAATAGTTTCTTTTCGGGATTTTCTTTTTAAATATTTATCATTTTCATTTTCGGATTTTTCCGATGAATCTGAATCATTTTCAATTTCATTTAAATTAATAAGAACTTCTCTGATTTCAATTGTAAGTTGTTCATCTTTGAAACTTAGATACGCTGGATTTCCAAAATACAGAGTCTTTTTAATCATTTATGTACAATTTCTTTTAGTAATTCAATATTTATCCTATTCTGATAATTTCACCAAGCTCGTTTAATCTAATTTTAATAGCATTTAAACTACTGTGGTAAAATTTTCTGAAATCACCAGTTGTAGTATATTTTTCCGAAGTGTTTTTTACTTTATTAACATGCGAAAGTTTTACCAATCCATACTCATAATTTAAATTCGCCCAATTGTTTAATTCTGTTATTTTATACAGACATTTTTTTATAAAAAACTTATCTCCATCTAA
The DNA here is from genome assembly GCA_937872315.1 of uncultured Ignavibacteria bacterium. Taxonomy (GTDB): domain Bacteria; phylum Bacteroidota; class Ignavibacteria; order Tepidaquicellales; family Tepidaquicellaceae; genus JAGPCH01. Next base: position 14,264 of record CALMST010000294.1, on the reverse strand, counting down.
TATTTTTTCTTTTTCATCAGGATTATTATATATTGCGACTAAATCCCCCTGTTTAAGCCAATTACAATTTTCCATAAGTGGTAATAATTTTCCATCTTTTTCAACCATCTCTTCAAATAATTTTACTCCGGTTCTTTTTCTATTTACAGCTTCAAAAAAAGATAAAATTCTATAATCTCGTGTTATTTTTATTTTATTCTTTATTGTTTCTTTCAATTCATAAAATATCATAATATAATTACCATCAGTCTCTGAATATCTGTTCAAATTTATAATCTTACTCTGTTCATCTTTTGCTGGAAGTTGTACTAAATTCCTGGAATTCTTATTTAGAACTCTTATATTTTTTATAACTGGTAATGAAGCTCCATTTATACTTGTTATACTCCCTTCAGGATATTTTTTTGTGGAATAAACATATAAAGGATCAATCGTTAAATTTTCAATACTAAATGCTTTTTTTCCATTTCCATATTTTTCAATGCGCTTTTTCATGATTTCTTTCAAATTCGGATCGTATATTTTTTCTAAGCTTTTTAAATCAGTAAAACTAACTTCCATTGAAGAGCCATTTTTGCTATATAATGGGATTCTTTTTACATATGCGTCATTTTTTGAGATATTCTGGTTTTCGGGGTTTTTTAACTTTCCATAAATTCCATCTTTATGAAGAGAGCCTTGTGGTCCATAAGTTTTTTGTTTTAGATTCTTTTTTCCTGATTTTATATTATTCACATTTGAGCTAATCAACTTCTGAGATATGTTATGTACTACAATAATATTCATAATAGAATTTTTTAATTTAATATAGTCAAAAGGGCAATCAACTAAATCTCTAGAAATATTACGTGAATGATTAAATTGTGAAATCCCAAATTCTTCCCTCACTCTATTTGCATCACTTAATTTTTTTATAATTGCTCTTGAACAACAAGCAGTAATAAAAGAATCTATAGCATGGTGCCTGTGATCACTTCTGTCCTTTTTCCCGGATTTATTTCTGAATTCTTCATAGCTTTTTAATTTTATAACGGTTTCTAAAATATTTTCATTAAATTTTTTGTCATATTCCATTAAAACATCATCCGGAATATTAAAAATATTTAATTTCTCATCAATTTTGTCTTTCGTCTCATGGTACCAATTATAGAAAGTATTTCGCTCTGTTTTGTAATATTGAATAATTTTATCTATTTCAATTCCGGTTTTTTCTTCATATCTAACCTGATCAAGTAACTGATCAAGATTCCAATCATACTTTCGTAATTGAGATGTAGCAGCGCCATTAGTAAATTGAACGGAGTTAGAGACTTCAGATAATTTAGTTCTAGTAAATTTAGCAATATAAGAAGTATTTGATATTTGGTTACCGGAAAATTCTTTTGAAACATTTTTCATTTCAAAATTGGCAATCTTCGATTTTGGAAAATCTTTAATTCTCTTTCTGAAATTTTCAAAATCATTTTTTAAATTCATATATTCATAGGAAGTTAAATTACCTTTTTCTTTATTTACGCTTGAAAAAGTTATTGTCTTATTATTATAAGAGTCATCTAAAGATCTGCTTAGTGGAATTATATGCTCAATCTCTATTTCCGGACTAAATAACATTTTTAGTGAAATTACTTTTGAAGTATAAGGACATATCCTGTTACATTCGCACCATAATCTTTGTTTCTCGTTATCCCCTTTTTTTGAAATTTTTTCAAATTCTAAAAAAAGCGGATCATTGGGATCCATTTTCATTTCAAGCCATAATTCAAATTTATATATTAACCGATCATATTTCTCTATTCTTTTATTAAAATTAAATGTCCCATCTTTTGATTTTAAATTTAAGAAATCAGCATACTCCTGACGTTTTAAATCTTTATCCCTGTTATTTCTTAATATTTTTTCTCTTTCAGATCTTGGTTTTTTTAATTCTCTGGTAGATTCAATTCTAATTTCTAAATTGTCCCTGTCAATTAAATCATTATATTTTTCTAATAATTTATTTACAATTTTAATCACTTGAGAAATTGATTTTTCTACAACAGGATTTCTTAATTCCTGATATTTTAATTGAGAAATTTTTTTCTTTAATACTACTTTTTCTTTTTCCTCATCCGGTGATTTTAAATATCCTGATAAAAGAAGTGAAGTGTATTCATCATTTCCTTTTTTCATAAAAGGTAAAATTTTCTTTATCACTTTAGATGAATAGGATCCGTAATCATTTTCAAGGCCAAATTCTATTAATTTGGATACGATTGCTTCATTTTCCGAGAAATTAATATTTTTACTAAATTGCCATTTGTATAGTAATGTATCTTTTAACCATTCGTCATCTTTTGCTATATATATGTGATGCCATAGATCATTTAGTTTATTTTTATCTTTAAGCTCATTAAACTTTTCAGCCCCCATTGACTGGCAAAATGCATAGTATGTTAAATTTCCTTTAATATCTTTTTCTGATTCTTCAATATGCAGATTAAATTTAATTGAACTATCTCTTAATTCTAACAAATCAAGCAAACATATTTTTTCAGAATCTTTTCCCTTTTTTGATGGCTTATTTATTCGAACCCTTTCTATAGTTTCTAATTTTTCAGCCAGAATTTTTTTCCATTCGACAGGTAAAATTTCACTAAAAATATTGTTTCTTTCATCCGAATATCTTAAATCAGACAATACTTTCCAGATTCTAAATTCTTGAAATAATGGAGAACTTGCAGGAATTACTTTTTTATTTTTTTCAAATTGACAATTTGATAAAAACTTTTTTTGAGATCTCAAAGGTCTTTGATAATAAATACAATAATTTCTAATTTTCCAATAATTAGAATTTTTAAATTCTTTAATGGCTTTTAATTTTTCTTTATATTTTATCTGTTTGCTGTTTTCATTATTTATATCTTTAAGCTCATCGTTATATCTTTCTAAAATTTCTTTATACTCTTTTGCACTACCCGTAAAAAGATCATGATGAGTATCCAAATAATATTTTTTTTGTGCTGACCAAATTAAGTCAAATTCATTTAAATACATTTCTCTTTCTGTATATCTACCAAATTGTCTTCTAATCCCTCTACTATTATTTAAAACTATCTTTCCATTTTCACTGTAAGCTCTCTCATCAATTAATTCATCAGGGTTATGCCAGTCACCAGAATTATATTTCACATTTGATAATTCATGCATTTTATAAAAATATTGACCTAATGTTTTAGCATCAGCTTTGTTCATAAGATCTTTCAAACTTTTTATTGAAGTCTTTACTATTCCTTCATCTTCTGATTCTTTTTCAAATTTTTTAGCATTACTCTTAAATCCCCTGTGTTTGTTCAATAATAAGAATATTCTACCAATTTCTTCTAAAGGAATCTTTTTTTCTATTGCTTCTGATCTTAACTTGTATAATTCGGTAGATTGATATTTTCCCTTTATTTTATAGTTTTTCTTAAAGTCCGGAATTAAATCTATTGAATTTAAAATTGATTTAAGCTTTTTCCTTCTTAATTTATATCTGAAAATATTTCTTCGTGTTCCTCTGTATTCTCTTCTTTGTTCGTTTTTAGTTTTCTCCTTATTTGATTTAGCATCTACTATAGTTCCAATTGGAAAAATGTAAGTGCCAATATCAATTAGTTCTATTTTATCTTTTTTAGACTCTTTTACAAAAGCCCAACCTACAGAATTTGTACCTATATCTAATCCTATAATATGTTTCATTTTTTAAATTTGTTTTTGATTTAAGAATAATTAAATTCATTAGAAAGCTTATCACAATAAGGATTATTCCTTAGGCAATTAAGCCCGCCCCCGCTTCGTGCTGGGGCTTTTTTTTTATAAAAATCTTAACAAGTTTAAAGCGGTATCATTAATTTGATGTCGCTTTCTTTTTTATATAAAAATATTTGATTTTAGAAAAAGTTTAGAAATGTAAAATTTATCTGAAGTCCACACCTGTTTATCCTTTTATATTATTAATGCATTTAATTATTTGTTGAATTTTAACAAAATAAATTAATATTAAAATACAATTATTAAACTTTTTTATATCTCGTCGTCGTTGGTCTTCCAAAAGTTTTTTTGACGATTTCAAGAAAGAATAATTCCTGACAAACTTTTTGGCGACCAACAACAAAGACCCTTTCATGAAAGAACCACTTTTATACATCCATGTAGTGTTCAAGAAATCCAAATTCTTCAATCCCTTTAAAATAAAACTTTTCGGAAGAATATTTATAGTTCTCCTGATTTTCAACTAAGTTCCATCTAGGATTCACAGGATTATTATGATATTTAACTCCCTTTTGCAGAATCCTGTCTAAGATAATTCCATTATATTTTCATTACAAGTATAATTCAGAATGGTATAAAGGAGCTACGCTTATCAACGGGTTTGTTGTTGGTCGCCGGAAAGTTTGTAATGAAATGCAAACTACTTTTCAAACTTCTGGAGTGCAAACTTTCCGGAAGACCAATAACGGCGGGACAACTTATTTAATTCCTTTTTACACTCAGGTGGTAAGTTACCTTTCAAAAAGTCAAAAACGAGATTAACTGCAATTTTTGAATGTTCTTCTGATATTCTGGTTTCCTCACATATTTTTTTTACTAAATCTTCCATTTATTACTCCTTATGCTCAATTTCTATATATTTATTATTTACTTATAACTTACGCTACTTTTAAAGTAGATATCTTTTTTAAGGGAAGTTCTCTGTATATTTTTCCGTTAAGCATACACCCGCCTTTTGCATGATTAATATTTTTGGAGTTAATTGTAGGATCTTTTTGATCAGGATTAAACTCAACTTTTCCCCATTGCTTGAAAAAGAACGGGACTTTCATATCTTTACATTTACTCTTTATCTCAATGATCCATTCTTCCTTTATTGGTCTTGCCTTGAAACCGGATTCACCTCCGACTATTACCCAGTCAATATTCTGTAAATTTAAATTTGGAATTGGACCGATTAATGGTTCTAAAGATAAAAATTTAATCTCTGCCTTTATGTTTCTTAAATAATCAATTCTTTCTGTAACTCTTTCATCCTCAACTGAAACTCCCATCCAGATATTCGGAGTCCAGCTTATTTGATTATTCTTATCATATTCAGCAAGTAAATTTGCCCTTTTAGTTAATATCTGAAATGTGTGCTGTGGATTATCATTCATTACCTTGAAGACTTTCTTTATGTAATCCAGAGAAATATTCTTATGAAAAAGATCACTCATAGAGTTTACAAAAACAGTTTTTGGGTTTTTCCAGCTATAAGGAATCTCCAAAGTATCTGGATGAATTGTCAGTTTAAATCCATTCTTATACTTTTCCAGGTCCATCGCCTTCAGTCTTTTTGACATAGTTAAAGCATAACAGAATTTACAACCCGCCGAAACTTTATTACACCCGGTAGTGGGATTCCAGGTCATTTGTGTCCATTCTATGGAGGATTTTGACATAATTAAATTTTTTTAAAGCTTACTTTAATCTTATTGTTCTTGTAATAATCGAAATTTATATAAAAAGAATTTTTTCTTGCATCTTTATTTTTTTCAACATCTAAAACCAATAAAGTCTTTTCATTTTGCCATTTTTTTAAAATTTCATTTGTGTGTTTAGGAAGATGTTCATTTTTTATTGTAAATAGATATAGATCTAAATTTGAGGTATTAGTATTCCCTTTTAAATAATTTTCTAAATTTTTTTCGAATTGATTGAGTTGAAATCCCGGTAACAATTGTTGTAGATTTAAATCATCTTGACCTATGGAATATCCCCTGCCAGTATTCCTATCTAATTGCCACTTCACTTCTAGAATTTTTTCCATCCCATAAATATTCGGTGAAATAAAAAATAATACATTGAAATTTGCCTTGTCTCTTTGAATGTAAAAGGAGGCTGTAAAGAATTTATTATTAAAACTAAAGGCATCTTTTAAATAATTAATAAACTTGTAAATATCTGTAAATTGACCTTTTATTAAAGGATGATCATTGGGGAAAAACTCTATAATAAAATTTCGCAATTTTGTGTAGCTTGGATTTATTTTATCTGAAAATGCTACACCTTTAAATCTGTGCATATGAGATAATGGTAAAAAAAGAATTATTTCTGTGTGACCGTTAGATAATAATTTTTCAATATCGTTTTTATGAATTTCTTTATAGCCATATGGATCTATAAATATTAAATTTCTAGCTCTTGAATCATTATTCTTTTTCAGGTAATTATTTACACGTTTAAAAATTTCATCTGATCCATAAGATTTGTAATATATGTTACAAACTTTAGAAGTATTTAAAGTATCTAATTTTGATTTAACTTTTTCAATGTTTTTGGACTCACCATCATTTACAATCAGATTTATGGTTTTAGTATTTTTGTATTTTGGATATTCAGCAAGAATATTTTGTATAATATTGAATGCCAATATTGGGCTTCCACTTTTTCCATCCTCATAAATTCCTGTACCACAAAATAAATCAAAAATACTGATTGTAGTAATATGCTCCGACAATAAAATTATTCTTAGATATCTTTTTAAATATGATTCATAAAATTCTAATTTTGCTTCTGAATGAGGAAGAATGTATTTTTTAGGATCTTTTTTGTTTACCATAATGAATTAAGGTAAATATATTAGAAATTATTTACAAGGATGAATATTTTATTGGTGAAAATATTGTAATTTCTTATTGAATTGAATAATTCTTAAATAGGAATGTCCTCTTCTTCAATTGTTTCTAATAATTCTTTTGTCAAACTACTTAATTTAGAAATTCTGTTTGCTTGATTTTCTAATGTTTTTTCAAATACGTTTCTCACATATCTCGCATTTCCAAAACTTTTATCTCTGTTGTAATACATCTTTTCAAACAATTCATCTAATAAATTTGATGCGGGTTCATTCAATTTATAATCAGAATTATTACAATAATGAATAAATATGTTTTTTAATTGTATTGGTGTGTAATCTTTAAATGTAATATACCTATTGAATCGGGATTTAAAACCCGGATTTGAATCTATGAAAATTTTCATTTCATCTGTATATCCTGCCATAATTACAACTAACTTATCTCTATTGTCCTCTATTCTTTTTATCAAGGCTGCAATCGCTTCTTTTCCATAATAGTCTCTTTCATCACTGATTAATGAATAAGCTTCGTCAATAAATAAAACTCCATTCATAGCTAAATTCACTACTTTGTCTACTTTAGGTGCTGTCTGACCTAAATATTCTCCTATCAAAGATGCTCTATCAGATTCAATCATTTGACCTTCTGTTAGAACTCCTAAGTGTTTGTAAATTTTTCCAATTATTCTGGCAACAGTTGTTTTTCCTGTGCCTGGAGACCCCGTAAATATACAATGATATGAAATTGGAGATAATTTTAATCCTGTATCTTCTCTAGCTTTATTAATTTTTATAAAGTTAATTAAGGATTTGATTTCAGTCTTTACGTCTTCTAATCCTATAAGACTTTCCAACTCATTAATTACATCTTGAAGATTTTCATTTTTATTAACTGTAGTCCTCAAATAAGATTTCACCTCGTCTTCATTAACTGGATTGTGTAGTCCTTTATAAATATCTTTAAAGGCTTCTTCCTCTTCCTTAGAAATATTATTATTCGCTTTTGCTATAATTGTTGCAAAACGATTCATTGTAGCCACATATACATCAAAAAGCTCAGTGTTATATAATTTTAATATTATTGGTAATGAAAAATCTACAGAAACCTTTTTTGAATTTAGATCAATTGATTCAGATCTTATAGTCGCTTTTACTTTGATTGGATTTTCAGAAGTAGATAATGTTTCAATGGTCTTTGTATAAGTTAAATATTCTTCAATATCAGATTCTTGTATTTTCAAAAATAAATCTTTTAAGGTATTATAATTTACTTCCCAAAATTTATATCTAAATAAATTTAAATTTAGCATAAATATAATGATAGAAAATGTTTCTATAGAATTACATATTAATTTTGGTTGTATTTTTTTGAGTATTTGAAGAACATCATATAATATATAAATCTCCATTGATTCCGGGCTATCAATTTGTTCGTTACTTATTTTCTCTAACTCAAAAATAAAATTTTTATCGTCAAATAAATCTTGTAATATTTTTTTTATTTGAATGATATTATCCAATAACAAATTAAAATATGGTTCTGAAAAATCTGTTGACTCAAAAGTTTTGTTTATTGGCGAATTAATGTAACTTTCTGGGATTTCTGAATTATCTAATTCCAACAAATCATTAAATTGGTCAATTATTATCATATTAAGATTTTTAAATTTATTTTCTTTTTCTTGAATAGAAGTATTGTGATAATTTAAAATTCCTGTAGATATCATAAAGTAATAATCGATCAATTTTTTTGAAGTATTATAATCCGAAGGAGACTTGAAACTATCAGCCATTGTTACCAAGTTTAGGAATGTAAAATTATTTAAGTTTTCTGATTGAATATCAAAATAGCCTTCAAAAAAAATTTCTTTCATACTTAATGGAATATTTCCATGTAATTCGAAAAAATACTCTTTAACAAAATTTGAATTTACAGTGTAATGAGTTCCATTTCCAAATTTTAAAATAATACAAATTTTGGCAACTTCTTCAAAAAAATTACATTTAATGCTTTCGAATTTTAGATCTTTACCAAAATCATGGGATAAAATTACAACATCACTTATTAATGGTTCAATAAAATTGATATATTCTGAAATTAGTTTTTTGAAAATAGTGTCCATATATTTTTCACATAATTAATGTTGAGTAAAAAGTACAAATTAGAGCGAAAATAATAATTAACAAAGACATTGGGTCTATTTTATCATTTTTTTAAATTAATGTTAAAGTTTAATTTTTTTTTGATTCAACCAATTCAATCTCCTCCTCCGTCAATCCATAAAGTTCATATACCAATTTATCTATCTCTCGGTCTATAGAATTACAACGCCGCTCCCAGTAGGTTTTGTCTTTGTCGGTTTGGGAGTTTGTAAGTTGTTTTTTGGATTCCATTATTTGGAAAACTTCTTTGACTATTTTAAAATGTAGTTCAGATTCATTAACATTCTTAAAATCTATTTTTGGTATCGGGAATAATTTACAATTTTGAATTAGTATTTTTTGAAATAGATTTTTAGAAAGATCTAAATATTTAAAAGAATGATAGAAGTTCATTAATTTAGAATTTAAAATAGCGAGTATAAATTTTAAATCAATCTTAATATCGTCTTTCAAAACTAGGTTGAAAATTGTTTGAGTATTGTACAATTCTTCATTCGTATAACTTGCATAAATTCTTAAAGGATTTCCACTTACTATTTGTCTAATTAATATTCTTTCTTTTGTGAAAAACCTCTTTTCTCTAGGAGCACCTAACCAATTCCCGTAACTAATGTATTCTTTTCCTCCCCATTCTGAATAATATCTAGTTACATCAGAACCTTGTAGTAATTTTTTATAAGTATCATCTTTCATTTGTGTTGAATGAAATACTCTTCCTTTAATTTGCTTTTGTGAATGTCCTTTGTACTTATCATAAGGTGTTAATCCTAATGTGAAATCGCAAATTTCTTCCAATTTAATTTTCTTAGATTCAATATTATTTAATAAATTTTTAGTTTCAACGTCAGTGAAAATGTCAAATACTAAAAACTTATTATTAATCCAATCTCCCGCATATATTAACTTTGTATTATCAGCGTCTTTTAAAATATCAACTATTTTATCTTTTCGGTCAAAAATAATGCAATCTGTTTCAATAATTGTACTTCTAGAAATTATGAAAATTACACTTTCAGCTTTAACATTTATAAAAGTATCATCAGGTAACCTTACAATGTTTTGGATGCCAAACTCTTTTAAGATTATGTTTCTTAATTTTTCATATGAACTTTGGTATAAGATTGAATTAGGAATTATGAATCCAACCAAAGATTTCTCATTTAATAACCTTAAAGATTTTTCTAAGAAAATTGCATAAATATTTATCCTATTATGAGATGAAGAATATTTTTTGAAATAATAATCGACATGAATAGGGTCTAAACCTTTAATGTCGATCCAAGGCGGATTCCCCACAATCCCGTCAAACCCCCCTTTCTTCATAACTTCCGGAAATGCATTCTCAAAATCCATTGCATTGATCTTCTTTTCTTCTTCCGATGTGTCAAATAAACTCTGCGAATAAATGTCAGTTCCGATCAGTGAATTTCCACAGATAATGTTTTTACCAAGATCAGGGAGAATTCTTTCTTTGAACATTGCGTCAAACTCCTGCGCAGTTGCAAGTGATTCATCTTCAAGAAGCTTTAGAAAGAGTGATAGCTGTGTCACCTCGCATGCCTGAGAATCTATATCCACTCCGTAAATATTATTCAAAAGTATTTCTTTCTTCTGCTTCAGAGACAGAATCCATTTGCCGTCTTTTTCATAACAACCGGCTTTCTTAGCTTCCTTTGGTCTTTCCTGATAATAAATTGAATGATACTGTAGAAGTTTATCGAATACGGTTATAAGAAATGAACCGCTCCCGCACGAAATGTCAGCGAAACTCATTTTAGAGATTTCCACAGGAGTTTTATCTTCAATCTGTTTTCCGACAGTATTATCTACTATATAATCTACAATATACTGCGGTGTGTAATAGACGCCGCCCGCTTTCCGGACTTCCGGCTTCTTTTCTATCGTAACTCTCTTTTCGGTAGCATGAATAACCTTTCCGAGAAATCTTTCATATATAGAACCGAGAATATTAATAGGAATATATCTGAAGTCAAATGGAGAATTCAAATGTGAAAGTTCTTCACAAATATCACTGAAGTCATTTTCATCCGGACCTTTAAATTCCGGACTGTCGATTATATTATGTTCCCTGAAAACTATACCGTTATACTTTGCGTTGAACTCTTTCGAATCATTCACAAAATCTTTCCATGAATTCCCTTTGTCGCCGTAAGCGCTAATATGCCTTTCCGCTTCGATTTCCTTATCTTCAAGAAATCTGATAAACACAAGCCGGTCGATAATTCTCTGTGTGGTTTCGGTAAGGAGTTCGCCGTCGAGATATATGTTATTCTTCTTTAAAGACCTTGCAAGATGAAGTCTTATCTTATCAAGTAAATCGAGAAATGACTCATCAATACTCTGATTAGTGTAAGCAAACAAACCCCGCTGAACTGCTTTTCCTCTGGGTTTTGGAAGTTCGGAAGCTCTCTTTTCAATGGAATTATCTTCCACTGATTCCCGAGAGAATAAGTAATAAATCTCAGAAAACTTTTCTTTATCTAAATAATCTGTATAATGAAATTTTTTATAACATTTTTCGAAGACAGATTTCGGATCAGGTTTATATCTTGAGTCGAGAATATGAAATTCTTCAAAATCGGTAAGTATTACAAATGGATTCTGTGCATTCCATCCGTACTTCAATGCCTGAAAATAATCATCAACATTCTTTAAGGCCCTCAAAGGTTTTTTAGCTTCGACAAAGAACTTCGGTTCACGGAATTTCGGAGCAAGGGCATACATATAATCCGCCCGTTTATGATTGTCGGTATTTTTTTCTACGACTACTTCCTGTTCGTAAGGATTCTTCTGAACGTCATGATTCACATCCCAGCCAAGAGCAATGAAGAATTTATCTATAAAATCTATCCTTGCCTGAGCTTCGGAATAGACAGAAGATAAATAATGCTTTTCATTATTTTTGAAATCATTTACGAGTTCTGATATTTTGAGGTAAGCGGATTCGAGGGACAATGTCTTTAATTATTAATATTTGTTTTCCGGAATTTTGATTAAAAATAGGAATTCATTTTTAAATGTTCAATGTTCATTTATAAATAATTGAAAAACAAAAAAACCCCGCACAAAAAACATGCGGGGTTTAATTAAAGGAAGAACAAATATGAAAGAACAATAGCCGGCTGGCGCCGACTGATACAAACATAATAAATTTTCAGATTAAAATCTGTAAATTAATGCTTCATATCTCTTCTCGGAAATGGATCATTCCCGAAACTGTCATTGTCACTGATCTTTCCGTCTTTGTTATGAATTACCAGTTCTGATTTTCTTTTCATTGCGAACTTTCTTGCTATTTCAATTGCTTCATTTTTAGTTCTGGTAATTCGGGTATTGCGTTTATTGCCTTCGCCTTTTACTGCCCAGCCGTTCTTTGCCGGCACTACGTGTTGGTTTTTACTTTTCATTTTTTAGTATTTAAATGTTTTTAAAAATTTATTAATAAATTTGAAATACTTTCAATAATCATCTACATAAATTCTCCTCTCATTAAGCATATCTAAATATTTTCTTTCTTTTGGAACCTCACAGTTAATTTTATGCATTTTTTTTCCTTTAAGTATATAAAGATCAGATCCCTGATTTCTTGCAATATTTTTACCTAATAATATTGCCATTTCTTCAGAGGATGCAATCAATGAGGCTCTTAATTTTGTTTTCCCTTTTACTATCCATTTTCCGTCTTTCTTCGTTATAATATGGACTTTAGAATTCCGGTTATTTTTTGATTTTCTATTCATGATGTGTTATAAATTTAATAATATTTTCTCCTTACCGGAAGACAGTTTGAATTTTTTTATTCAAACTGCCCCGGATCGGAAGATTGCTTCTGTTTTAATTAAGTGATCTCCTTTTTTACTGTTACCGATACGTCATCACTGAATAATCCTACCTGTTCATCTTTTACACGGTAGATAGCTTTATATACCCATGCGGCTGTCTTTTCATTTCCGTTTAAAGATGCTTTGTCCACAAAATCAGGGGATGAGTCATTTGCAAGATAAACGAATCCTTTGCCGTCTGACCTGTCAACATATATGTCTATGGAGTCGGCTTTACCTTTTTTCCATATCAGTTTCGGATAGCCTGCCTCCATCTTGATGTTGATCACGGGTTTGAGTTCGCTGAATTCTATATTTTCTTCTGAACCGATGATACCAAGATTATTCCCTATTGCTTCGGTATAGTTGGGATTACCTTTTATGGTCATAATCAGTTTACTGATCCTTACGAATATACCTGCCGGTACAACAGTAGGAGCCGGCGTATTGTTGTACACAGGAGCCGGCCCTAGAGGTGAATTCTCTGCTCCGTTCTTCAGCAGATCTTTATACCCCACTCTTTCTGCAAGTCCTGTTTTGAATGAGTTAACAAGATTTACAATGTATGAAAACATTGCAGCATCATTCTGAACTGAAGTTATCTGTTCCGGGCTTAATCCAAGAACTGAAGCATGATCCGGAAGCTTGGAAGAAAAGTTGTTTAGCCAGGTTACTTTTCCGTCGTCTGTTTTTGGTACATAATGTGATTTTGCCATAATGATTTTTTTAGTTTTTCGTTATTAAAAAATTTTTAAATGAATTTGCAAATTCTGGTAAAAGTATTTGAATTTAGTTGATTTGTAAAGCGTTAAAAAACACGGTTTGTGAAAATAGGATATGTGTTAAATATATAATGCAGTTACAAGAAGTAATTACCAGAAGTGTCCTCAATTTCCTGCAAATAAAATATTTTCCGGAAATTGTTTTTAAAAAATTTTTTTATTCAGAAAAAAATAAAAACAACCTGATTTGGAAAAATTGTTATTTAGAAATTAGAATTGAGATGATTTTACAAAAACTCTATTTTTTTGAAAGATTTCTATATAAGTTTGAATTAGGAAATTTCCTGACTGGATTAGTAATCTTCCTCGTTGAGTTAAAAATCTTTCTTATTGAATTAGCAATCTTTCCCGTTGGATTAGCAACATTCCTGATCTAGTTAGGAATCTTACTCGTTCGTTTAGTACTATTCCTGAATGAATTAGGAATCTTCATGATTGGGTTAGTAATCTTTCTCGTTGAACTAATAATCTTCCCCGGCGAGTTAGAAATCATTCTGATTGAATTAGCAATATTCCGGATTGAGTTAGTAATTTTACTCGTTCGGTTAGAAATATTCCTGATTGAGTTAGTAATCTTACCAGTTGAATTATGAATCTTACTCGTTTATTTAAGAATCTTAATCGTTTAGTTAGCAATATTGCAAATCTCCCGAAAAGTCCCTTAATATCTCCGAAGACTCTTCCCGGGATCTTCTGAATGAAATCCAAACCATTTAAAACGTGAGTTATTTTTTATCTATGAAAAATTTATTACCTGCCATTTTATAAGATTTAATTTTAAAATTATTATCCTTATCTTTATTAAGATTGAGTTTAAATAAAAACAGCGAATTTTGATACCAGAAG
>CALMST010000293.1 GCA_937872315.1 uncultured Ignavibacteria bacterium | reverse complement strand
CTCCCCCAAGAGTTCATATCGACGGGGAGGTTTGGCACCTCGATGTCGGCTCATCATATCCTGGGGCTGGAGAAGGTCCCAAGGGTTTGGCTGTTCGCCAATTAAAATGGTACGTGAGCTGGGTTCAGAACGTCGTGAGACAGTTCGGTCTCTATCCTATGCAGGCGCAGGAAATTTGAGAAGGCTCGCTCTTAGTACGAGAGGACCGGAGTGAACGAACCAATGGTGCGCCAGTTGTCATGCCAATGGCACGGCTGGGTAGCTACGTTCGGTTGAGATAAGCGCTGAAAGCATCTAAGCGCGAAACTCGCTTCAAGATTAAATTTCCCTCCGTAGCAATACGGAATAAGACTCCAGGAAGATGACCTGGTTGATAGGCTGCAGGTATAAGCATAGTAATATGTTCAGCTGAGCAGTACTAATAAGTCGAATGACTTTTCCTATTATTTTTATCCTTTATTGGTAAGGTAGTGGAATTGCATCATATTTACATGTCTTGATTTAATATCATCATGTAAAACGTTTGTTCATTTATTTATAATATTTTATATATAAGTTTAAATTGTAAGTTTACTGATCCATTTGTTTGTATCCTTTCAATTTTTAAACTAAGTTTATTCTGGTGATTAAATACAGGGGCAACACCTCTATCCATTCCGAACAGAGAAGTTAAGGCCTGTATCCCCGATGGTACTGCATGGGAAGCTGTGCGGGAGAGTAGGATTTGCCGGAATTTTTTTAAAAGCCGCATTCAATTTTGAGTGCGGCTTTTTTTATGCCTGTGATCTTCATTTGAAGAATTATTTTGGTTTCTCTGCTTTCACAGTCTCATAAAAATTTTCTTAAAAAAAATGTAATAGTTATTATAAAGATTTTATAGTATCCCTCACTTCACCAGCATCATCTTCCTCTTCTCAACAAACTCACCGCTTGTCATTGTATAATAATATATCCCGCTCGACAGACCGCTTCCGTCAAAGTCTGCCTTATAGCTTCCCGGTCTCAATTCCCATTAACCAGAGTAGAGATTTCCTTTCCGTTAATGTCATAAACTATGATTTTCACATGACCTGTTTTTTAATATCGAAGTTGATGTTCGTTGTGGGGTTGAAGGGGTTTGGGTAGTTTTGCACTAAAAAGAATTTTTCTGGTACCTGAGTAGAAATAGTATTAAAAGAAACTGTCATTTCAGATAGTGGTCTTCTCCACAGCCCGGTAGTTTGTGCACCAGCAAACAAAAAAGTGTCCCGTACTGCAAGACACAAAATTCTGCTATCAAGTAAACCGGTATTAACAGATGACCAGGATGAACAAAAATTACTTGAAAAATGTACTCCGTAAAAGCTTGTTCCTGCAAACAAAAATGATCTTTCAGATTTATTGTCTACAAATTTGAAAATCTTCTGACCTTTCAACAAAGAATGATACAGTATCGTTATTTTTTAAATACCGAAAATTTCTGTTACCTTAAATAGTGTTTTAAAATAAATAATTGTATCATTAAGTTTATATGTAATGAAAGAGAAACTGAGTATTAATCCTGAATCTTTGCATCAGAAGTATAATCAAATCCCCAAACTTCATTTAAAGTATTAACAAACACTTCATTTAACAAAGAAAACTCAGGAAGAGGAATCTTGTCCAATGTTTTAATATAATCTTTAAAATGTTTTATCTTTTCTTCCAGGAAATCATTTAAGATCAGTATTTTTGGTGATACGTCAAGCTCTTCACCCGATGTTTTCCTTTCCAATAATTTTATAATTTCATTTTTAATGTTCGGATCTTTTATGAAGCTTTCAATTAATTTAGGAAATTCCATCGGAGCAATGGTGTTTGTTGATTCAATCCATTCACATACCAGAATGGCTCTCATCACATAAAAATATTTTTTCAGTTTAACATAATCTTTTTTTAAATATTCATTGAAATTTCCCTCTGCCATATGCAGATAATAATTAAGGCAGGATTTTGTGTTAAAGCTTTCATCAGCAAGTTTACGAAGTCTTTCGGCAGTGGAATATTGCTCTTTGTATATTATCGGGCTTCTTAACCATTCCAGAAGCGGAGGGTTGGATTTTCTAAAAAGTAAAAGCGCTTTTTTTAATTCCCAGCCTGACAGATCAATTTCGGTCGGAAGAATTTCCTCAATCGTATCTTTCTTTTGTTCAATACTCAGATACCATTCTGGCTGATGAATATAAATGAATCTTACATCCCAGTCACTGTCAGTTGAAGCAAATTCCCATCCTCTGCTTCCGCTTTCAACAGCATACAATATTTTTATTATATGCTCTCTCTCCAAACGGTATAATTCATTTTCAATCTCTGTTTTCATTTAACTGATTTACTTAATTATTTGAAAATATTATTTATTCGAAAGCTTATCAAAAAAATTGTTTAGTGCTTTAAATTACTTTAAAGCTACAATCATAGTACATTATTCTGAAAGCAGTATTTTATTCTTTGGATTATAATCTTTTTATCATAACCTCTTAAAGTTATATTTATCTTTTCTTTCCCAAGCTGAGTTGTAGAAAAAATTGAATCCGGAGAAACAGCTTTAATATATTTTATCACCCACATAAAGTAGTCATAAAAGAACTGATAGTTTTTAGTTTTGGATCTGATCCCGCGCTCCGGATAAATTACCCGTGTCTGAACACATATGCATCTTAAAAACTAATATTCAATAGTTCATTTTCGTCTGTCCTTTTACACTTGCCCACATGAGACTTCCTTTCCCTGTCGAGTCAGTGCCCTGACCGGATACATAAGTGCAGACCATACCGGGATTTTGCTCCGGCAGTACTGTTGCCAATGAGATTGTAATTTCATAAGTGATCTTATGGAATTTCTCTTCTTTCAATCCAGCAGCGCTTACACCCGGGCAAATATAACAGGCATCGTAACCTTTCAGCTTATCCTTTATAACTGTGTAATCAAGAAAATTCGCTTGAATTGCTTCTTTAAACTTTGGGTGTTTAAAATCTAAAGCAGTTCTGCCGGTCTAAAGAACTTCATCTACTTCAGAATGGTCAAGACATTCAAATAAAACACCGCTTCCAACCATTCCTAAAGCGTTTGTTATGATTACTTTTATTCCTTTAGTATTAAGTATTAAGTATTAAGTATTAAGTATTAAGTATTAAGTATTAAAACTATTGCTTTGCAAGTTAATAAAAATATTACAATGTTTATATAAAATCTGTTAAATATTATTCTGGAACGACTATCTGTTCTGTAAGATACCTCAATATTAAATAGATGAGATAGCACACATTAGGATTACCTGTCAGATCTTATAATTCAAAAATTTCAACATCAGATAAAAAACTTACGGGATGCTATGTAAATCACTGAAATCTATTTTGACTTTTTGCGTGATGACTTTTTATGTACTCACCATGTTTATATTGCATTCTTGTCAGGTAGTGCGCGATGTCACAGATACTGTAGAAAGGCATTTTTCAAAACCTCTCCCTTTAAAAAATATGAATAAAAATCCCGTTGATGATACCACAGATTTTTCAGTGTTTTGGGTGGGGCATGCTACAACTTTGATTCAGATCGAGGATAAAGTAATTCTTACAGATCCATTTTTTACAAATAATATTGCAGCTGTATTGAGAAGATTTAATGAACCCGGGATTAATATCGGAGATCTGGATCAATGTGACATGATACTGATCTCACATTCGCATATGGATCATTTGAATCTTGGTTCACTCGGAATGCTTGAAGAAAGATTTCCGGGAACGGCTCTGCTTTTTCCCGAAGGTGTTGAGCAATTCCTGCCTGATTATGATCTTGAACTTTACAGATTCAAAACTGCTTCAGATAAAAATAATAAATATATCGGTGAAACAAAGATCATTAACGGAGTGAAAGTTACATCGGTGAAAGCATATCACTGGGCAGGAAGATACGGGTTAGACGGAAAGTTATGGAAGATGGGCGGTTCATGCGGATACATTATAGAGTATAAGGGAAAGACGGTTTATTATTCAGGCGATACTTCTTACAATGAAGAGTTCAGCAGATATCTCGGGGATAATTACAATATTGATCTTGCTCTTATCCCGGTTATTTACAGTGATGATGATAAAGAATGTTATAATGATGTTCACCTGTATCCAAAAGGACTTCATAAAATATCGGATGACACAAAAGCTGTAACAAGTATTCCGATTCATTACGGAACTTTCACAGATCCTGAAAAGCAGTATCCGGTACTGGATTCAATGCTGAGATATAATGATAGCTACAAAGAAAAAGTAAAGATTCTGAAAATAGGTGATAAGATCATTTTGAAAGATACGTATATTTCAAAATTAAAAAATGAAGAGAATAAAAATAAAGACTAAGTCCTCCAGGTTCCGAAGTCTGCATCCAAAGCTGCTGCTTCATATATTTCTTTGCAAATCGATAATTGGCATTTACTGTAATTTTTTTTTGCCGCGGTTATTTCTTGTTAATTTTTTTATTCTTTAATTTCTTTAACTGTGTCGTCTTCCGCTGACGTTAAGCTTTTGAGGTTTTAATGGCTACCGTTTTATTTACCCATTTGATTTTTCATCATAGAAAAGAACTCTTCATCTGTCATTTTTTTTCTGCTGTCAAGCAAGAAATTTGCATCATCGCCTGCTCTATATCTTAGTTGACCACTATCGTCAGTTACGGCTGTATAAATTACATCTGCAACTATACTCGCCGGTGAAGTAGTGCTTTCAGGGTTTTGCCATTGCTTCATTAAAGCTCCGATAACGGGCTGATAATCCGCAATTTCTCCGGCTTGAAAATCAAAAGAGCGGCCTCCAAAATCTGTGGCAATCATTCCCGGTTCAACAATCTTAACCTTTACGCCTATTTCAGCCATTTCATAATGAAGTGATTCCGAAATGCCTTCTACCGCAAACTTAGTTCCGTGATATAACGAACCTAATGCATAAGTCATTTGTCCGCCAATGGATGAGATGTTGACAATAACACCATTTTTGTTTTCTCTGAAATGCGGAATAATAGCTCTTGTGACATCCATCAATCCAATAACATTTGTATTGAATTGTTTGAGGATATTTTCTCTTGGGAAAGATTCCAACGGACCATAAGCTCCATATCCTGCGTTGTTAACAATAGCATCGATTTTCCCAAATTTCTGAATTCCATTTTGAATAGCATGGTTTATTGATTCCAGATCCAAAACATCTAACTTTTCCAAGTGAACATTTTCAAGATCTTTAAGTTCTGTATCTTTTTCGGGAGACCTCATTGTGGCAATTACGTTCCATCCTTTTTGTTGAAAATGTATGGCAGTAGCTTTGCCAATTCCGCTGCTTGCTCCTGTAATTAATATTGTCTTATTCATTTTTTGCTGTTTTGATTTTTTTAAATATTAAAAATATTATAAATTTATCAGGCATATGCTTCTGCTGATGCTCCTTGGTTTATGTCAAAAACTTCGCCGGTCACGGTAGACATACCCGGACTACAAAACATTTTTACAACTTCTGCAATATCTGATGGAACATATGCCCCCATTGGAACAGGACTGTTAGCTTTTACCCACTCATCAACGGTTTCCCATTTAGGTGAGTTTGGAAGCCATCTTTGCAATACATAATCGTTATTAACTAGTTTAGTATTGACCAGTCCGGGACATATTGTATTACAGGTAATATTATCTTGCCCTAACAAATGTGCCGTGCTTTTTGCAAAACCAATTACAGCCCACTTGCTCGCAGAATAAATTGGCCAATCCTTATTTCCCTTCCTGCCTAAAATAGAACTGATAAATATTATTCTTCCTGATTTTTGCCTTCTCATTTGAGGGATTACCGCTTGAGTGGTTTTAATTATCCCTGCAACATTAATATCCAATATAGCTGCAATTTCATTATCGCTAAAATCTGAAAGATGCCCTATTTGTGTAACCCCTGCATTTGCCACCGCGAAGTCGATTGTTCCAAATTCAGAAACAGTCTGCTTAACAGAATTGTTTAATGATTCCCTGCTCCTCACATCACCCTTAATTGCTATGCACTTTACACCATATTCCAGGATTCTCGAATTGGCTTTTTCTAAATCCTCTATACTTGCTACACTATGTCCTACGCCTTCAATACTGTTGCTTGCAATATCATATATAACTACATTTGCACCGTTGGCAGCAAACATTTCAGCAGTAGCGAGTCCAATACCTCTTGCACCACCGGTGATGAAAGCTGTTTTACCTTTAAATTCTTCAGTATTAATTACTTTTTCGTTTTCAGTTGATTGAGCAAAGCTCATCAATGGTAAAGTGGACATTCCAGCTATAGCAAGAGCACTTTTTTTTAATGCATGTCTTCGTGAAATATAACCTTCAGAATTATTTTCTTTCATTAATCTATGTATTTAAGTTTAATAAGTCAGCTATACCATTTGCAGTATAAACGCCTTGAGTTGTTTGATGTAATGCTTTGTTGTAATTTTCAATTGGTTCTTTCAATCCTGAGAAATCCACAACTGTTCTGAATGGTTTTTCACCAAAAGGAGTTTCTACCAAAGCTGCAACTGCTTCAGCTACTTTTTCAGGTTTTTGTTCAGGGTTAGATTCTATGTATTGTACATAGCCATTTAATGATTCATCAGGAAGGTATGCCATTTCGCCAAATTGCTGTACTCTATCTGAATCACTCGGCTTTAGCATTGATCTCATAAATGCAGTTGGCATACCGCCGGGTTCAATAATACAAGACTCTATTCCAAATCCTGAAAGCTCAGCTCTGTATCCTTCTACTAATGATTCCAAAGCGTATTTTGAAGCAGAGTAAGCCGCTAAAAAAGGTGTGGTTACACGACCAATACAGCTTGAGGTATGAATAATTGTCCCTTTACCTTGTTGTCTGAATTGAGGTAAAACTGCTCTTAACAATCGTTGTACACCAAATACATTTACGTCAAAGACTTTTTGAATATCCTCTGCTGTGAATGTTTCAAGTATTCCGTTTGCACCTATTCCGGCGTTGTTAAAAACAATATCAATGCCATCCATAATTTCTATGGCTGTTTTCACTCCTTCATTAACGCTTTCTTCATTGGTAACATCCATTTCTACCAAATGAACGCCTTTCAATTTCAATTCGCTGGCTATCTGTGCATTTTTACCTTGTACTGAACGCATTGTGCCAACCACCAGGTGTCCGTTTTCTACTAACTTAAAACAGGTCAGACTTCCAAAAGCACCGCTTGCACCTGTAACTAAAATTTTATGTTTCAACTTATATTCCTTTTTAAAATTATTGGTTAAGCAAAAATAAGTTGAAAATTACAATTGAATTAACACGAAAAGGGGAAAGTTAAACACAAATCGCATAGAAAGAAAAGAAGCGTGTTGCTTCCTGATATCTTAATTTAATTGTCTGTATTCTTGAGGTGTTTTACCTGTTTTCTGTTTGAATAAACGTCCGAAATAATGGGGGTAATTGAAACCCAGAGTATACGCTATACCGCTAATTGAATCTGCTGAGCTGAGTAATAAATTTTTAGCTTTTTCTACTAAAAAATCATTAATGTGATCTTTAGCGGAACGCCCCGTTTCTTTCGCAAGTAAGTCGCTTAAATAGCTTGCAGATAAATGACAGTGGTGTGCAAGGTATTGAATAGTAGGTTGCCCTTTTTCAATAAGTTGATTTTCTGAATAGTATTTTTTTAACAAGGACTCCACTTTAGAAACCACATCCAAATTGCTTGCCGAGCGGGTTTTGAACTGTCTTTCATAATATCGCTTACTGTAGTTGAGAAGTAATTCAATATTGGAAACCAATACCTGATGGCTATGATTATCTATTCGCTCGCTGATTTCTTTTTGAATGAGTTGAATGATCTGATCGAGTGTTTCCTGCTCTTTTACAGAAAGGTGCAAAGCTTCGTGAACTTCGTAATTGAAGAAATGATAGGAATCAATTTTTTCTCCAAGAGGAGTTTTTCTGATGAGGTCGGTGTGAAAATACAGCATCCAGCCTTTTACCTGATTTAACTCCTGCGGTTTTTTAACTGTGATTATCTGATTTGGCGCGGTAAAAATCAAAACACCATCGTCAAAATCGTACGGGTTTCGTCCGTAATCGATTCCGCAACTTGAATCTTTCAGAGCAATGCAAAATAAATCCGAAGAAAATCTTTTGCCAACTGTTTCTTCTCCGTACGCTAATTTTTCGGTATCAAGGATGGTAATTAACGGATGTGCAGGTTTACCGGCACCCATTAGTGATGATAATTCTGCAATCGATTTTGAATGAATTACTTGTTCGCTCATATTACTTATTTTTACAAATATAACCCCAAAATCTTTTTTTTCATAACACAAATCGCAGATTGATTAACAAAGTTTGGGTTTAAAGTTGGATAAAGTACGTGTAAATAAATTTGCCGTTTTGAATGTGTAATCCTGATATTTACCGTCAGGTGGATCGACCGCATGTATTGCCATCCCTCCCAAATTCCCTGAATAATTCATCCCATCTGTATTTTTGAGCCGTTAAAATAAAGTAACCTTCATTAAGATCCACCACATAAAAGTTATGTAAAAAAGATCTTCTTTTCCTGATCCGGTCCGATCTGACCCGTAAACTTCCACAAGCGCTCTCAGTCCGGAGCTGGATCCGAAAATAAGATCTGTTCATTTCAAATA
>CALMST010000292.1 GCA_937872315.1 uncultured Ignavibacteria bacterium | reverse complement strand
ATGCATTACAGCCTCCTGACCGGCCGGATATAAGGCCTCATTTCATTTATTACCTGAACTCACCATTTTGTGATCCGATAAAATTTACCGAAAGCGGCAGTATAGCAGGAATAAGCGCCATGGTTTATCACGGTAAAATAGTATGGCTGGCACATATTATAGTTCAGCCTGAGCAAATGAATAAAGGAATAAAGGCATTGGAAAATGATAACGCAGGCTCTTGTTGAAGGAACGGACATGAACAAATTCAGGACCATTTATATTATAGCCACCGAACCAGGATATCCTGTTTATCTGAAATGCGGATTTGAATTGGAAGCTGAATATGCGGACTTTGATATCTTACCGGGAAAGTTTACTTCGGAAATTTCTCCGCACATAATTCCTTTTGATGAGAAATACAAAAATCAGATTCTTGAACTTGATAAAATTACAACCGGTGAATCCAGGTCGGAAAGACTGAAAGAACATCTTCACGTCTCCTCTGTGTTTCTTTCCGGAAACAAAATATCAGGCGCATTTTTTCCGGATCTCGGTGAAGGTCTGATAATAGCTGATGAACCTTCAGCCGGTATTGAATTGATGAAATTCCGGATACAGACCGGTACTTACTCAATTTTCCCTTTGGAAAACAGAACAGCTCTGGAGTTTTACAGGCTACGGGTTTCAAAGAAAATAAAAAAATGAAACGCATGAGATCAGGGAAGAAAAGAATCTGGCATCCGGAAAATCTGTACAACAGAATCAGCGGACAGATAAGGTAAATTTTCTTTTAAACTGTTTTTCTCTTATTTTATCCCTGCCTGTTCAAAATGTATTAATATAAATATTCTAAAATTAAATTTTTCAGATGCAGCTGTTGAAAAATCACAAATTAATTTTCCATTATTCATGAATAAGATCTCTGTTAATAATTCAGTTCAAATTATAATGGAGATCTTTCAGAAAGTAAAATGACTGATCAGCTCCAGGTCTCCTGTAATCTTCCGGAACTCTACCGGCCACTTTTATAAACAGAGACCGCAGGGAGGGGTAAAACTTTTCCAAAGTTTTTATATCTATTCCCCGAACAAACCCTTACCCAGTCTTTCAAGCATTTCATATGCCTCACCAATGGTCTTTGGTTTTTTATCAGTAGAAATACCGAACTTTTCAGTCAGCATTCCCAGAAGCGCAAGAGCAGGTGCGGTAAGCGGCATTGAATATACCTCTGCGGGAAAAGGTCCGTGTGCTTCCGGATTAGGTGGCACATACTGAGGTGTTGTTTCCGGCCAGTCCCATGGCTGACGCGGCTCATTCAGATTCAGTGCACCGGAAAGATCGCGCGCATTCTCATCTCTTTTTGTAAGCGGCTTTAGTTTGTATTTCCTGCATAGCGATGCAATTGCGGCAGCATGATGCATTTCGTCATTAATGACAGTTCCCCTCTTTGTCCATGCGGATATTGCAATTGCCGGAACACGTAATCCCAACCGGTCGAATTCAAATCCCATTTCAGGATTATTAACGGGACCCGGAGGAATTGCCTCGGGTGGTTTTACATGATCATAGGTTCCTCCATGTTCGTCGAAGGTAACAAGCAGCATTGTGTTCATTGCATTTGAACCGGAATGTGATGAGCTGTTGCGGATAGAAGAATAGACTTCATGCAATAGCTTTTCCCCGGCGCGCACATCATCTTCAGCGCCGACTTCAACTTCCTTACCTGTGTCATCTTTAAATTTAAATGAAGCAACCGGAGGATGCATGTCATTATGATTATAAATAAGTCGCGGCTCTATAAATGCATAAGCCGGAAGCTTTCCAGCAGCTGCATGTTCATGAAATTTTTTCATTCCGAAAAACCTTGTCTTCCAGAAAGGTCTAAGCGCAGGAATATTTATAAAACCGGTAAGAGAAACTATCTGACTTTCATCGAAATAAACAGCCCATGAGATCCCAGCTTCTTCAAGACGATTGAAAATTGTTGGAGCAGTATTCTTTTCCCATTTTAAATAACCATCCGGACCGCCGTCATTTGTAACAAATCCCGAAGATGTCGAGGCATTAAAAAATGAGCGGTTGCAAAATGTCTGAGAAGGCACGGCACAATACCATGCATCGTAAACCGCAAAATTCTTTGCAAGAGTACTCGTCACCGGGAGCATTTCAGGACTGAATGAACCCATAATCACTTCATATTCTTTCTGTACCGGCTGCCTGCCCCGTGTGGCAACAAAATTATTTATATAATCCTTTACAAACCCAATCATCTTTGGCTCAGTACCCGGAGGCGGAGCATTGTACGGAGCGCTCATTTTACCGAATTCAAGATATTCATTTCCCGGAGGATCCACTGTACCGAAGAGTTGTGTGTTTACATGCGGATACTCCTCCCCGGGATCGGGATCTGGGCTTCTCATTATAAAATCAGTGCTTCCTTTATATATGTGTGCCTCTACGGTTCCGTCAGGAGAAGGATTGCTATAGTCTCCGTCAGCTAATCCGTTAAATGTCTGACCGTCAGGAACATTTCCTTTCGGATAAAGATATCCTAGTAAATTATCGAAAGAGCGGTTTTCAAACATAAGCACAACAAGATGATCGAATCCGGGTTTATCCGGAACAGGAAGAAGCGGAGGGAGTTCGTCTCCTTTGTCTGATTTATCTGTTTCTTCCGCAAGAGATCTTTTTAAATCTATTCCCGCTCCGGCAGCAGCAGCAGCAGAAAGTTTAATGAAGCTGCGCCGTGAAACGTTCTTCTTCTGATTATTATTCTGTTCCGGAGAATTCTCTTCAGGTTTTTCAGACTGAGTGATTGAATCTTTATTCATGGATAAATTATTTACGGAT
>CALMST010000291.1 GCA_937872315.1 uncultured Ignavibacteria bacterium | reverse complement strand
GATCATCCGTCTTGTCTCAACAAAATCCCCCGCCTGTATTGTATAAAAATATATTCCGCTCGGGTGAACACTTGCATTGAAGTCAACCGAATATGTTCCGGAAGGTTGCCCTTCATTTACTAAAGTGGAAACTTCTTTTCCAAGTGCATCAAATACTTTAAGACTTACATATTCCTGTTTCGGAAGTTCATATATTATAGAAGTAACCGGATTGAAAGGATTCGGATAGTTCTGTTTAAGTCTGAAATCAACAGCAGCATTATTGCTGATTATATTCACAAGATTTGTAACCGTAATATTCATGTTTCTTATATGAACCGGCAATCCGTTTTTACCT
Source organism: uncultured Ignavibacteria bacterium (assembly GCA_937872315.1). Taxonomy (GTDB): domain Bacteria; phylum Bacteroidota; class Ignavibacteria; order Tepidaquicellales; family Tepidaquicellaceae; genus JAGPCH01. The sequence goes on along the minus strand of CALMST010000291.1, from coordinate 1,754 downwards.
TCACCACGGATCGCGACGACATAATTACCCGGTGTGACTCCTCCGGATGCTGATATTCTGAATTTCAGTGAATCCGGAAAAGTTGTTAAAGAATCTAAAGGAGAATTTGTGCTTTTGTTTAAAAAAGTTAATGAGAGTGTACCACTTGCCGGAGCTGGACTTACAGATGCCGAAAAGAATGCAGCCTTATCATAAAGTTTGACACCGGGAACGGAAACATAGCTTACCGAGCTGTCTGATAAATTTGATATTGTATCATTACTCTGACTGACTGTCATTGCAAAATCCGGAAAAAAAGAACCCATATTCTGCGCGTTACCGTTTCTGTGATCTCCCCATATACTGTATCCTACATCTTTATTTCCTGTTATGGCAGTATAATCTCCTCTGTAGCAATTTGTATTTGGCGAGCAGGGCGGATTCGGATATGTAAAAGTTACATTAGTCAGTCTCTGGTTTGGTTTGAAAGTTTGTCCGCCGTCTTCCGTGTAAGTTGCATACACATCTACGCCGTATCCGGTAGGATTATTTCTGTCATCATACCAGTGGATATAAAGTCTGCCTGTTTCTTTTTCACATGAGATCTCCGGAAACCACTGATCGCTTGATTGCGGACTGGCATTGTCATTTATCCTGACAGCTGACGACCATGCAGCACCCTGGTCTGTTGAATATCGCAGCCATACATCAGGTTTCATACCGTTTCCCGGAGGATCATTTGTAGCATATACCAGATACAGTCTTCCTCTGTAAGGACCGTTACTGTTATCCATTGCGATCTTCGGATGAGGCGCAGTCCTTGCGCCGTTTATCACAAATCTCCCTGCGGTATTAAGGGATCCGACCCATCCTACAAAATTCTGACTCGACATAAGAGTAAAATTTGTACCGCCGTTTGTTGATCTGTAAAAATTATATGTTCTTGCCGTAGTGGTACCGGTATTGGTGCAGTAAATTACACAGCCGCCGTTTACAGCACCGTCAGGTCCGACAGCAATGTAAGCTCCGGGTTGTGTATTACTCGGACTGAATGTTGTAGTCCAGGTAAGCCCGGCATCTGTACTTCTTCCGAAATTTCCCGGAGTAATTCCCGCATATACATAATTCGCATAAGGACCCGTTCCGGTGTATTCTGCTGACACATGATTTCTGTCATTTCCAGCAACGGTAAGAATAGGCGCCCCCCAGGTTATACCGTTATCAGTGGATCTGTATATATACTGACCGTTAACTCCGGATGCATAGATCAGAACACCGTTACCTGTATAACTTGTCCACGGATCACAGCATGTAGACGAATGGTAATTAGGATTGCTGACCGTCCAGTTCAATCCCCCGTTAGTTGAATATCTGGCATTCTGCGGATTTGAATTCACTCCAAAAAACATCCATTTCAGATTATCAGGATTCGAGGTCATATTCATTTCCCAGTTATCAATTCCGATATCAAAATTATCATAACCGTCAATTGTCACTACAGCAGGAGTATTAATATTACCATTATTGTTTCTGCTGTTCTGATAAACCAGATATGATTCTAAAGTCGGCTGCTCAATATCCGGATTATCATCATCGAAAATATGTGAATAATTCTGTCCCTGGAAAATAAGAACGGAAGTAAGCAGCAAAGCAAACAAAACCGTTTTGAAAATGTAAGAACTTTTGTAAGTTTTTGTTTTCATATAAGAAATTTGATTTGAGTTGATTGAAAGTTAGTAAATTGGATTGATTTATTCCTGTCAATTATGTGAAAG
>CALMST010000290.1 GCA_937872315.1 uncultured Ignavibacteria bacterium | reverse complement strand
CCTATGTCCCTATGTGGTTAATAATAAAATCCTATGTGACCTTTGTTCCTATGTGGTTAAATAACCTGTGTGGTGAATCAGAGCATAGGCATCTTAATGCCGAATTTGTCTTTCTCTTCAACGGCAAGCTCATAACCCGCATCCGCATGCCTCACTATCCCCATTCCCGGATCATAGGTCAGGCATCTTTCAAGCCGCTCTTCAGCTTCCTTGGTTCCGTCCGCTACTATCACCATTCCCGAATGTATTGAATTCCCTATTCCCACTCCGCCGCCGTGATGCAGTGAAACCCAGCTCGCTCCGCCTATGCAGTGAAGACCGAAATTCAAAACCGGCCAGTCTGCAATCGCATCAGAACCGTCCATCATCTTCTCCGTCTCCCTGTTAGGTGATGCCACGCTGCCGCAGTCAAGATGATCCCTGCCTATGACAATAGGCGCTGAAACGATTCCGTCCCTTACAAGATCATTGAATATCTTACCTGCCTTTGCCCTGTCTCCGTATCCAAGCCAGCATATCCTCGAAGGCAGTCCCTGAAAATGTACTTTTTCTTTAGCAGCTTTCAGCCATTTGTGAAGCAGTTTGTTTTCGGGAAATGCTTTCATAATAGCCTCATCGGTTTTGTAGATATCTTCAGGATCACCCGACAGAGCCACCCATCTGAAAGGTCCTTTCCCTTCACAAAAAAGAGGACGAATATATTCCGGCACAAATCCCGGGATTTCGAAAGCTGACTTGAAACAATTAGCATATGCCTCACCTCTGAGATTATTACCGTAGTCAAAAACTATTGCTCCCCTCTGCATGAATTCCCACATGCTCCTGCAGTGAGTCACAACTGTCTTTCGGGCCAGCTCCTGATATTTCACAGGGTCACTTTTTCTTAATTCAACTGCATTTTCAAAACTCATACCCATCGGAACATATCCGTTCAGCATATCGTGTGCTGATGTCTGGTCGGTTACTACGTCAGGAAGTATATTTCTTTTTAATAATTCCGGGAGAACTTCTCCGGCATTTCCTACTAGTCCGACTGATAATGCTTTCTTATTTTGTTTTGCTTCGAGCACAAGTTTTAATGCTTCGTCCAGATCCTCTGTCATCACATCACAGTATCCTGTTTCCATTCTTTTTTCAATTCTTGATTTATCAACATCAACTCCAAGGAAAGCAGCCCCATTAAGAGTTGCTGCCAGCGGCTGAGCTCCGCCCATCCCTCCGAGTCCGCATGTCAGTACAAACTGTCCCGCAAGTGTTCCGTCAAAATTCTTATCAGCGCAGGAGGCAAAAGTTTCGTATGTCCCCTGAAGTATTCCCTGCGTTCCGATATATATCCAGCTTCCTGCTGTCATCTGTCCGTACATCGTAAGTCCGAGCGCTTCGAGACGTCTGAACTCATCCCAGTTAGCCCATGCTGGTACGATCTGTGAATTTGATATCATCACTCTTGGAGCATTTGTATGAGTCTTGAATACCGCAACGGGTTTTCCGGACTGTACGAGAAGTGTTTCATCCTCATTTAAATTTTTCAGTGTTTCGACGATCTTATCGAAACATTCCCAGTTACGTGCAGCTTTTCCGCTGCCTCCGTAAACTATCAGATCTTCCGGTCTTTCGGCTACATCAGGATCAAGATTATTCATGAGCATTCTCATTGCTGCTTCCGTGATCCAGTTTTTACATGTGAGAGTGTTTCCGGTTGGCGCTTTAATTTTTCGTGACATGTATTATGATTGTTTTTCAGGCAAAATAAAAATTCTAATCTTTAATTAATATTAAATAAAAAAACTACAAAAGCCGTAATGACTTTTGTAGTTTTCAATTTTTTAAAAAAAGATCTTACTTGCTGTCTGAAGCTCCCTTGTATTCTTTCATCACATAACCTGAAATGAATCCTGAATCCGGATATGCAACAAGCGCTTCGTCCATAAGGACTTTAGCTTTGTCCATGTCCCCGTCATCATTTCTCTGAATCAGACACATTATCATATATCCTACCGAAAGATCATTTCCCCATTCGGGATACAGCTCATCGATCTCTTTTCTTGTCTTAAATGCATCTATAGAACTCTGAAACTTAGGCATCGCTTTGTCAATTCCGCCACCGAATGCTTCCGGTGTGTAAAAGCTTGCCATGCCGTTCAGCATCAAAAGTCTCGGGTTATTCTTGTCAAGCTTTGCTGCAGATTCGTCCGCGCTTGCAGTTGCCGCAATTATCTCCTGCATTTTCTCCTGCTCGAACTGCCATCTGTTGAAATTCAATGCCTCGAGCAAAACATAAGCATCTGCAAATTCCGGATACTCGTCTATTGACTTGTTGATAACAGCAATTCCCGATTCAGTGTATTTCTGCAGATCAGATTTGTTTTCGCTTAACATGCTTGTAGTCGCAAGATTATAATCGGCAAGCGCGATGTAATAATTAACAAGCCATGTCTTTTCCTTAAGCTGTAAAATTCTCTCAAACTCCCCGCGTGATTTCATCAGTAAAGAAGCGTCATACTTATTCATTGCCGTAGTTAGATTTTTCTTCGCTTTCTTCATTGCCTTGTCAAAATCAGCGCTTGCATAAACACTGACATATAACATACAGATCGTGATAACAAACATTATCACTGTTGTAATTTTCTTTTTCATTTTTGGATTTTTTAATAGTTAATAGTTAATAGTTAATAGTTAATAGTTAATAGTTAATAATTAATAATTAATAGTTAATTACGCCGCGGCGGAAAATGGTTAATAATTAAGTATGAATGTTAAATTTGTAACTCATAAAATTGTAACGGTAACTTGTAATTTGTAATTTGTAATTCCTAATTCTCAATTAAAACTGCAGTCCCAGCCCCAGATACAATGACCTCTGATTATTCGAAACTACAGGGCTTTGCTGTGTATAATCGGTGTTGTATGTATAAGTATAAGCATTCTTCTGATTCAGAATATTATTCACCGAAGCAACTGCCACGGCAAATTTTCCGAACAGCGCAAAAATATACTGCAGATTCATATCGAGCCTGTCATAGGTCGGGAATCTTGCGCTGTTGGTTTCACCGTATACAGGCGCATAAACTTCCTGCCATTTTACATAATCTGCTCCGATGACCGGTGTATATGGTTTACCCGTGCTGATCTTATAAGTCGCGCCAAATACGAGGAAGTCTGTCAGATTATAACTTCCGACTATACTAAGATTATTTGTAATGTCATAATTTGCCGGCACAAGAGAAGTTGCGCTGTACTGTTTTCTCTTAGAATTACTGTACGCATATGATATCCATCCCGTAAATTTGTTTGCAATCTTCGCTTTAAGAAAAACATCTATACCTTTTGCAAATCCCTCGCCTTCAGATCTGTAATAAATATCATCGCGGTTGATCAATACAAGATCCGAATAATCTTTGTAGTATCCTTCTATCCTTGCTATATAATTTCCGTCTTTGTTGAATTCATATCCGAGTATATAATGTATAGCCTGTTCCGGAAGCAGATCATTGTTTGCAGTGTTAAAATAATTCTGCATGTCAGGATACTGGTGGTAAACTCCGATCGCGCCTCTGACAGAATTATTATTTGACACCAGATATCCGAAAGAAAATCTCGGGTCAATACTCGTCTCTTTGGATAATGTATGATTATCCAGTCTTACTCCGGGTATGACAAAAAATTTCTTGCTTAATCTTAACTGAGCTTCTGCATAAGCTCCAATCCTGCCTGTACTGTAATACTGATCAAGATTATAAGACTGCGCACCGGGTCTTAAGTTGTACTGGTATACCGGAACTATGCCATTTATGTCATATCCGTCGTATTCATATTCTGCCCCCGTATTGATATCAACTTTACTGCTGACCTGTATCGTATAGTCGGCTCTCCCTTTTGAATAATAACTTTTTGAAGTTGTATTCAGGACTCCGTAATTATCATATTTTTCATAATAGCTGAATGAAACACCTGCGTTAAGAAGAGTCGTGGAAGTCGGTGCAACCATTACTTTCAGATTTGAGAAAGCGCTCTTAGAAGAACCATTGTAAAATCCCTCATATGATGGACTTGAATTAAATATACCTACCTTATCATCACTGTAATTTGCTATGAATTTCACATTACCCGTGCTGCCTAATTTATAAGCCAGAGTTCCGCCGAATTGATTTGATTCGGGTATCGGTGAATAATCAGAATGTTCCCCGTTGACGGCAAAATACGGCTGAAGGAAAAGCTTGCCGAGCGAGAATGTTGCGCCGAAATCTTTTTTCTTCGATACATACACACCGTCGAGCGATGCATTTGCAAGCCCGAGCCAGGCAAACATTCCCGTTCCCTGCGGCATGTCATAAGACTTAAGATCTAATACGGCTGATAAAACATTTCCGTACTTTGCCGAAAATCCGCCGCTCGTGAAATTTATGCCGCGCAGTCCCCAGGGATTAATGGTTGAATATGAAGACACATTAAAAGTCTCGTCAAAAAGAAACGGATGGTATAAAGATGCAAGATCAAGAATAGTAAGAACTTCATCAGGATTGCCGCCTCTTACCGTTATCCGGCTTCCTTCATTCACCTGATTGGATCCCGGGAAAGTAGTAATGGCTCTGTAGATATCCGCATCAGCGCCGGGAATCCTTACAATTTCAAGAGGTGTGAGTGTTACCGCCGCGTTGTTTCCTGATGTAAATGAACTTGCTGTGACAAGTATCTCTTCAGTACGTACTGCCTCTTTTCTCAATTGAACATCTGCATTGATCTTAGTGCCTGCGACTATATCCAGTTGAACAGATTTTTTCTCGTAATCAAGAAAAGTAACAAGCATTAGCTGAGGTCCGGTCTTGTCAGTTTCGAATTCATAATAACCCTTCTCGTCAGTGGTGGCTCCGTCAATACTTCCAGCAATCACAAGATTGGCTCCGCGAAGCACACTGTCTTTTTCACCTGTTACAAATCCTGATATAATTGTGTAAACTGCTTCATCTTCAGCTTCAGCTTCAGCTTTCGTTGAATCCTGAGCGGATAAATATAAATTAAATGTGTGAATAAAAATAACAGCGAGTAACAATCTAAAAATTAGCCGGGTGTATAATTTTTGCATTATTATTTTTTGATTTTAAAAATTTAACTTATTAATATCTTTAGCAATATCAATGTCCTTTTTTGTAATACCTCCGGCAGAATGGGTTGAAAAAGATACTTCGACCTCAGAATATTTCATAGTAAGAAAATCCGGATGATGATCATGCTGCTGGCAAAAAGCTCCTATAGCTGTTACAAGACCCATTGTTTGAGGGAATCCTTTTGTTTTAAAACTTTTTCTGATAGAATTCTCAGTCAATTCCCAACCGTCTGTTTCCTTTAATGCTTCCTTAATTTGTGTACTGTCTAATTTTTCCACCTTGTTTTATTATTAATTATAAAAAATATTAACCCGTAACTTGAAGGCTGCAACTATTTTTTAACGATGCTTTCAAGCTGCTTTATATAATTCTCAAAGGCTTTAAATCCTTTGGCTGTAATTTTATATTTTGAAACAGGTTTGCGGTCAACAAATATTTTTTTGACCGATACGTAACCCGCATTTTCGAGTTTCCTGATATGAACACTTAGATTACCGTCTGTGGCATTTACTTTTTCCTTGAGAAAATTAAATTCAGCTTCGGTTACACTAACAAGCACAGCCATTATGGCAGTTCGTATTCTTGAGTGAATTACATCGTCAATATGCTGATAATCAAAATCCATTAATTAGTTTATTAAGTTTGCTTTGTATTTCCTGTTTAAAATTAAACCCGGAACTATCTGAAGACAAACCATCATAATTGCAAATATTAAAAGCGTATGTACGGAAGGAAAAATGAAAAGATAGATTGCTCCCGCCCACCATCCGAACGCAATATTTTTAAGCCATTTCAGTTGCTGAATTGTTCCGCTTGTAAAATAAGCAATACCAAGTGTTGTGGATATCACAGGTGAAATATATATAGGATCATATGCTCTTGTCACTATTCCGAGAAAACCGAACATAAACATTGCAATGCCTGTAGCTTTCCATAAAGACGAAAGGAGTTCGCCCGCATATGTTCTGACCTTGCTTCTTTTTTCCTGTCTGCGGCCGATGATCCCGTCAGCTATCGCAGCTGATACCATTAAAATGAACCACATCATGCCTATGTATCTGGGATTTGAATGTGTTAACAGCATTATGTAGTTAACTATAAGTGCGGCGGTGACTATTACACCCCAGAATATATAATGAATACCGTTATCAAGAACGATATTCCGGCTGTCCTCCATAATTTTTTTTATTACAGACAACTCAAGTTCAGCTTGTTTTGATTCCATATCTTTTTTTATTTAAAGAACTTTATTTTTTAAAGTGCTTTACAAAACTAAACTATTCATTTCACTTTGTCAATACCTAATAAAAAAGATCCCGGAAAAATCCATTTCCGGAATCTGATTTTTATATTTGGGAACTGAGTTAACTGTCTGTTACTGACCCTGAGAAAGCGAATAGCCAAGCTCACCGTCAAACTTATATAGATTCTCTGTTTTGATAACATCAAAGCCTGCATCATCGATACTCGTCAATAATTTAATTATATCCGCATTCTTTATCCCGCTGCCTTCAAAAGCCATGGTATATCTGCATCTCCAGTGATCAGTGCAGAATGTTTCCGGAAAACCGTCGGGCCATACTTTTACACCTCTGTTGCTGATGAGTAAAAGTTTAAGTTCTTCTGAAGTCACTTTCTTAAGGATCTCACCGAGGTCATCGGCTGTGCCGTTTGCCCAGTGAAGAAAAACATCCACGCCCACAAGATCTTTTCTTGCTTTTTTAGGTCTTTCATATTTCCAGTTTGATTTTTCTCCGTAAGTTTTAACATTACTGTAATCCACTGCTTTAAGAGTTGTGGGTTTTTGCCCTACTCTGGCGATTACAGCTTCACCGAATTCCTTCGTACCGACTTTTTCTTTACTTGTGCCTTCTTTGAAAATATCATAAGTATGTATTCCGTCTTCAATTGTTTTGAGCCAGGCATTATGCACTTTTGATGCTACATCAGACTGTCCGATATGATTCAGCATCATGACAGCGCCAAGCAATAAACCGGAAGGGTTTGCAAGATTCTGTCCGGCTCTTCTCGGAGCCGAACCGTGTATTGCCTCAAACATAGAAAAGTTCTCACCGACATTTGCAGAGCCTGCAAGTCCGACAGATCCTGTTATCTGAGCTGCCACGTCCGAAAGAATGTCGCCATACAGATTTTCCATTACTATAACATCAAATATCTCGGGCGTATCAGCCATTTTTGCCGCTCCAATATCAACTATCCATGAATCGGCTTCTATCTGAGGATAATCTTTTGCCACTTCATCAAAAATTTTATGAAAAAGTCCGTCTGTCAGTTTCATTATATTGTCTTTCATGAAACAAGTAACTTTTTTTCTGTTGTTTGCCACTGCATATTCAAATGCGTATCTGATGATCTTTTCCGAACCGGGTCTTGAGATCAGTTTCAGACACTGGTAAACTTCATCGGTCTGTCTGTGCTCAATTCCCGCATAAAGATCTTCTTCGTTTTCTCTGATGATAACAAGATCCATAACCGGATGTTTTGTTTTTACATAGGGATGAAAAGAAACACAGGGTCTGACATTTGCATATAATCCGAGCGTCTTCCTTGTTGTTACGTTAAGACTTTTAAAACCGCCGCCCTGCGGGGTCGTGATAGGAGCTTTTAAAAAGACCTTCGTCCTCCTCAGTGAATCCCAGGACTGGGGCTCTATTCCGGCTGAATTACCGGCAAGATATATCTTTTCACCTATCTCAATTACTTCGATATCAAGTTTTGCACCTGCTGCTGTTATTATATTAAGCGTGGCTTCCATTATTTCGGGACCTATTCCGTCTCCGTATGAGACTGTGATTGGTGTTTTGTCTGACATTATTACCTTTCTGTTTATTGTTATATTTAAAATTCGAACTGCTAATTTAACAAACCATTATTTTAATAGAAATCTAAAAATCGGATACAGAACGATATTACGAACTTTATTTTTCTTCTTAAATTTCATCTGATCTGAACTTTCGAAAAATTATGATTTATTGAATGCAGCATTCCTTCTGATACTTCTAACTATCAGCAGATACTTATTTATCATTTTTCCCGATAATCTCCCCGGCTCTTACCAGTGCTTCATCAATATTTCCTATAATATTCTTATCTCCTATCTTTTTCAATAATCCGGCTTTCTCGGCGGCAAATAAAGGCTGTGCATGAATCCCGGAAAGTAAAAGTACTGAATTACTTTTTTTACATTCCTCATAAATACCTTCAATTGTTGCTATGCCCGTGGCGTCAATTGCCGGAACATTCCTTAGTCTCAGAATAAGTACGGCAGATTTGTTTTCAACCAGTCTGAGAGTCTCTTTGAATTTACTGGCAGCTCCGAAAAAGAAAGGACCGTTTACTTCATATATGATAACTCCCTTCGGAATGTCTTTGCTCTGAATAAGATTTTCGGGGATATCTTCCATTTCAGCGACCTCATCCCTGTCATCAAATTCCCGTGAGATAATCCCTATATTTGCTACATTCGCCATTCTGTTCATAAATAAGAATGCAGACATTATCATCCCGATCTCAATTGCAACAGTAAGGTCAAATAATATAGTCAGACAAAAGGTCGAAACCAGAACCAGCACATCACTCTTTGGCATTTTTAGCTGGGATAAGAATTCTCTCCAGTCAAACATATTATATGAAACAACAACCAGTATTGAAGCCAGTACGCATAACGGGATCATTCCTGCATATTGTCCGAAACAGAGCATTATGACCAGAAGAATAACTGAGTGTGTCATTCCTGAAACAGGCGTCTTTCCGCCGCTTCTTATATTTGTTACAGTTCTTGCCAGTGCTCCCGTAGCTGGTATTCCTCCAAACAAAGGTGATGCAATATTGGCAATTCCGTTTGCCACAAGTTCCATATTCGAACGGTGTTTCCCGCCGATCATTCCGTCTGCCACGACTGCGCTCAGAAGTGATTCAATTGCTGCAAGTATTGCGATCGTAAATGCCGGTCCTATAAGGACATATATTTTATCATATGTAAAATCCGGAAATGAAGGGGAAGGAATTGAATTTGGAATGGCTCCGAATTTTGAACTTATTGTTTCAACATTCAACCCGAAAAAAGCCGTAACTAATGTTCCGGTTATAAGAGCCACAAAGATACCCGGAATTTTTCTGGTTATGTATGGAAAGAAAATTATTACTGCCAATGTTATTACCGAGACCAAAATTGTGTCCGGATTAAAAGTGGAAATACTGTTTGCATAAACCGGTAATTTCATTAAGAATTCTGACGGCAGATCATCGATCTTTAAACCCAGCAGATCTTTTATCTGAGTTGTAAAAATTATCAGCGCAATTCCCGAAGTAAATCCGGTAATGAGAGGTAATGGAATGAATTTTATCAGGGTTCCGAGCTTGACCAGTCCCATTATTATGAGGATTACACCAGCCATAATTGTAGCTATCATAAGTCCGTCTAACCCGTAAATCTGAACTATTCCATAAACGATCACAATAAAAGCCCCTGTAGGTCCGCCTATCTGCACCTTGCTTCCTCCAAGAGCAGATATTATGAAACCTGCTATGACTGCTGTAAACAATCCTTTTTCGGGAGAAACGCCGGAAGCTATTCCAAATGCTATTGCAAGCGGCAATGCAACTATTCCGACTATAATTCCGGATGAAATGTCTTTATAGAACTGCTGTCTTGAATAAGTTTTTAATGTTGTGAAGAGCTTTGGGATTAACATAAATAGATATAAATTGTGAATTTCCGGAAATGAATTACCATTGTGTATATATATGTATTTTCTATTTCTTCTTACTGTTGATCACTTCCACAAAACTCTTTTGCCCGAGCTTGCTTTCCAGCCAAGAGATAAAATCAAAATATTCAAACGCCTTGATCTCAAGAATATCATCTGAGATCTTACTCAGTTCCCTTTTCCATTCATGAAAAATGAACATTTTATCGTCATCTACTCCAGCCGTAATAAGTTTTTTTATGTAACTTAAAGTGATAAGTTCGAATTTGTTAAGCTTGTTCTTATTTGAAAGATATCTCCGTGTGGACTTCATTATGTATTCAATCAGATCATAATTCCCGAGTTCAAAGTGGATCAGAAGATTAAGTATCCGCGCAAAACACTGAATATCCTCACGGATGGTAAGCTCTTTATCATTAATTATCTTATTTATCCAATTCAGCGAAGCATTATATTCAGCTAAACCAAAATACAGATAAGCAATGTTGTATGAAAAAAGTGCCTCTGATTCTTTATTTATCTTATCTTTTAATCTGACAAGACCTTCTTCTATTTCTTTTATAAGTTTAATTCCTTTTTTAAACTCACCTGTCTTGAGATAAAGATTGAGTTCGGTATCGTAAGATGTGACAAAGATCCTCGCCTGCATGACCGGTGAATTAGATTTAAAATCCCTAAGCTTTTTTATAGTGGAAAGCGCGTCATCAAATTTTTTCATCTCGATCTGAACAAGCAGAAGATTATATATGGAAGCAATATAATTATCCTCTTTTGAAAGAACCGGATTATTCTCAAGATGTGCAACCAGTTTCTTACAGTAAGTAAGAAGGTTTTTATAATCTTTATTCGTCAGATAATACAGGCCTTTTATATTGTAATAAAAAGTTTTGGACTGAAAACTGGTAGCCTGTTTTTCTTCCTGCAAAAGAGTGTGATTGATGATCTCGTTGAATTTATTAAGATCCTTTTTGTCCCTGATCTCCCCCTGTTTCTTCCGAAGAAGAAATGACTCCATGGTAAGTTTCCAGTATTCATTTATATTCCTGAGCTTTTCCACTGTATCATTTATTTCATCGTAAAATTCCATTAATTCTTTTTCACTGGAGTTAGCATATGCGCTGGTTCGGGCAAGTGTCTTTTCCCAGTCAAGTACGGCAAGTATATGCGAATGCTTTTCGTATGTATATGCTATTTTTTTTGCTTTATCGAGAAGCTTGCGGCATTGCTTGAACAGGGATTTATCGTAAAGGATCTGAACATCACGGAGAATATCCATCAGTTCGTTGAGTTTTGATTTCTCGGAATGAAACTGTCTCAGACTCCTGAGTATGTTATTGTATAAATAATTTTTTGCAACATGAAGCTGTTTTAAGAATTTCTCTTTTTTAAATTCTTTCCTGATTGCAGCTTCATCATATTGCGGCTGTTTGTCAATTGCATCAAATAACTTTACATACTTATTTTCGTCTTCACCCTTAATATGCATAGTAGCAAAGATCTTGAAATACCTTTTCTCCGACTGATCAAGGGATTTAATTAGCTGAAACAGATCATCTGTTACTTTCATTTATTCGTATTGAATTAATCGATCTTGTTTTATAATTCATCAATATTAAAATTATGAAACGCAAATTCAATCCTTTTTAAAGAATTTGAATCCTACGGATCATTGAATTTTTGTTTGTTTGTCTTTACCATTAATCATATTTTTGAGTTAAATTAATTAAACAACAAATTTCCAAAACACAATTACATAATTAATTTCAAACCAGGGAGAAAATAAAAAGTGTTAAAAATTATTTTACAATCATTAGTTTTAACGTTGTTGCTTTATTGCAGCCCGTTAGCTCAGACTATCACGGCACCGTCTAATTTAGAAGCAGAGCCGGAGGAATTCAGTTACATAAAAGTGAAATGGGATGATAATTCCAATAATGAAGAAGGTTTTTATATTGAGCGGTCTTATACTCCGGATACAGTTTCCGGTTGGGAAGTAATAGGATCTGTTAATCAGAACAGCAGACAGTTTTTTGATTACTGGGTAGCCAATAATGTTACTTATTATTACAGGGTTTATGCATATGCCGGTACAGAAAGATCTGAATATTCAAATATTGCCTTTACAACGGCAATCATTGATACTAATCTGATACCTATGGCTCCTTCAGATCTGATAATCACTGATACTACTTCTACAAGCATTACAATCAACTGGCAGGACAACTCTAATAACGAGAGCGGCTTTATTATTGCAAGACGGAAACAGGATGAGGTTCTGTTTACTTATATTGATACTGTTGAGGCAGACATACTAACTTATCAGGAAGTTGGTCTGACCCCTGACAACCTGTACTTTTACAAAGTATGCGCCTACAACAATTTCGGATTATCGGACTTTACCAATACAGTTCATTCTTTTACGCAAAGCAGCACAAGCATCATAAATCACACAAATCAGATATCTGATAAATTTTATCTTGACAATAATTTTCCGAATCCGTTCAATCCATCTACAAATATAAGTTTTGGATTATCAGCCAGCGCTTTTGTGAAATTAAACATCTATAATTCACAGGGAAAGGAAGTTGAACTTCTTGTAAATCAAAGACTGCCTCAGGGATCTTACAAGGTGATCTGGAATGCCGGAAATTTTTCGGGAGGAGTTTACTTCTACAGACTTGAAACGGATAATTATTCTGAAACAAAAAAAATGATTCTAATTAAATAAAATATATTAACTAAAAAATCAACTAAAATGAAAAAAATCAAAAACCTGATGTTGTTATTAATGATCATGATTCTTTTTAATACAACAAATTCTTTTTCAACAACTCACAATGTTTCCGTTTCTAATTTCTCTTTCACGCCGTTAAATTTAAATGTTACTGTAGGTGATACAGTTAAATGGACAAGAGTCAGCGGAAGTCATACGACTACCTGCGACGGTTCGGAAGGATCCACAAGACCTGCCGGAGCGCCATCATGGGATTCACCGATCACTTCCGGTATTCCTACATTTTCATACGTCGTAACAGTTGCGGGAATGTATCACTATGTCTGCCTGCCTCATGCTCCGGATATGGCGGGAAATATAAATGCTGTTGTTTCGGGAATTACCAATCTCAGTGAACTTGTCAGCAGTTACGAACTTTCACAAAATTATCCTAATCCGTTCAATCCTGAAACCAATATAAACTTTTCAATACCTTTATCTTCTGATGTAAAGTTGAGTGTTTATAACGTCAGCGGCCAGGAAGTTGCATCACTTGTTAACGAAAGACTCGATGCAGGCACATATAAGGTCGACTGGAATGCAGTTAATTTTACAAGCGGAATTTATTATTATACCATCAGAACGGAAAACTTTGTACAGACAAGAAAAATGTTACTTATTAAATAAATTTTACAAATCTGAAACAATTCCTATTTATAAACTACAAACAAAAAAATGGAAAAAGATAACTTTAACAGAAGAGATTTTTTAAAAACATCATTCAAATCACTGGCTGTCGGAACCATAGCTTTAAGCGCGCTGGATGTAAAAAAACTGTTTGCTGAATCAACAGTCAATATTAAATCCGAAACAGAATCTGCGGCAAAGGTAATAAACATTTCTGATCATCCCGAACTTGGCAGTGTGGGCGGATACATCATTACCGGTAATTATTTTATTAAAAGAACCGGTGAAACTAAATTTCTTGTACTAAGCATAGTCTGCTCGCATAAAAAATGTGATGTAGATTATACAGGAGATGGTTTTGAATGTCCGTGTCACGGTTCTACTTATTCTTCAACCGGTAAAGTTCTGCAAGGTCCGGCTAAAAAGAATCTAAAGAGCTATAAAGCTACTTACGATTCTGAAAAAGATACATTGTCCATAAATTAATTTTTGTAAAATAATTTATTCTTTGTAATATTAAATTATTTTACTCTCTGGAATCCGGATACTTTTAACAGTATCCGGATTGTTTTTATTTATTACCTAAAACTCCTGTACTAAAAATTCAATTTTTCCACATAAGAAATATAGAATAAATACACACTTTACATTTATATTATCAGTGCTGTACAAAGCAAATAAAAAATCTAACAAAAAATATCATTACAGTTATATATATGGATAAGTTGTAGTTTTCAATACCCTCCAGTGATAAATTACCTCCGGTAAAGAATGAATCTCCGGCAGTTTAGCTATAAAGCAACCGGGATGGCTAATTTACTAAGATCCTGAGACTGTCCGGTAAATCACTTTTTACCGCCAGGACACTAAGACATAAAGCAAAAAATGTTTGAAAAATTGAGCCTTTAAGCCATTGTGACTCTGTGGTTAAATTTAATTTTCCATTTTTAGACAGCCCCGGAAGGTAAACCTGTGAGCAGATTTATCTTTTCCATAATTCATTAAAAAAGTATAAAAGGGATGTGATCTGTTCAATAATTTACTAAAATGTTTTGGGCTGTTTTGATATATTTTAAGAAATTAAGCAAATTAACCGTAATTTATCATAATTTTGGCTCAGTAATTGAACAAGTAATACTATACTTAAAATTTTCAAAGATTATATTAAAAGATTATTGGTATTTATAAATACACATCATCATGAGAAAAATAATTTTTTCACTAATTACTCTGTTCAGCCTGATCCTAGTTACAATCTATTTTATAAAACCACGGGAGACAGATTCAGAAAATCTAAGCGATCTGAAGTTTAAGATCTCTGATAAAGTAAAACCCACTACCGACCACTCAAAATTAGAAGCGCTTCAGAAGGATTTCAATTCTCCGCAGGAGGTTACAAAAGCATGTGAAAACTGTCACACAGAAGCTTCAAAACAGGTAATGAAATCCAATCACTGGAACTGGGAACGCGAAGAGTATATAAAAGGACGCGGGATCGTATCCATCGGTAAAAAGAATGCTATAAATAATTTCTGTATTGGTGTGCAGGGTAATGAAAAAAGCTGCGCTAAATGTCATATAGGTTATGCCGTGACTGATAAAATGAACGGTTATACAGATTCACTTAACATTGATTGTCTTGTGTGTCATGATAACTCTGATACTTATGTAAAAGGAAGTGAAATGGATGGTCTGCCTGATCCTTCTATCGATCTTGGAGTGGTCGCAAGGAGTGTCGGAAAACCAACCCGTTCTAATTGCGGTGTCTGTCACTTTTTCGGAGGCGGCGGCAATAATGTAAAACACGGAGATCTTGAAAAATCAATGTTTAATCCTGAAAAGGAAACGGACATACACATGGCTTCGGACGGCGCAAATCTGCTTTGTACTGATTGCCATATTACCAAAAACCATAAAATGCACGGTAAGATCTATTCTCTTTCATCCATGAACAGGGACAGGTCTTCCTGCGAACAATGTCATACCGAAACTCCTCATACCGAAGAGATCCTTAATGAACACACTTTGAAAGTTTCATGTCAGACCTGCCACATTCCCATTTATGCAAAAGTGAATTCTACAAAAACAGAATGGGACTGGTCAACTGCCGGAAAACTCAAAGACGGAAAGCCTTATGAAGAAGATGATGAACTTGGAAACCATACTTATCTGTCCATTAAAGGTTCCTTTAAATGGGGAAGAAATCTCGAACCGGATTATGTATGGTTTGACGGAACCGCCGGACATTATCTTCTCGGTGATACAGTTTCGGATGTTTCAGAACCTATAATTTTAAATACTCTTAACGGATCTTATGATACGAGGAACTCGAAAATCATACCCGTGAAAATTCATAAAGCTATTCAGCCTTATGACAAAATAAATAAAATGCTCATTCAGCCAAAACTCTTTGCTGACAAAACCGGTGAAGGCGCTTTCTGGAAAGATTTTGACTGGCAGAGATCCTCAAAAACAGGTATGGAAGAAGTCAATTTACCTTTCAGCGGGGACATTTCTTTTGTGGAAACGGAAATGTACTGGCCTGTAAATCACATGGTATCTTCCAAAGATGAATCATTGCAATGCATTCAATGCCATACAAGAAATGACAGCAGACTTAAAGATCTTAAGGATTTTTATATGCCTGCAAGAGATTATAATTCCGCTGTGGAAACAGGCGGTATTGGAATCATACTCATCACGATAACCGGGATCGCAATTCACAGCTTTATGAGATTCAGATCTTCAGGAAGGAAAAAACAGTCATGAAAAAGTCAGTTTATATTTATAAAGCATTTGAAAGATTCTGGCACTGGACTCAGGCGCTGCTGATTTTTTTTCTCGCTGTAACAGGTTTTGAAATACACGGATCGATTAGTTTCTTCGGCTATCAGAATGCCGTAAAGTATCATAACATAGCAGCCTACGCATTTATCATTCTTATTCTGTTTGCCATTTTCTGGCATGTAACTACGGGAGAATGGAAACAGTATATTCCCACTCTGACAAATATCAAAGGCGAATTGAATTTTTATTTAACCGGAATCTTTAAAAATGCCCCGCATCCAACCAGAAAGACTGTACTAAGCAAACTTAATCCATTGCAGAAACTTGTTTATTTCGGATTGAAGATACTTGTGATACCCGTAATGGTAGTTTCCGGAATTCTCTATATGTTTTACCGCTATCCTCAAAAAGGCAGCATTGTTGGATTAAAAGTTGAATCACTCGAACCGATCGCCGTTGTTCATACTGCAGGAGCTTTTTTACTTATAGCCTTTATCATAATGCATATTTATCTCATGACCACCGGCACGACACTTACATCAAATCTGAAAGCAATGTTAACAGGTTATGAGGAACTGGACGAAGAAGAAAAAAAAGAAGCAGAAGACAATACGAAAGAAGCAGAAGACAATACGA
>CALMST010000289.1 GCA_937872315.1 uncultured Ignavibacteria bacterium | reverse complement strand
TTGTCTTGAATAAATTTTCTAATTAAGCTAATTTAAGTCTCAATTTTATATAGAATTTAGCGATTTTGCTTAACTGATCAGTTAAGCTGTTTTCAACAATATCACCCTTATGAGTAATGTTATGTTTGTAGAAGATGAAGAAATTTTGGATTCTGAATTAAATAAGGATTTTAATCTTTTCAAAACACTTTCCGAGGGAAACAACATAGACAACCCGTATTTTTTTTACAAAAAGCTGAGAGAATATGACCCTGTGTTTTATATGCAGTCGTCTGCGGGCTTTCTGTCAGAGAATATGTGGGTTATTACGAAATATGCGGATAATAATAAGGTACTTTCTTCAAAGAAATTCGGAAGAAGCACAAATGGAGGAAATAGTTTAGTTACGGATTCTGATTTGGGAAATAAAAGAGTTAATGCCATTACAGAGCTGAAACAGAACTGGGTGACGTTTCTTGATCCTCCTTATCATACAAGGGTTCGCGGATTTATTAATAAGACATTTACAACTAAACTGGTAAATGATTTCAAACCAAGAATTGAATCGATCGCTGATTTTCTTTTAGACTGCTTTGAAGATGATGGTGAATTTGAATTAAAGAATGATTTTGCTTATCCGCTTGCTGCTATCTCGATAGCTGAAATTCTCGGCATTCCGGCAGAGGACAGGATCATCATACGTAATTGGGCTCATAAACTTGTGAAAGTTCTTGACGGAGTTGCCCTCGGACTATCGACTGATGAGATTCAGCAGATGTATCAGGCTGCAGATGAGATAAAAGATTATTTCGGAAAGATAGTTTCTGAAAAAGTTAAAGTTCCCGGTAATGATATTATAAGTTCAATGCTTAACATGGAGATCAATAATGACAAGCTATCCGAAACGGAAGTTTCAGCTACAGCATCTTTGCTGATTATCGACGCCCATGAATCAATTAAGAATCTTATCGGCAACGGAATGTATGCATTGCTGCAAAATCCTGATCAGCTTGAATTACTCAGAGCTAATCCTGAACTTGCGGAAAATGCTGTAGATGAATTTTTAAGATATGACAGTCCGGGACAGTTCACCGGAAGACGCGCGATGGAAGATTTTGAACTTGGAGGAAAACTGATCTCAAAAGGTTCACAGGTTGTCTGCATGCTCGGCGCCGGCAATCGTGATCCGGAGAGATATGAAAATCCCGATAAGCTCGATATTAAAAGAGAACGGATCAATCCCCTATCATTCGGCGGCGGTATCCACTTCTGTGCAGGTGCGATGCTGTCAAAAGTTGAAGGTGAGATAGGATTCAACAAACTTCTTGAAAGACTTCCAAATCTGAGATTGAAAAAAGATGAAGAGTATCATTTTGAGAAGACTTATCACGGAAGAGGACTGAAAAGTCTGGAGCTTAGATTTTGAAGTACAAAAATTTATTTTATATAAGTTTCTGTGAAAATCTTTGATAATTTTATTTACAATAATTTGAATAAATCTAAACATCAACTAATTTATAAAAATGTATCCCCGCTAAAATCATGCGGGGATGACAGATACGTTCGTTTATTTTTTCAAATTTTGACTTAAAACTTTATACTTAATACCTAATACTTAATACTTAA
>CALMST010000288.1 GCA_937872315.1 uncultured Ignavibacteria bacterium | reverse complement strand
GTAACTGAAATAAACAAAACAGTTTGAAATAATTCTATCAATTTCTGAGTTTTAAAAGTATTTATTTATTGATAAGTTTTTTACTAATTTTATTAAATTAAATTTTGAAAAATGCAGAATAACATTTTACCATCATGGAATGAAACTCCAATCAAAAAGACAATTATAGAATTTCTAGGAAAGATAACCAAAGAAAATTCACCGGAATTTATTCCCGTGAAAGACAGGATCGCTGTATTTGACAATGACGGTACTTTGTGGACCGAGCAGCCTTTGCAGGTGCAGGTTTTGTATTGTCTCGACAGAATGAGAGTATTGGGAGATAAAGACCCCGGGTTAGTGGAGACTCAACCTCTTAAAGGATTTTATGAACGTGATCTCAAGATGATCAGCTCTATGACAAAGGAGGATCTGTTTACTTTCCTGCTAACTACTTTAGACGGGAATACTCCTGAAGATTACAGAAATCTTGTTCTTGAATGGTTTAAGAATGCTGTTCATCCAAAATTTAAATTTTCATATTATAATACTGCATTTAAACCGCAGATAGAATTATTAAGATATCTTGAGGCAAACGGTTTTAAAAATTTCATTGTATCAGGAGGCGGTATAGATTTTATGAGAACAATCGGGGAAAGGATCTACGAACTTCCGGAATATCAGATAATCGGAAGCAGCATTAAAACTAAAGTTGAATATGATGGTACTATTCCTATCGTAAAGAGAGACCAATTGTTAAACAGCTTTGATGACAGGGAAGAAAAAATAAATAATATAAATCTGCATATCGGTAAAAAACCCGTTCTGGCATTCGGTAATTCTGACGGTGATCTCGCCATGATCAGATATACTTTAAGTAATGGCGGATTAGGATTTATTCTGCATCATGATGATGATGTTCGTGAAGTTGCTTATGACAGAAATTTCAGATTGAGTCCGCTGAATGAAGGACTCGATGTGGCAGAGAAAGAAGGCATCAATATTGTAAGCATGAAGAATGACTGGAAGGAAATCTTTTCAGTTAATAGTTAATAGTTAATGTTAAATAATTTAATTGATAATTGATAATTGATAATTGATAGTAGGTTTTATTCTTATCCGAAATAAGTATCAATACATGTTTCAATATTCCACCGGAATTCTGAACTTTGTAAAGAATTTTTTCAGTCTTGTCCAAAACGATTAATAAAAATTACTCTTTATCACAGGAGGGTTGTTTTATTTCACAGCTTGAAAACTTTGATTCTGAAGTTAATTTTAAATAATTATTAATTTTACAGTATGAATTGGGCAGTATTGAAATTCTAT
>CALMST010000287.1 GCA_937872315.1 uncultured Ignavibacteria bacterium | reverse complement strand
CCTTGGTTTCGGTTTGGCATTCCACAGTTTTATCATAAGTAAAGCGCCGATCATTGCAAATCCTATCATACTTGGACTCCAGGCTCCCCATCCGAAATTATCAAGCAGCCAGCCAACTCCCACTCCGACAAATGCACCTCCGATATACTGCATACCGTCAAACATACCTGTAGCTGTAGCAGCAGCCCGCTGTCCTCCGAAATCCATTGAAGCGGTTCCTGAAAGCATGGAATGCACCATGCTGATCCCGAGTGAGTTTGAAATAAATGCTACAATGACAAGATTAACGCTTGGCGCCATCCATATAATCGATAAAGAAAAAATGATCAGCATATAACCTATGAAAGCAACAGGTGTTCTCCTTGACTGAAATATCCAGTCGGAAGTATAACCTGCGATAAACGCGCCGGCAATACCTGCCAGTACCACGCCCAAAGCTCCTTTCTGAAAGATCGGGGAATCCAGCGCAAGCTGCTGATATTCCTGCATGTATCTGGGAAACCATTGTTCGAATCCGTGTCTGACAAATCCCGTGCAAAACTCTGCAAAAGCAATTGTTATAGCTATCGGATTTGAAATAACTTTTTTGAATACATATTTAAAATCGATTTTCTCGGTATCACCGCTTGTTGCATCTTCTGTATCCAGCGGAGGAAGACCTGCATCTTCAGGTACATTTCTGACAAATAAGAATGTCAGAAAAGACATCACGGCTACAATACCGGCAGGTATAAAGAAAACCCATTGCCATGGAAGAACAGTGACAGCCCATCCGCCGATGATGAAAATAAGAGCTCTTCCGCTTTGTATCATAGATCCGAATATAGCGGAAAAGACACCTCTTTCGGTTACTTTAAACCATCCTGCATTTACTTTGATAAGAGCAAGGGCGCTGTATGACTGAAAGTAAGCATTCAGCGACCACACACTTGCAAAGTAGGTCAGAAGCAGGGTTCCTGTTCCGAAGAAATTCAGATATGCGCCAAGACCAAAAAGAAAATTGAATATAACTGTTCCGATCGTTCCGATCAGCATGGCTTTTCTTCCGCCGATCCTGTCGGCTATCGGACCATTGAACATAGCAGAGAAACCATAGATCGTAAGAGCAGCGGTGATTATGGCTCCGATCTCTGTTTTATCCCATCCGTAATTATCCGAAAGTGATTTATTTGCAAAGGAAAGATTGTATCTTCCCATATACATTGCTGCATAAGTGAATCCTAAAGTAAGCCAGTTAAGGGCACGTCTTCTTTTGAATTCAGGTGAATACTGAGGTCGTATAATTTTGTTTAATTTCATTCTCCTGATAAAATTTTTGTAACATAAAATTTATATAGGTTAGTTAAAAGATATAAATGAAGAAAAGTTGAAATAGGGATTTTCGGAATAAAAATATATGAAATATAAAACGGGTATATAAAATTAATTATATACCCGGATTAAAAATTTATCTTGGTTTGTCAACTATGGTTTAATAACCGTCACAAAAGCTGTTGCATTGTTATATGTGATCAGAATATCAGCCAGATCCACTATATTATTTCCGTTAACGTCACCGGGAACGTAACCTGTCTGAAAAGCCACAGCACCGTTATATACGATCAGGACATCAGCCAGATTTACAAAGCCGTCCTTATTGACGTCTCCGCTGTATATCGTGGCAACTCCGCCTTCCAGCACCTGATTATCTCCGTAAGCTTTGGATTTGGCAGTTGTAAAATCATAACCTGAAGTTGAACCGGCAGTAAAACTCTGCGGAAGTTTGCTCCATGTATTTATTGAATTTCTCTGATTGACTTCAATATAATAATTGCCTGTCGGTGCATTGTTAAATACAAACCAGCTCTGTGTATTATGATAGGCAATTGATGAATCTATAATTCCGTAAGGTGAAGCGGAACTTCTTAAATTTACCCTGAAAGTGTCTGACACTGCAATTCCGTTATCATAAAAACCCTGGTTGAGAACTTTCAGATCTAATGCAATTCCGGAGAAAGTATAAGTAATTATGAGCTTTGGTCTCAAAGCAGTATCCGAATTTTCACGGGAATCAAATCTCTTAGCCGTACCAAAATCAGTTTCATCTCCTATAATAATCCATCCGTATTCCTGAGAGTTTCCGTCTATCCAGTTTTGAACATCTGTATTCATTTGAGCAGAATTCCAGGTATAGAAACCAATCTGATCCACATTTGTACTTGCGCTTTCATTTGGATCATAATCGCCTCCGGCATTACTCCAGAATACATTATCATAATATGTATGAATCCAGGTAACATCACTTGTCTGAGATCCAATACCGCCGCCTTCTTCACCGAAAGCCTGTGAAGTACCTTCAGTCCATGGATTAGTGATCCTGTATAGCTTTACCCTTCTGCTGTCAGATATGGTTTTGGACATGTGCAATTCCAGTTTTACGTCTGTAATTACTGCTCCGGGCGGAATACTTGCCGCTACATTAAAATTTATCACACCTCTTCTGATTAGATTTGATAAAGTGGTGCCGGTAAAAAAATATTGTCCCTTTGCATTACTTAAAGATCCGAACGCAGATTCATAAAGTGTATTGTCTGCCGTTGCATCTAATGTATCGGTAGCTGCGAAGGAATGATTGGCTGTTAAAATTACAAACATCAGAAAAAAAGAGAATGTAATTATTGAAGTTTTTAGAATTGTTTTCATTAATTTTTAATATTTGTTTTTTAAATTTTGTTTGGGTTTAGGATTTGAAAATACTATTTATATGAAAGAAGTTCTATTAACTTATAAAAATTTTATTTAATTTTAAAATATTTTTTTCTGAACTATATTGGCATTACAGAAGAGAATTTATTTTATTTCATTTAATTTAACTTTACATAAAAATGGAAAATCCGGATCAAAGCAAACGGCCAAATATGACAATGCTTGCCGTGATTCTTGCAGCAGGTTTTATAATTGGATCGCTCATTATCTCATCTACATGGAAATATGTATCAAGAAGCAGTATCACAGTTAATGTAACCGGATCGGCTTCAGAAAACATAATATCTGATCTTGCTGTGTGGAGCGGTTCATTTTCAGCTGAAGCAGGCACACTGAAGGATGCATATGCTAGATTGAAGGATAACAACAGTAAAGTAACTTCCTATCTGGTTTCAAAAGGTTTTCCTGCTGATAAGATCGTAATGTCATCGATCAACACTTCTACCATCTATGTAAATGACAATCAGGGAATGCAGACCAATCAGATCTCAGGATACCGTCTTTACCAGGATGTATCGATTGAATCGAATGATGTATATAAAATTGATAAGCTCTCGCGGGAGATTACTGAACTTATCAATGAAGGCGTGGAAATAAATTCACTTACTCCAAGTTTTTTATATACTAAACTCGGAGATCTTAAAATAAAAATGATAGGTCAGGCAGCGTTGGACGCTAAGGAAAGAGCAAAGCAGATAGCAGAAAGCACCGGTAATGATATCGGAGAGGTCCGCTCTTCAAGAATGGGAGTAATGCAGATAACTGCAAAGAATTCTACTGAAGTATCTGACTATGGAATGAACAATACTTCATCACTTGAGAAGACAGTCACTTCAGTGGTGAATGTTAGTTTTTCAATTGAATAAAATAAAAAATTTTGTAACTGGCGGATAGATTCCGTTTTTTTATAATAAAAAAAGAGCAGCCTCAGTTGTTGTTTTTTAAAAATTAATGATCTGATCCTCTTTGCCTGCCGGTTAATTCCGCATTACCCTGTTTAAAGAATTCTAATTTTCCAGCTCTGTTCTATAATTTAAAAAATACAGAATAGAATTAAGATATACCCGGATCTGCATTCATTCTTTTGAACGATCAAGCGAATGGAGTAAACAAAGCGCAGAGCAGAATTCATAATTAATACTGTTTTCCTTTTTTAAAAATATTTTGGACAATATTGGACTAAATCCTATCAACGTATAAATTTAAGAACTTAATCTTAACTTCCAATTTCCTATTTTTCCAAAAATTGAATTTATAATTATTTAATGACCATCGAAAAAAACAAAAAGCAAAATGAGATCGAGAATATAGAATGGCTCGAATCTCTGGAATACATATTACAGACACAGGGACCGCAAAGAGTTTCAGATCTATTAAGAAAACTGCAGATTTATGCGCAGGAGAAGGGAGTTGAGATACCCTTTACGGCAAATACACCATATATCAATACAATTCCTGCGGATAAACAGCCTGTATATCCGGGCAGCCGAGAAATAGAAAGAAGAATAAAGAGTATATTAAGGTGGAATGCAATGGCTATGGTTGTAAGAGCTAACAGGGAATTAAGCGGTATAGGCGGACATATTTCGACTTATGCTTCAGCAGCTACACTCTACGAAGTAGCGTTCAATCATTTCTTCAGAGGTAAAGAAGATCCAAGCGGAGGCGATATAATTTATTTTCAGGGACATGCAGCTCCGGGAATCTATGCCAGAGCCATGCTCGAAGGACGGATCACGGAAACTGATCTTAAAAATTTCAGAAGGGAATTGTCTTCTGAAAGAGGACTTTCTTCCTATCCGCATCCTTGGCTGATGCCGAAATTCTGGGAATATCCTACCGTATCCATGGGTCTTGCTCCTATCATGTCAATTTATCAGGCAAGATTCAACAGATATCTTGAAGACAGAGGAATTAAAGATACTTCAAAACAAAAAATATGGGCTTTTCTGGGAGACGGTGAAACAGATGAACCTGAAACACTCGGAGCGATCACTCTCGCTTCAAGAGAAAAACTGGATAATCTGATATTTGTTATTAACTGTAACCTGCAGAGACTTGATGGACCGGTAAGAGGTAACGGAAAGATCATACAGGAGCTTGAAGCTATATTCAGAGGAGCAGGATGGAATGTAATAAAAGTGATATGGGGCGGAGACTGGGATCCGCTGCTTGCAAAAGATGAAAACGGTTTGCTTGTTGAACGAATGAACGAAGTCGTTGACGGTCAGTTTCAGAAATATATTGTATCTACAGGTGATAAGATCAGGAGAGATTTTTTCGGAAAAGACAGCAGATTAATGGATCTGGTTAATAATTATTCAGATGAACAGATTCAAAAACTAAAACGGGGAGGACATGATCCTGAAAAGGTATATGCCGCATATAAAGCCGCAATGAACCACAAAGGTTCACCTACGGTAATACTCGCACAGACAGTTAAAGGATACGGACTCGGAGAAGCAGGTGAAGGTAAGAATATCACACATCAGCAGAAGAAATTAAACGAACAGGAACTGAGAGAATTCAGAAGCAGATTCGGAATACCGATATCAGATGAAGATGTGGCGGAAGCTCCGTTCTACAGACCTACAGAAGACAGTGAAGAGATAAAATATCTTATGGACAGAAGAAAATCCCTTGGCGGATTTGTACCTAAAAGAGAAGGAGAAAGAGCTCCGGCATTGAAAATTCCGGGAGATGAATTTTTTAAAGAATTTTATCAGGGAAACGGCGACAGAGAAGTTGCTTCCACAATGGCATTTGTTCATCTGCTAACCAAACTGTTAAAGGATAAAAACATTGGAAATAACATTGTTCCGATCGTACCTGATGAAGCGAGAACATTCGGAATGGAGTCTTTATTCAGAATGGTTGGTATCTATTCACATAACGGCCAGATTTACGAACCGGTTGACAAAGAAAGTCTGCTTTATTATAAAGAACAAAAAGACGGACAGATATTAGAAGAAGGAATTACAGAAGCGGGTTCAATGTCATCATTCATTGCAGCCGGAACTTCATACTCGACACACGGAATCAACATGATCCCGTTCTTTATATTCTATTCAATGTTTGGTTTTCAAAGGATCGGCGATCTTATATGGGCAGCGGCTGACTGCAGAACTCGCGGATTCATAGTAGGAGGGACAGCAGGAAGAACGACACTCAGCGGTGAAGGTCTTCAGCATCAGGACGGAAATTCACACATACTTGCATTACCTGTTCCCAATTTAAAATGCTATGATCCGACTTATGCCTATGAAATTGCTGTTATAGTAAAAGACGGTATGCACAGAATGTATGAAAAACAGGAAGATATTTTTTATTATTTAACCGTAATGAATGAAACATACAAAATGCCGCCTATGCCCAAAGGATGTGAAGAAGGTATTTTAAAAGGCATTTACAAATTTTCAAAATCAAAAAATACAAAATCAAAAATAAAGGCACATCTTTTCGGAAGCGGGACAATTCTTAATGAATCAGTTAAAGCTCAGGAAATTCTTGAGAAAAAATACAATGTATCGGCTGATGTCTGGAGTGTAACCAGTTACAAAGAGCTGTACATGGATGCCACAGCAGCAGAGAGAGTAAATATGCTGAATCCCGGAAAGAATGTAAAACCATACATTAGTAAAGTTCTTGAAAATGAAAACGGTGTATTCATAGCGGCTTCTGACTATCTGAAAGCTTTACCGGCTACCATCACTAAATGGATACCGGGCGAATTTTATTTCCTCGGAACTGATGGTTTCGGCAGGTCTGACGGTAGAGATCAGTTAAGGGATTTCTTTGAGGTGGATCACAGATATATCGTCGTAGCTGCTTTAAATGCTTTATACAAAGAAAAGAAAATAAAGCTGGATGTGGTGGAAAAAGCTATCAAGGATTTTGATCTTGATAAGAAGAAACCAAATCCTGTAACAGTCTGATCAGATATTCAAGTAGTCAGAAAAAATAATTATAGTTAATTCTATTATAAAAATTTAATCTTATGATAAAAGAAATTAAGTTACCCGAAGTTTCGGATAATGTCGAAACCGGAGATGTGATAAAAGTACTTGTTAAAGTTGGCGATAAAATAAGCATTGACCAGCCTATTATAGAGCTTGAGACAGAGAAGGCAAGTTTTGAGGTTCCCTCTCCTGAAAGCGGCACTGTCAAAGAGATCAATGTTAAACAGGGTGATATAATCAAGATAGGCGCAGTGATTCTGAAGATTGAGACTAACGGCTCAGATAAATCCCGGAATGCTGAAAATAAAACAAAAATAGAAAAAGTTACGGAATCTGAAAGTGAGTCTGAATCCGGAAAAGATGATAGAAAAAGTACTGTCTTACTGACTTCAGAGAATGTTGAGTTTAAAAAGAAAGAACCCGAAGATATAAAAACCAAAGATAAATCTGAAGTCCCTGATAATATCAGTGTAGAGCTGAGTTCATCACCTGCTTCACCTTCGGTAAGAAGACTTGCTCGCGAACTTGGAGTAGAAATTAATAATGTTACCGGTACGGGAGAAGCCGGCAGGATATCAGATGAAGATGTAAAACGTTTTGTAAAAGAAAAAATCAATTCATCGCAGGGAGGAAGTTCAGTTTCACAAAGGTCACTTCCTGATTTTACCAAATGGGGTGAGACGGAAATTCAGCAGATGACAAAAGTCAGAGTAATAACTGCTGAGTCTATGAATTATGCCTGGTCTTCTGTTCCGATGGTAACTCAATTTGATAAAGCTGATATAACCAGTCTCGAAGTATTCAGAAAAAAGAATATTAAGAAAGTTGAATCCGCAGGGGGCAATCTTACCATAACATCCATACTTGTAAAAGTATGTGATGAAGCATTGAGAAAATTTCCGCAATTCAATACAAGCATAGATCTTCAGAAAAAAGAGATCGTATTCAAAAAATATTATAATATAGGTGTAGCAGTAGATACTGACAGAGGACTTCTGGTGCCTGTAATTAAAAATACCGGCAGTAAAAGCATTACGGAAATTTCTGCGGAACTAAATGAACTCGCTGAAAAAGCGCGAAGTAAAAAAATAACACCTGATGATATGGATGGAGGTAATTTTACTATCTCAAATTTAGGAGGTATCGGTGGAACAGGTTTTACTCCGATCGTTTATTCACCTCAGGTTGCAATTCTCGGTGTTTCGAGAGGTAATATTGAACCTATTTATATTAATGAAGAATTTCAGGCAAGAATGATGCTGCCTCTTACGCTGACTTACGATCACAGGATAATAGACGGTGCCGATGCGGCAAGATTCCTGAGATGGATTTGCGAAGCGCTTGAGAATCCGATGAGTATGATGTTATAGAGCGGATAGAGTGAATAGAGTGGAAGATTTAAAATGAAAAATTAATTTAAATTACTCTTCCGTGGTTTTAAGATTGATCTTTCTCAATGCTTTTTTACCGGATATTTTTTTCTTTTCATCCAGTCTTTTTTCTTTATCAGCTTTTGATAGTTTTACTTTTCTTCTTATCTTTTCTTTTTCAAGCGCTTTAGCTGTAATTTCAAAAAATTTTTCTACGGCTGCGTATTTATTAAGCAACTGAGATCTTTCGGTTTGAGAAGATATTTTTAAAACCCCGTTTTTATCAATCCTGTTTTTAAGTTTTGACAATAACTTCTTCTTTTCTTCTTCACTTAAGATAACCGAGCCGGCAATGTTAAAATATAATTCCACTTTAGTTTCTACCTTATTAACATTCTGTCCGCCTTTACCGCCGCTTCTCGAAGTTCTGAATTCAAACTCATTCTCAATATTTCTGTCCTGTAATTTCAACTTTGATTGTTAATGATTGAAATGTTTTTTGTTAACTTTTTAATTTAATATACTTTAGGAACTATCTTTTCGGTCTGTAAACATGAGTACTCTGTCCGAAAAATACTTCAGCCGATTCCATTATAGTTTCGGATAAAGTCGGATGCGGATGGATCGTCAGTTTCAGATCAGTTGCATTTGCGCCCATTTCAACTGCTAAAACACCTTCCGAGATAAGATCGCCGGCACCGGGACCTGCAATTCCGACTCCAAGAATTCTTTCTGACTTTGGATCTATGATCAGTTTTGTAAGTCCGTCCGTTCTTCCTATACTCATAGCTCTTCCGGATGCAGCCCATGGAAACTTTGCAACGGTAATATCAATATTCTTTTCCTTAGCTTCAGACTCCGTGAGTCCGCACCAGGCAATTTCCGGATCGGTAAAGACAACTGCCGGAATTGCTTTTGGTTCGAAGTATGCTTTTTTGCCGGCAATAACTTCCACAGCTGTTCTTCCCTCATGCGATGCTTTGTGAGCAAGCATAGGTTCTCCGACTATATCACCTATGGCAAAAATATTTTTATCGGAAGTCCGAAGTTGTTTATCTACTTCAATAAACCCCTTTTCATTTATTTTTATTTTCGTATTCTCAAGTCCGAGATTTCCGGAATTCGGTTTTCTTCCTATTGATATCAGTACTTTATCAAATATTTTTTCACTTTTTTTAGAATCTTTATCTTCAAAATATACTTTGATCCCTTTTTTCACTTCTTCAAGTTTCAGAACTTTAGTATTAAGCATAATTGAATCAAACAATGGAGTAATTCTTTTTGAGAGTACCGAAACAAGATCAGGATCCGCACCATTTAAAATCCGGGGAAGCATTTCAGCAACGGTAATTTTGGATCCGAGAGTTGCATATACTGTTCCAAGCTCAAGACCAATATACCCTCCACCTAATACAAGCATTGATCCCGGGATGTCTTTTATATCCAGTGCTGAAGTGGAGTCAAGAATTTTATCAGATTTAATATCAAAGGAAGGGATCACTGACGGATGAGATCCTGCAGCAATAATTACATTATCAAATTCAAAAATCTGTTTCGAATCATTTTCATCCGTAACTTCAATGGATTCAGAATTCAGAAATTTTGCATAACCTTTTATGTAATCAATTTTTCTGACTTTACTAATCTGGCCAAGACCTGAAGTGAGTTTTTGTACAATATCATTTTTCCAGTTTCGCATTTTCTTAAGATCTATCACTGGTCTTGAAAACTTTACTCCAAATGATTTTGCTTCTTCGGATTCAGAGATCACTTTCGCTGTATGCAATAATGCCTTGGAAGGAATACAACCCTTATAAAGACAAACTCCTCCCGGATTATCCTCTGTATCTATTATCGTTGTTTTTATTCCAAGATCAGCAGCCAGGAATGCTGCAGCATAACCGCCCGGACCGGCTCCTATTACTATTAATTGTTTTTTGCTCAAAATAGCGATTTATATTTTTTAAAAATAAATTTTACTATTATACTTAAAAGAAAATTAATATCCAAATGATATTCTTATTTCTAAAATAAAAATAAAATCACTTAAATTATTACATTAGATATTTTATTGAAAATACATATATTGCTGATATTTAAAAAAACCAAAAGAAAGGGAAAAGAAATGAAACTAATAAAATACTTATTTTTTATCTTAGTATTTGCCTCTGCAGGATATGCGCAGAATGTTAAAATAACGGATTTTAATGTACCTGTAAGTGTTGCAAAAAGAATGCTCGTAGGCGGTTCTTACAACTGGGCTCAGACAGGCGATTCCGTTACTACCAACCAGTTTAATGTAAACGGTCTTTACAACACCTTTTATTCATCCCTGCCGTTTTCATGGAATGTGGGATTTACGGCAGCATTAGACGGTAAATATCAGGATTCAACCAGAGCATCGTACAATTTAAATGCAAATATTAATAAATATTTTGCAAAAACAACAGGAGCATTTTATTATCTCGGTCTGACCTCCAGCTATTTGAGAAAATCTGAATTCGGAACTGAGAACAGACCTGAAATTAATATCGAAGGTGGACTCGGATATGGAAGATATGTAAATGCAACTGCAATGGCTCAGGCAATAAGAGTGGACCAGGATCTTAAGAAATATGGTGTTACGAATTCTTATATGCCAAAGCAGACAATGCAGAACATAGCTGAGATCATTGATAAGAAAAGTGAATATGAAACAAAGTATAAATCGGTATATGAGTATAAGATAATAGGTGATATTTTAAAAGAAGTTGAAAATTCCGGAGTTGCAGGAGATTTCATAAACAGCTCATTATCTTATTTCAGGATCCGGGAAGTTATCTTTGGAATAAATCAATTCCAGAATGACAGATATTATGGTGGAGATGTCAAAGCAGGAGTAGGATATACAGTTTTAACAAGAAATAAAAATCTTACCGGTGTTAATCCTACTTTAAACTTAACAGGTCAATACGGATATCCGATCGATATTAATCAGCAAATAGGCGCTACGGTCACAGCCAAAACACCTTTTGATTCTTCATTTGCTAAATTAGTTGAAGGAACTGCCCAGGTGGGATATTCTTATAATCTGACAAACAGAATTTCTTTTATTGCAACTTATTCCGTTGGTTTACAGCAACAGGTTGACACAGATAGCCAGACAGGTGTAAGCATAGTCAGAGATTTTTCTACAGGAAATAATCTGGTTACAGCAGGTTTTAATTTCTATATTGAGAACTATATTATACTTAATCTGAATGCGCAATACAGTAAACTGCATTCACAGGATCCAAGAACCAGTTTCAACGTAGGTTCTACATTTACAATATTCTAAACAAAGCAACATTTAATAAATCAAATAATCACTACTTGCAGACAGCGCGGATTTTATCTGCGCTGTCTTTTTATATTCGCACTGCATTTCCCGTCAGCTTTATTCCTGTGATCTTCTTATCTTCCATGTTAAAATCAACAGTTAAATATTCTCCTGATCTTGTAATCAATTTTACAGGTTTAATCTGTTTTCTTAAAATATAGAAGATCAGCGCGGAGGAAATTGCACCCGTCCCGCAGGCAAGCGTCTCTCCTTCCACTCCCCTTTCATAACTTCTGATCCCCAGTTCACCGTCAACATCAGAAAGTACTTTTACAAAATTCACATTTGCGCCTTCGGGCATCAGATCCTTATGCATTCTGATATTTCTTCCCCAATCATTAATATTAATCTCTTCAAGGCTTTTCACAGAAGGTTTTTCTATCTCATCAATGAATACAACTATATGCGGGGATCCGCAGTCTACAAATGAACAATTCAGTAATTCCCACCACTCCTGAAAATGCACCTTTAATTTGAAATTAGTCTTTACAAAAACCGGCGGCGGAAATAAAACGGACACCCTTCCGTCTTCGAGAATTTCACAGTCATAAATATTTCCAACTGCTTCAATTTTCAGGGATCTCTTTTCTGATAAATCATTGTCCTCAATATATTTAACTGTACACCTTAAACCATTGCCGCAAAGCGCATTCCCTGTACCGTCTTTGTTGAAGTAATTCATTTTAAAATCTCCTTCTGAAAAATTTTCAATAAAAATTACTCCGTCCATTTCCGGATCTTCACTGCATAATCTGACCACTCTATCCGCATGATCTGATACCTGATCTGTAAGATTGTTTATGATAATAAATTTGTTCCCTGCTCCTGAATATTTCTGAATCATTAGTTAAACACTCCTCTGTTATTAGTTTGTTTGCTGACTTTAATGTCTCTGAGCTGCGGCGCTTTGATACGGACTTCAAGTGAAAATCCGGCATATGTTCCGGAAGGATACCAGTTGAAATTTAATTCCCAGGAGTTTAGATCTCTGTATGCTGTAATATAAGGTGCTGTTATCTGCCTGTTAACTATATCATAGCTTGTCGAAAATGTAAGTCTCCATTTTTCAGTCAGATTAAATGCAAGATTACCCGAAAGATTTGAACTTTTGGAATACTGGAAAGGAGAAGGCTTAAACTCAGAATAATTAAATCCAAGCCCTCCGCTGACGGGAATGTTAAATGAAACCTCATCTTCCTTAGTCGTCTGTACACCTACATAATCTCCGCCGAGAATTAATGTATCATTAGGATCAACCGGCTTTTCCTCATTTGCCGAAAATGAACCGAAGCTAAATGATGTGGACATACTTAAACTGAAGCCTGTCAGTTCCGCAAGTTTGCTGTCGGTATTTATCAGAAACTGATTCACTCTTGCGCTGTCATTGATATCATATTTATAAAGATTGAAAGTTGCCCCACCGGTTATATTCAGGTAGTTGCTGATATTGGTTCTGAATGATGTTACCAGTGGCGAAAACTTCAGCGAATCAGCGGCAAAATTATAATTTATCCCCGCATCAAAACTGAACAGGTGGAATTTGTTTTCAGTAGAATCATTTACCCGCGTCTTCATTTCAAATAAATTTCCGACTGTAAAAGCAAGCGACTGTGACTCTCCCGATGGCGCGCCACCGAAAACTCCTTTTTCAAATATGGAATATTTAACCAAGTTGCCAAATGCATCAGTGTAAGAATTGTAATAGCCCCATTTCGGATCAGAGAAATCAGGCTGATAGACATAAGTTATTGCCGGAGTGATAGTATGCCTTATACCTGTTACATTAAATATTTTGGGCGAGAAAATTCCTACAAATTTTGTAAAAAAACTTACACCCGTATTGAAATACCGCAAAGCTTTTATCGCATCATTATCATTTACCACAATGGAACTGTCTGCGGGATTGAAATTCTTTGATACATAACTATTATACCATACCTCACTGTAATTAAAATACGGACTGAAAGTTATAAACTGAAACTTAGGAGAGAGTCTGAAATTCAGATTGTTTCTTACGCCTGAACGGAAGTCTTTAATGGTTGTATCAGCATTTGTGCCGGTCTTTGTATTTATTTTGGAATTATCATTAAGAATGCTGCCGCTGTATGACATGGAAAAGTATTCATAGAGTTTCCTGTTATATGATGATGAAGACTTTGACTCAAACGGAAATATCTCTGACATGGAAAAATTGATCAATGGAATTCTCTCCCGGACATCGCCCGTATTCAGATTCTGATCCCTGTAATAATTTACATTCAAAGCAAAAGGCGTTCCCTCCCAGGTCTTTGCATAAGTTGCATTGGATATCACATTCTGAGCTAATAGTTCTGAAAGAGAATTTGTTGAAATATTATAATAATTCTTACCGCTTGTAAATGTCAGACCTGCATCAAATCTTGATGTCGGATTGATCTGCTGATTGTGATTTATCGTAATGTTCCATGCTTCTGAATTCTGTGTGCCTATGTCTGTGCTTTCGCCTAGACTGATCTTTGAAAATCCGCCTTCCACCGAACCGGAATAATTATATCTTGAGACATATCTGAATCTGCCGTAAAGATCAACTCTTCCTTTTGTGAAATAACTTCCTGATAATGCAAGATCAGTATAATCGTTAATTGCCCAGAAATATCCGAGACGGGAGAGATA
This sequence comes from uncultured Ignavibacteria bacterium, assembly GCA_937872315.1. Lineage (GTDB taxonomy): Bacteria > Bacteroidota > Ignavibacteria > Tepidaquicellales > Tepidaquicellaceae > JAGPCH01. The sequence continues at coordinate 12,518 of CALMST010000287.1, read as the reverse complement.
CTGTCCATATGTGGCATCATCACCAAACTTGGGAGGAATAAGCCCTGAGGATCTCCCTGACCTGTTGGGAAAGACACCAAATGGCAGCCAGAACACCGGAACTCCTTCTATATAGACAAAAACAGACTGCGCTATCACTTTATCGTTCGGGATCACTTTCATTTTTGGAGATAGAAAATAGTATTCAGGATCTTCACGGTCAGTCGATGTAGTATATAATCCGTTTTTTATAAACAGAACATCGGCTGATACTTTCTTTATTTTATCCCCGAAATAATATCCGATCTCAGCATCGCTGAATCCCATGGAAACATTACCCTGCTGGGTTTTAAAACTGTATGAAAGTTTTGATCCTTCGTATTTATCCTCTCCCTGAAACATCAGAGGAGGCTGGTTGAATTTACCTGAAATTACAGTGTCCGGTATTCCGAAAGCTTCCAGTATCTGGGTTTCCTGGTCAACTGTTATCCTTCCGGCTTCCAGTTTTAGATCTTTATAGGTTAATACAGCTTCATTATATAAATTGATCTTGTTTGACTTCATATCAAATACAAGTGAATCTGTTGCTGAATATACAATGGCTGCGTCTATGTCAGATACTTTCTGACGGGAAGTATCTATAGGTAAGAATACGGTACTGTCTGAAATCTCATTAATTTTTAATGAATCATTGATAATTACAGAATCTTCAGAAAGTCTGCCTATCCTGTCCCTTGTCGGATCAGGAACATCCTGAGCATATAAAATACCCGAATAAAATATTACAATATATATGATCGACGCTTTCAGCATTGTCATCATTTTAATTAAATCATTCGATTAATTAAATGAAATTAGAATTATTACATGATTTACCGCGCAGAGTCTGCAAAACATTCTATAAAATTAATATCCGTTCAAAATCCAATTCAGGATCAGGCATTTCAGTTTGTGAAATAAAACATTCCGCCTTTGATAAATTGCCGGAAGAAATTCAGACGAACCTTTCTTATTCTTTCGTTTGAGTGCTCAACAGAAAAAAAGAAAGCCGGAATACAGATGAATCTATACTATATTTTATTAAAAAGTTTTGAACGGATATGCTCTATGTTGCTTGCCAGTAGTTACTCTGCATGAGTCAGTCTGTATTTCTATTACACCAGGCGGAAATTTAAATTGATCCTTACAAACAATTGTGAAACCTTTTCAGTCTATTACAGTCATAACCATTAAACACAATCAGCAATGGAAACAGCAATAATAATAGCGGTGACATTCTTAATAACATTTTTGCTGGCTATAGCTAAATCAAAAAATTAATTAAACTTAAACTAAACTTCCGGTAAATCCGGATAAGGAGAAAAAAATGAACAATGCATTAGAAGCAATCATACCAATAATTGCAATAGTTATGACATTCGGAATACCCGGGATCATAATATTCTGGTATCTTTACACCAAACACAGGGAAAAAATGAGACTAATAGAAAAAGGTCTGACTCCCGAAGAAGTAAAAGCTTACTATACGGATACAAGCAACAAACCCAGAAATCCATATTCATCTCTTAAATGGGGGGTTCTATTGACTTTTATAGGTGCCGGTATATTTCTTGCCAATCTTTTTGAAGGAATGTACGATATCGAAGAAGGCGTAATGATGGGAATAATAATATTATGCGCAGGTCTTGGATTCCTTGTATATTATGGAATTGTCAGCTCCAAGATCAAAAACAATTCATCAGAAACACAGATAAAAATATAAATTTAACCCTTAAATCATCATGAGATCACGAATATTAATAATTTTAGCGATTTCCGGTTTTCTCGCAACCTTCAGTGGTTGCGGTTTAATGTCTAAAAGATATCTGAAAACTGAATCGTTTGAAAGAACTGTCAGTACAGCAGACATAAAAAAGATCAGGCTTGAGAATATTTCCGGAAATATTCAGATAAAGCAAGGTACGGATTCATCTCAATTGATAGTTGAGGCAATCAAAGAAATAAAAGTAAGAAAAAAAGATCTCGATAAACCTTTAGATGAAATAGAAATAAAAATTGATACAGAAGATAACGTTATCAGGATCAAAACAGAATACAGCACTCCCGAAAGGAAAACCATTTTCAGAATCAATATGGGTAACATGGCAAATGTTGATTATGTCATCACGGTTCCGCCGGGAATAGATCTCAATATTGAAAACATAAATGGAAATGTAACTTCTGACAAACTGGATAATGATCTGACCCTTGATCTTGTAAACGGAAAAACCACCATAACTAATTATTCCGGCATTCTCGAATGTAAAATTGTAAACGGATCATTTACCGGAGAGATAATCAATACAAACGGAGTAAGCATCAATTCAGTAAACGGAAGCATAACATTGAATCTTAATAATTATATTAATGCTGAGATATCGGCTGAGACTGTAAACGGAAAAATTTCGGATTCCAATCTTATGATAAAAGAAATTGAAAAGAAAAAAAGAAAATTCAAAGGATATCTTGGAAGCGGTTCGCCTGATACACAGATCAAAGCAAGTACAGTGAACGGTAAAATACAGTTCATTGGTAAAGACGAAATTTAAAACTGTATTTGCAATTGTAATATTTTTTTTTCAAATTGTATAAATAATATTCAAGAATGCCTGAAACATACAGCGACATTATCGAAAAAGTGAAAAAAGGAGACACTGCTTCCTTCACTGTTCTGGCGAATGAATTCAAAGATAAGGCATTCTCGCTTGTTATGAAAATTCTTAAAAACAAGGAAGAATCAGAAGACGCCTTACAGGAAGCCTTTTTGAAATTGTACAAAGCAATTTCTAATAATAAATTTGAAGACCGGGCAAAATTATCAACTTACTTTTACAGAATTGTATATAACACCGCAATTGATCATTACAAAAAACTTAAAGCAAGAAGATTCAGTATTGTCTCAATAGACATTGATGACGGAGACTTCAGGGAAGGTGATGATCTTTTGAAAAAATATTATGAGACGGATATTGAAACTAATGTATATGAAGACCGGCATGAAATAAGCACCGATAAAAAAATCAGCGTCAATGAGATACAGAAAATAATTGGAAAATTTATCTCCGTTATTCCCGAACAATACTCTGTTATTCTGACAATGTTTTATATCAATGATCTTTCACATGACGAGATATCGGATATTCTGAAGCTTCCTATCGGAACGGTTAAGAACAGGATCTTCAGAGCAAAAGCAAATCTCAAAGAAATAATTTTAAAAAAATATCCTGAAAAGGAAATACTTGAATATGTATGAAAAAATTTAATTTTAAAATCAATAATTTTTATAGTATCTTTAGCCAGATGCCAGAAGAAAATAAAAATAGAAAAAACGATATTGATTCATTCTTAAACACAGGGATCAAACTGTCTCTTGAAGATCATGTCTCTGACAGTTTCACTTCCGAGATGTTTAAAAGGATCGCCCTGGAAAAAGAGTTTGCAAATGAGGATATCAAAACCTCCAGAATTGCAAAGTTTGTTATAACAGGATTTCTATCCCTTATAGTTTTCTTTGTGATCTCTTTTTCATTGTTTTTTTCCATTAATAATGAAAACAAAGATGTCAGTATGTTTAACAGTACAATTGACAGATTTTCAGATGCTATAACATCAGCCAGTATTATTATTTCCGAGAATCTCGGATTTACTTTTGATGCTCAGACTGCTATGGTGATATTAATACTTATGGTCTTTGTTTTCCTGTTCTCATTTTCAGACAGGTTTTTATTTAAAAGAGGATACAAGTAAAGTCCGGCTGCATTATAACTGTTATAGTAGCAGATGAAAAATTAAAGTTATAAAGCTGATTTTATTTATATATGGTATTTATAAGGAACATTAATGTCCAAAATATTTTCATATAGATAAAAAAGCTTAAAAATAAATTCTGATCTGTGTTTTTATTTCTCAATTTATTGAACCCGCCTGTGATAAATTACCGAAAGATTTCCAGAGTACTGTCAGAACACAAAAATTACCTTTTTGAGCCGACCGTCAGAGTTTTTCCCGCATTCTGTGAAAAATTTTTTACCGGCAAACTGAATGAAATACCTGCTGTTTTTTTTGTAAAAAACCAAGCTGGCAGAATAAAAATCGGGCGGTATTTTCTTTACATCTGATCAGATTTCAGCTTAATTCTATTCTGTATTTTCTTTAAACTTTACAGTCAGAGTTGTTTAAAAAAGAGTTGTTAATTTTATCAGGCATTGTTAATTAAAGCAGAACTTCTTACTTTTCACATTCAATTTTTATATTAAAAAACCTATAATCTCTTTTACAAAAAAATTTCAAACTTACCGGCACATTTTCCCTAAATTTCAGTTCAAATGATTAAAAAATTTCCCGTTTATTTTATTGCAATAATAATTCTGTTAATGTCAGATTTTGATAAGAAGGCATATTCTCAGGAAGTTATCCCGATTGACTCTATACATGTGATATTGGAAACACTTCAGGAAGAAAATAACTGGGCAAGGATGATCTCCGTAGGCGAGAGTTCTTTGAGAAAAGGATATGATTCGTTTTTTTTAAGAGCCCGGCTCGGCATAGCCTATTATGAATCCGGACAGTATATAAAAGCCATACCTCAGCTTGAAAAAGCACTGGAGACCGGCATTGACAATCCTTCCGTACTTACTAATCTCTACTATTGTTATTTTTACACAGGACGAGATGCCGACAGGGATTATGTTTTTTCCAGGCTTCCAAAAAGCTCTAAGAAAAGATTACAGCCTTTAAATAATATCATAGCAAATAATATTTTTTCAGATTTCGGATTCTCATTTTCAAGCGATAAAGAAGAAAATACTGCAGGTGTGGTTAATACAGGTGCGGGAGATCTTTATAATGAACAAACTATTAACGGTAATGCCTTTACAGTAGGTGTCGGCATAAATCAACTTCTGTTTCAATCACTTAGCATAGATTATTATTATAGTTATCTTAAACTGGATAAGACGAAAATAGTACAAAATACCGGTGAACAATTTTCCAACAGCTATTCAGAATATCAAAACAGATTTTATAACAGATATAACATAAGAATCTCCGACGGGCTTGTGTTCAGCCCTTCAGGACATTTTATAGGAACAGACTATACTACGATATATGGTCAGACTGATTCAGCAATTTCAGGCTCGCAAACGTTATCTGTATATGAGCAGCAGAATATCGATGAAAGCTTTGTATTATCAGCTGACATTACAAAATATATGACTACTTACAGAGCAGGGATCAACGGTAGTTTTTCTTATCTCAATAATGTTCATCAATGGCAGCTTGGCGCTTCTTTCAAAATATTTCCTATGAAAAAAGCATCGTTCTATACTGTATCAGATCTCTTTATTCAAAATCAGAATGAAGTTGTAAACCTGATATTCAATCAGAGTTTTGGAGGGTTTTACGGTAAAAAATTTTTCTATGAATTGTTCTTCACTCTAGGGAATATTAACAACTTCAATGAAAAGAACGGAGCATTGGTTTATAATAATCCGGATTTAATAAAATTCAAAACCGGCTTTGATATGCAATACTATTTTACTCCCTTGTTCAATTTAAATCTTGGCTACAGTTTTCAAAGCAGAGAAAGAAATACTTATGTTTATTTTCTTAATTCAACTGTTTCACCCGGTCAGCTATCCTCTCAGAAATCTTCACTGGTTTCATACAGTGTCAATAATATCTTTGCAGGGATCAAATTTACTTTCTGATCTGAAACCATTATATGCTCACAGATAAAAAAATTAATTTATTGTTTATAAAATACAAAACCCCGGTTTTAAAATTATCCATTTCAAAACCGGGGCTATAGAACTTTTGAATATTTTATATTCCTGAATCTATTTCAGCAGGATCATTCTTTTTACCTGACTGAAATTTCCGCTTTCTATCCTGTAGAAATATGCGCCGCTCGAGAGATTTACGCCGTCGAATGAAACTTTATAATTTCCGGCAGATCTTTGATCATTTACAAGAGTCATAATTTCTTTACCCGCTATGTCATAAACTTTCAAAGTTACATTTCCCTGTTTAGGAATTGAGAAGTTAATGGTTGTCACAGGATTGAACGGATTCGGATAATTCTGGGATAATGAATAATCATCAGGCAATTGTGAATTCAGTTCACTGACTGAAGTACTGGTTTGTCCGACAAAATCCATTGCTCCGCGCAGTAATCTGTAAACTGCAGAACCTGACGGTGAATCTGCGGCTGGTTTAATAGATTCTACATCTACACCCATTACCGCGACATTATAGTTAGAACCGATCCTTCCGATCGCATTCATAGAATCCGGATAACTTCTGAATCTGTACAGATCATAAAGCTCTGATATCGGTATCGACAATGATTTTGCAATTACCTCAGGATAAGTTCCGTTTGTACTGTCAGCTATACCCGGATTTATTGTGACTCCGATTATTCCCTGCCCGGTAACGCTTCCCGGTCTGTCAGCCACATATCTGAATCCCAGCATACCTCTTGTAAACACAGTATCGATATAAGCCGAACCGCTTCTGTCAAGCTGATAACCGACATCTTCGCCGAAGATTATTAGTTTTGATTTTGTCTGAATCGTGGTACCTCCGGAGTTAAGATAAGACTTAAGTGAATCTTTCACAATATTTGACATTATTGACGTTCCTTCGCCAAGTAATATTACATTCTTATAACCTAAGAATGAAACTGATTCTGTTCCGGAATTGGTTTTCCGGTTATAAAGATCAAATGTCACTGACATAGAATTCAGATTTGCAATTACTGAATCTCTTGAGATTCTTCCATTTGCAGATGTGGAATCATAAATTACCATAACACTGCCTTTTGATTGTCTCTTCAGTGTTAATGCATACGTCTGAGAGGACTTTACCGAATCACTGCCGTTATATGCCCAGACTGCCCACTGCCCTGTAAGTGAATCACCTGCATTAAGTCCCAGTCCCTGAAGAATTCCGTCGAGTGCACTGTTGACAACAGTAAGATTGGAATCAACACCGGAGTTATTTGACTCTATCGTCAATTTTAAATCAGAAATTAACGGACTGCCGAATTTCCATTTGTATGTTGTACCTTCGCCCGAGCGAGTCCAGTTGATGTTAACATTTGATGAATTAAATACTGAAGTCGTAACTGTCGTACCGGCAGGAGGTGACAACAGATTAAATGAAGTCAGACTTGGACGGTCTCTTTTAAAAGTAATTGCTCTCGGACCGTTATTAGCTTTCAGGGAATCATTTACAGGAAGCTGTCTGTAAGTCCATACGTCCCATTGTCCGACTATTGAATCACCGGTATTTAATCCAAGTCCGGCAAGTATATTATCAAGCTGACCGGAAGAAAGTGTTATTGAATTTGTTCCCGAAGGAATTGAGATCTTTCTTATACTTGTAGTAGGACTTCCGAAAATGAAACTGTAAGTTGCGCCGGTTGCAGATGTGTCCCAGTTAATGGTATATTGTGCTGTTCCGTTTGGAAGCGAAGTTATTCTTGCGCCGGAAGAAGGAGTTCTGATCTGAAATGGATTCAGTACAGGGACATTGGCGGTTGCGGCTTTTTGCAGCATTTTGTGTACGTTTAATCTTCCGTTTGAAACTGTTATACCTGTCAGGGATGGTATGGTATCTACACTGGACAATATAAACTGCTTGAATAATAAAGCCGCCGAATCAGGATCATTTTTCATAAGATTAATAAATATGCTGCTGGCACCTGCATGAAGAAGACCAATAGCACCTGCAACCTGCGGGGTTGCCATGGATGTACCTGTCAATAATCCGTAATTACTGGTTGGAATAGTTGAAAGTATGTTTGTACCCGGAGCACCGAGATCCATGTTTATAACTCCGTAACCTGCACCGCTGTTTCTCGCGTCGGTGTTGGTTGTATTGGTAACTGCCAAAAGAAAATTGCTCGGACAAGTTGTCGGAATATCTCCGACAACATCAATATTAACATTATTATTCGGACCCGCTCCCGCGCTTAATATTCCTTCTCTTCCGAGAGAGTCATAGAATGCGCACCATAATGGATAATTTGCCGGCTGTCCGTTATCAACACCGAAAGAGGAATTTGTAGAAACTACAAATGCACCCTGAGTGCCATTTGACTGATTGTATCTGATCCTTTGTTTTAATACATATCCGTATGCTTTTATGACTGTAGCTTCAAGACTAGAAGAACCAACAACAGGCATCGTCTTTACTACCTGATTTACACCTGCTATACCAAGATTATTATTACCTTTTGCACCTGCAATGCCTGCGCAGTGTGTGCCGTGATTATTCGAAGGTATATTACCGTTATTTGAAGAAGCATTCCATCCGTTTACATCATCTATATATCCGTTGTTGTCATCATCAATTCCGTTACCGGGAATCTCCCCCCAGTTTACCCATGTATCAAGATCTGGATGATTCACCTGCTGACCACCGTCAACTATTGCAACTACTATTGTATCACCCAAAGCTGTAACGCCGCCTGTAGTAATATCCCATGCTTCAGGAGCGTCTATGTCAGCATCAGGAATACCGCCGGTCTGACCTGTATTATTCTTATCCCATTGCTCAGCAAATCTTGTATCATTGGGGATTGAACGTTCTTTTACATAATGATTGAACTGCGCTATTGCAACTTTATCACTTCGCAAAACAGACATAAGAGCATCTACCGGCTGTGACCTTGTTACATCATATTCAAGCAGATATATATTCATATGAGGAATTAATTTTTCCTTTACCGTGAGATTAATTGCATCATAGTTGCTTACAAATGCCTGAGCATCTGTTTCCGTATTAAACATTACAATGATCTCGCCTTCTTTGTAATTATTGTCTTCATAAAAATTTGAAAGGTTATTGTTACTTTTTGTTGTATCATTCACCGATAAGGAGATCAATACAATAAGTATAATTCCAATAAGTAGTGAAACAATTTTCATATTGCTGTTTTAAAATTAGTAAAAGTTTTGAGTGTGTGATTTTAAATTTATATTTTATTGATTTATTTAATTAATAAAAGTGATATAGTATCCGAGAAACTTCCCGTTTCCATTTTACAGAAATACGTGCCGGAAGCAAATTCAGAACCATCCCATTCAACTTCATATGTCCCGGCTTCAAGATTTCCATCGACCAGTTTTCCGACTTCCTTTCCTTCCATATCATATATTGTGATCCTTACAATATCCTTAAGATCATTTGCTACATCAAATTTTATCTTTGTAACCGGATTGAACGGATTCGGATAGTTACCGTAGAGTTTGTATGCTGAAGGCAAGGATTCATTCAAAAACTGAATATCTGTAGGAATGTCAACTATTGCAGTATATAAACTCAAAGTATTATTATCAAGTCTTGCCCATATAGGACGCACTTTATTATTTGCAGCTGTGATATTTGTATAGTCACCAAAGAACACCGAAGAATTAGGCGTAAATGGAGTAGCGCTAACTTTGAAATTTTCAAATGTCTCTCCTCCGTCTGTTGACTTAGCCATATAAACATCAGTCTGAAGGGTAGTATAATTTCTTCTGTCATAATAAACAAAATACAAAATTCCTGTAGTCTGATCTATCGTCATCCAGGTAAAAAACTGCTGTTTCCCGGAAGGATCATTATTCACTCTTTTCACTTCACTCCAGGTTACCCCGCCGTCAGTTGATTTAATCATAAACACATCGGTATCTGTTGCTCCGTTTCTCTGATCAGACCAGTTAATGTAGATAGTGCCTCTGTTAGGTCCGTCAGACAGATCACATGAAGTGACCGGAAGCCCGTTAGCTCTGTATATTCCGGAGACATTAAAATCCCATCCTCCGGTCTGCGTGGTTACAAAAGTCTCCTCAGGAAGCCAGGTTATTCCGCCGTCAGTTGATTTGTTGAATACAATTTTTTCATTAATAGCCCATGAAACATATATCTCTCCGTTTGGTCCGGTACAAGGCACAGCTCCCTCCGCGGTTCTGTCTTCATCGATACAGTCACCGGCTTCTTTGCAGATCCTCAATGCGTTGCTCCAGCTTTCCCCTGCATCGGTCGAAGAAGAGAAAAGAATTACCGAACTGTCATTAGGATCGGTACTTCCATACCTGTCAAACTGAGTCCAGGTCATGTAAATATTATTGTTGTAAGGATCTACACAAAGCCATTCCTTATCCTGCTGTTTTGGAGGAATGAAACCCGAGAATGAACCGTTATTCCAGTTTATCCCGCCGTTTGTAGATTTCTGAACCACTATCCTGTCAATAAAATATGAACTCACAGGATTGGTCAGATGTCCGTAATAAAAATTTCCTGCTGTATCCACAGTAATTGCCGGATCACCCCATACACTGTATGTGGATGATAATGTAGCCTTTGTCCAGTTTAAACCGCTGTTGGTTGAATAAAAATAAAAATTAAGATTGGATCCCGCTACAAGCTGATCTGTGTTTTTTGGATTAATGCAAATTGCGGGTTCATTGGGAGAACCTGTATTTGTGATCAATACATTCTGATACTGAGCTCTGATGTTATTATCTGAATATATTCCTGATGCAAGGATCATTAATAAAACAAGTAAAATCTGTTTCATGAAGATTAAATTAAAATTAAAAATTTTTTTTAATTATGCCGGATACATAACATATCAGATTAACTTATTAACCAATTTATGTATTTAACATTCCTAAACGGTAAAGAAAAATATCAGCCGCCGATCCACTTATCAAGAAATTTAACCTGTTCGTCATTCTTGGTTTTCATTTCTCTGATCTTATATTTCGGCAAAGGCTTTATAAGTTTTACTTTTACATTTTTTAAGAATCCATCCCTGCTGATCAGAAGTTCAATTTCCATGCCTTCTGAATAATTTTCCAGAATAGTCTTAAATGAATCCATGTCAACTCTTATGCCTTCTATGGCAATGATCTCATCATTAGCGTTAATTCCTGATTCATAGGCAGAACCGCCCGCAAATACTTTTCTGACAACCAATTTGCCATTTTTGCCGAACGGATCAATATCAAGCGAACTTTTCAATGAAGCGTTTTCATTAACCAGTTCAAGTCCGCAATAATTTAAATAATAATCAAGCGGCAGCTCTTCAGTTCCGTTAATATATTTATCCCAGAAATCATCAAGATTTTTTCCGATGACAGTTTCACAAATCTCCCTGATCCTTCCATCCGTGAAACCTTTTGAATTATCTTTCCTGTAGTCATCATATAACATTTTCACAACATCATCCAGTGAATTTTCAGCTCCGGTATGTTTTATTATTTCAATATTCAGGATCATGGCAGTTAATGATCCTTTTGTATAATAGGAAATTCCGGAGTTTAATGAATTTTCATTCGGTCTGTAAAGTTTTATCCAGGCATCAAAACTCGATTCGGCAAGGGATTGAACAAATCTACCATTAAATCTCATAACAAGATTAATCTCAGAATCTACAAATTCAAAATATTCTTCATTATTCAGAATATTACTTCTTCTGATAAATATATTGTCATAAAAATTTGTAAACCCTTCTGATACCCAGAGGCTTTTTGTATAATTCTCATTTTCATAATCAAACGGACCAAGAGCTTCAGGTCTTATTCTCTTTACATTCCACACATGGAAGAATTCATGTGAAACCAGACCAAGAAATTTTTTATATGCTTTTTCATCATTGAATATCCATCTCTTTGCCATTACCACAAAAGAATTCAAATGCTCCAGCCCACCTCCGCCATCTTCCAGAAGAAACACTATGAATGTGTAATGTTTGTAAGGAATATCACCTCCAAAGAATTTTATCTCTGTCTCTGCTATCAGTTTAAAATCCTTTTTTATAATTTCAGGATCATAATTACCTTTTCCTGACATGCAAATGTAGTGTCTGATACCTTTTATCTCGAATTCTAATATTTCCTGATTTCCGATTGCTATAGGGGAATCTGCCAGTATATCATAATTTTCCGCTTCGTAAATATTTTCAGAGATCTTTTCAAGACCGGTAGATATTTTTTCCCATCCGGCAGGACGGTTTATCTCAAGAATGCATTTCTTATCCTGCATTTCATGTATAAACATAAAAATACCCGAACTGCTCAGAAATGCGTGATCTTCGTTTATACAACTTGTTCTTACACTAAATTCATTACAATAAACTTTGTATCCGAATCTTATATAACTCTGATCTTTTGATTCAACTTTCCATGAGTTCTTTCTTATCTTTTCAAATGCAATTTTGCTGCCGGCTGCGTCTTCAGCAAATACACCTTCTACATTCTTTGCAAATTCCCTTATCAGATAAGAACCCGGCGTCCATACTGGCATTGAAAATATTACAGGATCATTTCCCGGATCCTTAACAATTATTTCAACTTCACAATAATGTGTATATGGTTTTTCAAAAGAAACCTTATAATTAATTTCGCTCAAATATATAATCTTGAATTTTCGTAAATTTTAAAATGTCATTTATCATATTTAAATTAAATACAATAATTCAGTAAATTTAACCTTTTAGATCAGTACTG
>CALMST010000286.1 GCA_937872315.1 uncultured Ignavibacteria bacterium | reverse complement strand
GTATTTTAAGAACAAATGACGGAGGAGCAAACTGGACAGGAACATCAACCCCCACCAGTAATTTTATAACCTCTGTATATACCATAGATACAGTATATTATTTAGCAAACCGCGCATGGATTGTTGATTCTCGGGGCTCAATATTCAAATCAACAAACCGGGGAGAAAGCTGGTCAACTCAACTAAATCCGTCAGGTAATCCATTAAAATCTGTATTTTTTACGGACTTAAATTCCGGATGGACAGTCGGAAATAACGGTAAGGTATTCAAAACAACAAACGGCGGGACAAACTGGCCATCTTCTGCGATAGGAATAAATACAAATTTTTCTTCGGTTTATTTCACAAGCAATAAAACGGGATGGGTTGCAGGTGATTCCGGGAAAATAATCAAAACTACAAATGCCGGAACGAACTGGTCTGTTCAGTCCGCAGGAACCGTTACTTCCCTGAAGTTATTATGTTTCACTGACAATAATACCGGATGGGCTGCAGGTAAATCCGGCGGGATCTTCAAGACCACTAACAGCGGAATGAACTGGTCAGCTCAAAACAGCGGAACAGACAGATCTTTAAATTCAATTGTTTTCACTGATCCAAATACCGGCTGGGCTGCAGGTGATTCAGGCTTGATCCTTAATACAATAAGCGGTGGATCCGACTGGTCGGCTCGAAACTCCGGAACAGATAAATCTTTAAACTCAGTCTTTTTTACAAACCATAATACAGGATGGATTGCAGGTAACTCAGGCACAATACTAAATACTAATGATGGAGGAACTAACTGGTCTTCTCAAAATACCGGTGTAACTAATTCTTTATATTCAGTTTTTTTCGCTGATGAAAACACCGGCTGGACTGTAGGCCAGTCCGGTATTGTTCTCAAGACCATAAACGGAGGAAATAACTGGTCAAGCCAAAGCATCGGAAATAATTTAAATTTACGATCAGTTTGTTTTATTGATAATAATACAGGCTGGGTTGCAGGCGATGGAAATGCAGGCAGTAATATGTTTATGACAACTAACGGAGGTCTGGAATGGACCAACCAATCCATAGGTGTACCAAATTCTTTGAATTCAGTCTTTTTCACTAACGGCAATACAGGATGGATCGTCGGTAACAATGGAACTATACTTAAATCAGATGCTGTAATTACTTCAATTCAAAGTATTTCAGCTGAGATTCCCGTGCAGATTTCTCTTTCACAGAACTTTCCGAATCCGTTCAATCCTTCAACAAGTATCACTTATTATCTTAAATCATCAGTTCCTGTCAGATTAAGTATTTTTGATATGCTCGGAAGGAATTTTGAAACGCTTGTAAATGAAATGCAAAGCGCGGGAACTTATCATGTGGATTTTAACGGAGAAAACTATTCAAGCGGC
>CALMST010000285.1 GCA_937872315.1 uncultured Ignavibacteria bacterium | reverse complement strand
TCAACAATGACCAGGGAATATTCGGATCCGGATATTCATTCATCTTCACAGGAAATTGCTTACCTGGTGATTATCAGGATAGAGTATTTATAGATGACTTTAATAATGATGGTTCACTTGATCCGTTTGGAATTCATGGTTCGACAGGAGGAGGAATTTTTCAATATACTTTATGTCGCAGTTATGACATGCTGAAAAACCAGGGAAATAGAATATATAATCCTGAACATATCTTTTCAGGACTTATATCCGGTGTCAATGTTATTGTTTATAGCTATCGCGGAGGAAATTCAATAGATGTAAATAATGATGGATATATTGATATTATTTCTCCCGATACTCAATTGATGAATAACGGGAATGGAACCTTTACAAATATGAGTACCTTTGCATATATATTCTCTCTTGTTTCAGATTTTAATGGAGACGGGTATATGGATATGGTAGTTGGATTTAATAATTTATATTCTCAGATTAATGATGGTAATGGAATTTTTACACAATTTTCAGCTAATAGCGGATCATTTTCATCAGGCGCCTACGGGGATCTGGATAACGATGGAGATATAGATTTAGCCGTATATAATTTCCTTACAAATCAGGTTTCCATCTTACTCAACGGCGACATTCCCCTTCCGGTCGAACTTTCTTCATTCACTTCAGAAACTGAAAAAAACAATGTATCTTTAAGCTGGACAACTTCTTCTGAGGAGAATAATGCAGGATATGATGTAGAAAGATCAATGTTCAATGTTCAAACTTCAATGTTCAATGATAACTGGATCAAAGCAGGATTTGTGTCCGGGAAAGGCACTACCGGTAATTCGAACAGCTATACTTTCACGGATAAAAACCTGCAGTCGGGAAAATATGAATACAGACTTAAGCAGTCAGATTTCAATGGGAATTTTAAATATTATGAGTTATCTAATGAAGTTGTGATCGGTGTTCCTGATAAATTTTATCTGTCACAGAATTATCCTAATCCGTTCAACCCAACCACTCATTTGGGATTTGGGATATCGGAATTGGGATTTGTTACATTGAAAATTTATGATGTACTTGGAAATGAAGTTGCGGTTTTGGTAAATGAGAACAAAGCGCCGGGATATTATAATATACAATTCGACGGAAGTAAACTTTCTTCGGGAGTTTATTATTACAAACTTGAATCAAAAGGATTTACTCAGACAAAACGTATGATGCTGCTTAAATAGTTAGTAGTTAATAGTTAGTGGTTAGTAGATGATAATTTGTTGTTATATAAAACAAACGCAAACCTTATGTTTAATTTTCAAACATAAGGTCTGCGATACTTTTTATTAACGAAATGTATTCAACAATAATAACACACTCTATACACTCTATACACTCTATACACTCTATACACTCCATACACTCCACACACTCAACACACTCAACAACACTTATTCGACAGTCACACTCTTCGCCAGATTTCTCGGCTGATCGACATTATTTCCTCTTGCTGAAG
>CALMST010000284.1 GCA_937872315.1 uncultured Ignavibacteria bacterium | reverse complement strand
TCTTCTCATTGCGCAACTCATTCTTCTCATTGCGCGGTTCATTCTTCTCATTGCGCGGTTCATTCTTCTCATTGCGCGGTTCATTCTTCTCATTGCGCGGCTCATTCTTCTCATTTTCTGACAGATCACTGTTATTAAACGAGTCTGCATTGATTAAATTATCAGGACTTTTCTTATTATATGAGTCACTGTACTTAATATATCCTGAAAATTTTTGATTTATAACGGTCATGAGTTCATTGAACCGGTTCATATTCTCAATTCTAAGCAGTTGTTTATCAAAAAAAGCAATGTGCAGTTTATTTTGTTTGATCAAAGTATCATTTTCGAATTTTAGAAATTCATTTTCCTTGATCAGAGTGTTGATGAGGGAGAGAAGTTCTTCAATTGATGGGTTTTTATTTACTCTGTCGCTCATAAAAATAAATTTTAAATAAATGAAAAGAATTATATGCATTTTTAAATTTATCTTATATAAAATAATCAAAAATAAATTTTATTTCATTTGTTAAATTTACTCTACTTTAAATGAATGAATTCCCGAAGGGATCAGTCTATCCGAAAAAAATTGATTTGCCTCAAAGTAACCAGATTGTACTAGCACAATGTTTTCAATATAATAAGTCATTTTGGAGAAATTTTGCGCTTTTAAAAAATGACTTACTTAGGAGTCACAAAGCCTCTAAGATAAAATCCTCAAATGCTCTTCTTGGAGCCTTAGAGCCTTGGAGCCTTAGAGTTTTTAAGGCATAGAAGAAGAGGTTGTTGATTCACCAAAATCATCATAATCCTTCTCATAAAACAAACCCGTCCCGGCGGCAACGAGTATCGGATTCATTAAAACATTTATCACCGGAAGGAAAGTAAGGAGGAAAGCCATCGCTCCGAAACCGTAGCTGAGCATTTTTTTTGAATTCACAACTTTAAGCTTTTCCCTGAAGCCCGCCATCCTTCTTGTGAGCGGATAGTCCATAAAGTCGAGCGCATTAAAGAAAAATGAAAATCCCGTTCCGAAGACAAACGAGATCACGCTGCCTATCATTGGAATAAAGTTGATAAGGAAAAGGGGAATGATGAATGAAAGATAGAACGCAATTTTTTTCATCTCTGCGGCAATACTCTGAACAGTATCCGGGATGAAAGGCAGATTCCTTTCGGTCTTTTTATTGTAGATCTTATCTTCGATGTATGCGGATATTTTTTCATTGAAAGGAGCGGAGACAATCCCGCCGAGGATCACAAATAAAAAATAACATATAACAAGTACTATGAAAAAATAAAAAACTTTTAGAAAGTACTGTATAATTTCAAAAAGAACAGTGTTGCTAATATTGTTTTCTATGGCATCTTCGGACTTGCCTGTGATCCAGCTGAATGTATAAAAAAAAATTGCCCCGTAGATGATCAGATTGATCACCATCGGGACAATTGAATAACCTATCAGTTTAGGATGTCTGAAAAATAATTTTATACTCTTGAACGGATAGAAAAATCCAAATATAAAATCACTCATATTAGTTTTTAAAACATTTTTAAACCGATTATATAAATCTTACTTTATCTTAAAAGCTTTCTTTACTTTATCCACGTAATCAAGTTTTTCCCAGGTGAAAAGCTCTACATCCATTTTAACGACTTTACCTTCGGGAGAAGTGAATACTTTTTTAACAGTTTGATTCTTTCTTCCCATGTGACCGTATGCTGCAGTTTCGCTGTACATAGGGGTTCTGAGTTTTAATCTCTGCTCTATGAAGTAAGGTCTCATATCAAACAGACCTTCGACTACTTTTGCGATCTCCGAATCTGACATGCTGACTTTGCTTGTTCCGTAAGTATTAACATTAATTCCCATCGGCTTGGCAACTCCGATGGCATAAGAGACCTGAACTAAAACTTCATCACACAATCCTGCGGCAACTAAATTCTTTGCAATGTGTCTCGTGGCGTATGCAGCCGAGCGGTCAACCTTTGAAGGGTCTTTTCCTGAAAATGCTCCGCCGCCGTGCGCGCCTTTACCGCCGTATGTATCGACGATTATCTTTCTTCCGGTAAGTCCGGTATCACCGTGAGGACCGCCGATCACAAACTTACCTGTAGGATTGACATGATAAGTTATATTTTTGTCTTTAAGAAGTCTCGCATATTTCGGATACTTCTTTATTACTCTTGGAATAAGAATTTTTACAACATCATTCTTGATCTTCTTCTGCATTTCAGTTTCAGAAGCAAAATCATCGTGCTGTGTCGAAATTACAATACTGTCGATACGCGCAGGTTTTCCGTCCTCATCATATTCAAGTGTTACCTGTGATTTTGAATCAGGTCTTAAATATTTGATCTGTTTATTTTCTCTTCTTAATTCTGCAAGTTCAGAAAGCAATTTCTGAGAAAGATCTAAAGTGATTGGCATATAATCATCAGTTTCATTAGTAGCGTATCCAAACATCATTCCCTGATCGCCGGCTCCCTGTTCTTCTTTTTTCTTTCTGTCAACTCCCTGATTTATATCGCGCGACTGTTCGTGGATCGCTGAGAAAACTCCGCACGAATCCGCTTCAAACATATATTCGCTTTTTGTGTAACCAATTTTCTTGATTACATTTCTTGCAATGGTCTGCACATCCAGATATGCTTTGGATCTGACTTCACCTGCCAGTACCACCTGACCTGTAGTAACCAGTGTTTCACACGCTACTTTTGATTCCGGGTCGAATGCTAAAAAATTATCAATCAAAGCATCTGATATCTGATCTGCAACTTTATCCGGATGTCCTTCTGATACTGACTCAGAAGTAAATAAATATGACATTAAGTTAATTCTCCTTATGTTGTTAGTTAATTATGTTAATTATGT
>CALMST010000283.1 GCA_937872315.1 uncultured Ignavibacteria bacterium | reverse complement strand
CTATTTTATTAGAAGCATTTTCTTAGTTGCAACGAAGTCTTTTACTTCTGAACCTGAAGCAATAATTCTGTAAAAGTACATACCACTGGATAAGTTTACTACTCCGCCTGAAGCTGAAAACTGAATTGTATAATACCCGGCAGTTTTAACTTCATTCACTAATGTAGCAACTTCTCTTCCGGAAATATCATACAGCAAAATACTAACTTTACCATCATAAGGTAACTCATAATCAATCTTTGTTGTAGGGTTAAATGGATTTGGATAGTTTTGTGATAATGCATATGCGGTTGGTACTCCAACAATTACTTCATCGCTTAAATCATGATAGTTAACTGTTCCATTAAAATCTATTTGTTTTAATCTGTAGATGTAGTGGCCTGTACTTACTCTTCTGTCAGTGAAATTAAAATTCCGGATCTCAGTAGTGGTACCATTACCTGGCACAGTTCCTACTTTTGTCCATTCAGTTGAAGTAGAATTAGCAACTGCTCTTTCTATTTCAAACATCTGATTATTAGTTTCTGTAGCAGTTGACCAGTTAAGTTCAACATTATTTTTTACAACAGTTGATACGAAACTTGCCATTTCAACCGGATCATAATAGTATACAGGAACGTATTGATTTACATTAGTATCCAGGAGAGATTGCGCAAACTGTGGTCTGGCTGAATCAGGTCCCGGAGGATTAGGAACAAAGTAAGCTAAGAAAGTATTTGGAGCTCCTCCTAATTTCCATCTTATAATATGATAATAAAGTTCGTTAAATTTTCTCCCATTGGTTGTAAGTTTCATTTTTAAAATTTTTGTACCGGGGTATGAACCGCTAATAAAAAAGTTTATGTTTGAGTTGGGAAGATTTCCGGATGTCTTTAACAATCTTCTATCTGAACCTACATTCGGCCAAACTGTTGTAGAATCGACCTGGAATGTAGGAGGTCTTAAAGCAACAGGAAGATCTGTTTGATTTCCAAGATTTGTTAGAACTAAATTTCCAACACTTGGATTTCTGAAAATATCTTCATCGAAATACCAGTTATACTGCGCGCAGCAGAATTCAAGGTCATGAACTCCTGGCTGACCCTGATTGGTTTGCTGAAGATAAACTTCAAATGTAATAATGCTATCCTGCTGATTTGGTCCCGGAGGACCGGAAGGATAAGACTGAATATTTGTTGCCGTCATAGTAAATGTCGGCCATTCGGGCTGGGTCTGCGCGTTGACTATATTTTGTGGAAATGTAAATGCGAGAAAAAAGATAAAAAGGTATAGTTTGTTCAAGGCTTTAATTGGCTGTATTTTAAAGAGCTGTTAATTTTGAAAAGTTATGAAAATATTGCTGAAAAGTATACACTATAAAATTTAACTCTGTACACGACAAAAATTTGCGTTAAAAAACAAAATCTGACTCTTTAATTTAAATATTAATTAACCGCTTAAAATTAATAATATTTAAAAGGAGCCAGATTATGAAACGGTATTATTTAACAAATTAAGATCAACATTTCAATTAAGTTTTAAATGGAACAAAAGTCGAATAAAATTTTTAACAGATTTTGTTACACTCATGATTCTAACAGCTTCAATAAAGTTAAGCCGTATTTCATTATAAATGAATACCGGTATCAAGAGTGAATCAAATTACAGAACGAGACAAAGATTTTTTAAGATCTATGAAATGAATTATGATGATTATTCACGATTTGTTCTTATGTTGCTGTCAAGACAGTCGAAATAATATTTAGTGATGGGTAGGACGAACTGGAAATTTGGTAAATCCAAGATATATATTTTAATGTTAAGTATAATTTTCAGAAATAACAGTTTTCCACTATATTGGGAGTTGCTGGACAAGTGAGGATCATGAAGCACTCAGGAAAGAAAAGAATTATTGCAGAAGGCGATTAACCTACTTGGGAAGGAGCGAATCCTGGGGTTATTGGGTGATCGTGAGTTTATCTGAGTTCACTGGTTTAGATATTTAATTACAAATCAAATTGAATTTCACATAAGAATCCCAAAGCAAATAAAAGCAGGAAGCACTCTACAAAAACACTGCAGGACAATAGAATATTTATTTCGCAATTGTAGAGAGAATGTGAAAATGGATTATCCAAAACCTGTGAACATCTTAGGATTTAAGTTATATATTTAAGCAATGAAATCCAGTAAAGGTATTTGTATGGTTGTCAGCAGCTGGAGCAATCTAAATTCTTTAAAAAAACATCAGATGAGATGGACAATAGAAAATATGTTTGGAGCATTTAAGACAGAAGGATTTAATTTTGAAGATACACACATGACAGACTTAAATAAAATAAAAATGCTAATTGCCATTATAAGTATTGATTACACATTGTATGTATTGGCCGGATTATGGGTAAGTAAATCAATTAAGATCAGAATCATGAACCACGGAAGAAAGCAAAGAAGCACTTTCAGATGTGGTTTTGATTATCTAACTACCTTTGTTAGAAAGCTCTTATCCGGGAATATCTACAATGATCTTGAATTTATTAACGTTACTAAATTATTGTCATGTACTTAGATAATTTAATCACACCCAATTTCTCAATTGAATCCAACGATTAAATCCGTTAAATTGCAATTTCCTTTTAAAATTTAAATTACAGTAAAATGAAATATCCAGCTTCATTAAAATATACAAAGGAACACGAATGGGTAAAAGTAGAAGATAATATTTGCATTATCGGAGTTACGGATTATGCTCAGGGAGAACTTGGAGATATTATTTATCTTGATATAACTTCAGAAATCGGAATGGAAGTTAAGATGGGCGACAGTATTGGTTCCATTGAAGCAGTAAAAACAGTTTCAGAAGTATACTCACCGGTTTCCGGAAAAATTACAGAAGTAAATAATTCTATAAATGATAATCCATCTGTTGTAAATACAGAACCGTATGAAGGCGGCTGGATCGTAAAGATCGAATACAATAATGCGGATGAGATCAGTAATTTATTGGATTCTGAAGCATATAAAGAACTGACAGGAGCCTGATCAGAACTTTTCAGATCTGAATAACCATCTCGAATAAATACTTATTTCTGAATATTAGTTTGTAAATGATATTTACAAATGTTCTTTGAAATTATTTAAAACATTATAATAATTGTAATTATTGTAAAGGAGTTTAAAGATGTTTAAGATCAACATTCATAATCTTAAAGAAGGTGAACAAAAATACGAGTTCACGGCAAAACAGGAAGACCTTGATCTTGGAGATGTTGATTTTTCCATACCGGAATCATTCAAGGTCATTGTTGAATTATATAAGATTGACAATCAGATCTCACTGAAGGTCTTTCTCAAAGGAAAAATAGAATATAACTGTGACAGATGCCTCGAAAAATATACAGATGAAATTGATACGGAAAACGACCTGATCTATAAGTATGAATTCCGGGAGTTTAATGATGATCCGGACAATCAGGATGAAGAAATAAAGTTTATTTCACCCAGCACAGTTTATGTGGATCTTAAAGAGGATCTTCGTGATTTTATACTGCTTTCAATCCCGTTAAGAAAAGCGCCGGAAGAGACAGATGGAAGATGTTCTTTTTGCAATAAAAATATAAATGAAATTTTAAATATACGCGAGCAGGAAGAAGTAAATCCTGTCTGGGAAAAACTGATCAAAACAAAAACAAAATAAAAAAAAATAAAAATATAATAAAATGCCAAATCCAAAAAGAAGACATTCAAAAGCCAGAGGCCGAAAGAGAAGAACTCACTACAAGGCTACTGCGCCGACATTAATGTCATGTCCAAACTGCAGTGAAATGAAATTATCACACAGAGTATGTCCGTCCTGCGGTTTTTATGACAGCAGAAGTATTGTAATTCCAAAAAAATAATTAATATTTAATACGGAAGTACAATTAAGTTCATCTCTTTAGATTCCATAAAAAAATTTTCACGGAAATTAATTCATTGATAATTCTGATCAGCGTATGGAAAAGATTAAAATAGCGGTTGATGCAATGGGAAGTGATGAAGCTCCACTTAATGATGTATCAGGAGCCATTATAGCAGCAGAGTTAAAACCGGATCAGCTTGAGATTATACTTGTCGGTAAGCAAAAGCTCATCGAAGATGAACTTTTTAAGCATAAGGTAAAGCTTAAGAACATCAGTGTTTTAAATGCTGAAGATGTAGTAACAATGGGAGATTCTCCTACGGAGTCTCTGAAATCAAAACCTGATTCTTCAATAAGCGCCGGAATTAATTTAGTTAAGGAAAAAAAGGCTGATGCATTTATAAGCGCGGGAAATACCGGCGCCGTAATGACCGCGTCAATTTTAAAACTGGGAAGAATCGAAGGAGTAGGGAGACCTACCATAGGTTCGTTATTTCCGTCTGATGTGGGAACCACTATGGTGTTTGATGTAGGGGCATCAGTTGACTGCAAACCCAAACATTTGCTAGAGTATGCAATAATGGGTAATATTTATATGAAGAACATATACAATGTAAGTAATCCGAGGATAGGACTTTTAAGTGTCGGTGAAGAAAAATCAAAAGGTGATTCGCTTACCATTGAAACCTATGAATTGCTTGAAAGATCAGGATTGAATTTTATTGGTAATGTAGAAGGAAGAGACATATTAAGAGGAAAAGCTGAAGTGATAGTATGTGACGGATTTGTCGGAAACGTTATACTGAAGTTTGCCGAAGGAGTTCTGGATGTGATCAAAGGAAAATTCAAAGCATATGCAGCTCAGGGATTTTTTAAGAAGCTATGGATTGGGATGATGTACGGAACATTGAAGAATGTTGTGCTGAAGGATTTTGATTATCAGGAATACGGTGGAGTACCGTTACTTGGAATAAACGGAATTACGATCATAGGCCACGGTAAATCTTCACCTATTGCCATTAAAAATATGATCCTGAAAGCTGAGGAAATGGTGATCAAGAATGTGAACGAAAAGATCAGGGATTCAATCGGTAAATAAGAATTTAAATTTATTTAATTTTACCGCTTATTATCAGCAGTAAATTATAAATAATTTTTTTGACACGATATGTCACGAATTTTATATTATCACAATTTAATTTTTTTGCTGATCTGTGAAAATCCGTTTCAATCTGCGGCTAAATAGCATATCAGGAATCAGACGGTCAGCTTATATAATTATAATAACTTTAAAATTTTAACTTTATGAACTGTCTTTATTATTAAAGCAGTTAGAAGTATATTTGCAAATTAAATTAAAAAGAAATAACTACAAATGGCCAAACAACAAACATTTGCCGATAAAGCGAATAAATTAGGAAAGAAATCGGATAACATCGTAATGTGTCCGGATACAAATGTAGAAACCAAACTCATAAATGTGAGGATAGTTGATACCATAAAAACAGACAGAGGGACATTCAAATTTCTCGACAGAAATATGAAAGTTTACGAATCTACCTATAAACCTTACAAAAAATAAGAAAAACTAAAAGGAGAAATATTAAATGTCAAAGGTATGTAAAGTTACCGGCAAAAGACCATTAACAGGAAACAACGTCTCTCACGCCAATAACAAATCAAAGAGAAGACAACTTCCCAATCTTCAGAAGAAAAGAATCTGGATAGAAGAAGAAAAAAGATGGGTCACAATAAAAGTATCCGCAAACGGATTAAAAACCATAGATAAAAAAGGTACCGGAATACTTATAAATGCATGATCTTCAGAATGTCAGAAAAGGAATAAGCATAATTATTCCGGCACTCAATGAAGAAAAATTAATAGAAAGAACATTAAGTCAGTTCACAAAAGAAGTCAGAAACAGATATGATCTTGAGATCATTGTCAGTGACGGAGGAAGCAGAGATTCGACACTTTCAATAGCGGGAAAATATGCTGACAGGATAGTGGATTACAGAGAGAATTTTCCGCAGAACATCTCTCAGGGAAGAAATGCCGGTGCTATGGATTCTCAGAGAGATGTTCTTATTTTTTTAAATGCGGATACGATCATAAGAGATCCTGAATTGTTCTTTAATGAAATAATCAAAGAAATTTCGGATGATGGTATCTCAGCAGTTGCATGTAAAATAGAAGTCTTTCCGGAAGAAAGAAAACTTTCGGATACAATTTTTCACGGATTTTACAATAATTATACTGCAATGCTCAATAAGTTTTTTATGGGCATGGGAAGAGGTGAATGTCATATAATACCGAGGAAATATTTTCTGATGGTAAATGGATATGATGAGAATCTGGCAGCGGGAGAAGATTTTGATTTATATAAGAGATTAAGAAAATTCGGAAAGATAAAATTCAGACGGGATCTGGTAATTTATGAATCCCCGAGACGATACAGAAGATTCGGTTATCCAAGAGTGATCTGGGACTGGGGAAAAAATTCGGTCTCGGTTTTTTTGTTTAAAAAATCGATATCTAAAGAATGGGAAGCGATAAGATAGTAAAAAAGTAAAATGCCGGAGATCAGTAATTTAATAAAAAAAGTTTAGACACGTTATAAAATATAGATTGTAAATGATAATTATATTCTGATATTGATGATAAAGGAAAGGTTTTTTGAAGTTCTTTCACATAAAAGTAAAGACGGTCTGAAGGCAAGAGCCGGTATTATTCGGACAGATCATTCTGAAATCCTGACACCCGTTTTTATGCCAGTCGGAACACTGGGAACGGTCAAAGCTGTCGAACAGCGGGAGCTGCATGAGTTTGATACCAGAATAATTCTCGGCAATACTTATCATTTATTTCTGAGACCAGGAACCGGCGTGCTAGAAAATGCAGGCGGACTTCATAAATTCATGAACTGGAACAAAAGCCTGTTAACTGACAGCGGCGGCTTTCAGTTTTTCAGTCTGTCAAAATTAAATAAGAATAATGATGACGGAGTTGAATTTTCATCGCATCTCAACGGTGATAAGTATTTTTTTACGCCGGAGAGAGTAATTGATATTCAGAGAATTATAGGATCAGATATAATGATGCCGCTTGACGAATGTCTGCCGCATCCTTCTGAAAAGAGCATTGTCCGGAGATCAATTGACCTTACAACCAGATGGGAAAAAAGATGTTATGAACATTTGAAAAACACTGAAGACAGATACGGTCACAGACAGAGATTATTTTCGATAAATCAGGGAAGCACATTTCCTGATCTGAGAAAAAAGAGCATTGAAGATCTTGGAGAAATTGATTTTGACGGAAATGCGATAGGAGGACTTGCAGTCGGTGAAGATATAAATCTTATGTATGACACAGTTGATTTTTCAACAGACATAATGAGTTCAGAAAAGCCGAGATATTTAATGGGAGTAGGCACACCAATTGATCTTATCAATTGCGTGGAACGGGGTATAGACATGTTTGATTGCGTAATGCCTACACGGAATGCAAGACACGGGAGAATATTTACAGCAAGAGGAGAGATAAATATTAAAAGCGCCAGATATAAAAATGATTTCAATTCGCCTGATGAAGAATGCAAAACTTATACATCTGAAAATTTTTCTCTGTCTTATCTCAGACATTTGTTCATAAGCAGGGAAATTCTCGGAGTTCAGCTTGCTTCGCTTCATAACACAGGTTTTTATTTATGGTTAATGAAAAAGATCAGAGAATCGATAATTAATGACAATTTTAAGGAATTCAGAAATGATTTTATAGATAAATACTGTAACAGCAAATAAGAAATTATAAGGTTTAAATTTCAACAAACAATTAACATTTAAATAATACAGAAAGGAAATAAATAAATAATGAATTTAATATTATTACAACAGGCACCGGGAGGAATAGAGTCAATTTTATCTTCCATAGTTCCGTTTTTACTGATCATTGTCATCTTTTATTTTCTGATATTAAGACCTCAGCAAAAAAGACAGAAAGAAAGAGCACAGCTTCTGGAATCCATAAAAAAAGGAGATAAGGTAATTACATCAGGAGGAATTCACGGTACAGTTGAGGGAATCGAAGACAAGACTTTACTAATAAAGGTATCGGACAATTTAAAGTTGAAGATGGAAAGATCGGCTGTATCAACAATTATCGGAGTAACAGATGTAGAGCCTGAGAGAAAATCTTTATTAGGCGGTTAATAAAAACCGGGATAAGAGAATGTATAATTACAGTCAGAAAACATGAAATCAAAAAACAAAAATTTTAAGTTAAGCAGCATCGAATCTGCGGTTACAGATTTTAAGAATGGAAAAGTTGTTATCGTAGTAGATGATGAGGACAGAGAAAATGAAGGTGATATGATCTTCTCAGCAGAGAAGTCAACACCGGAGCTCATCAATTTTCTGTCTAAGAACGGGAGAGGATTGATGTGTGTGCCAATGGAAGAGGACAGACTTGATGAACTTGATCTTGCACTCATGACAAAAAAGAATACATCACTCCATGAGACACCTTTTACAATGAGTGTTGATTACCGGCACGGAACAACCACAGGTATTTCAGCATCGGACAGAAATAAGACAATTCTGTCATTGATTTCAAAAAAAACGAAACCTGAAGATCTGGGCAGACCCGGTCATATTTTTCCTTTGAAGTCTGTACCTGGAGGTGTATTAAGAAGAGCAGGACATACGGAAGCAACAGTGGATCTGGCAAAACTGGCAGGACATTTCCCTGCAGGAGTTTTATGCGAAGTAATGAAGGACAACGGCGAAATGGCAAGATTGCCTGATCTTTTTGAGATTGCAGACAAATTGAATTTGAAAGTGATATCCATTCAGGATCTGATCCAGTACAGATTAAAGAAAGAAAAGTTAGTAGAAAGACTAGTCGATGCAGGGCTTCCAAGCGAATTTGGAAAATTCAAGATCGTATTATACAGGAGTAAAGTAGATTCAAAGGAACACATAGCCATAGTTAAAGGAAAGATATATCCTGATAATCCGGTACTTGTGAGAGTTCACTCGGAATGTCTTACAGGCGACATCTTCGGTTCACTTAGATGTGACTGCAGACCTCAGTTACTTGAGTCATTAAGAATGATAGAGAAGGAGGGAAACGGTGTTGTACTGTATATGAGGCAGGAAGGCAGGGGAATAGGACTTCACAACAAACTCAAAGCATACAATCTTCAGGAAGAAGGCAGGGATACAGTAGAAGCAAATTTAGAACTCGGATTTAAAGCTGATCTGAGGGATTACGGAGTAGGTGCACAGATATTAAGGGATCTTGGAGTCAGGAAAATGAGATTGCTTACAAATAATCCGAAAAAGGTAGTCGGTCTGAATGCTTACGGACTGGAAATTACGGAAAGAGTGCCGATTGAGATATCCTCAAATCCGGATAATGAAAATTATTTACAAACAAAAAAAGATAAACTGGGACATTTATTATTGATAAATTCCCGGGAATTAAATAACAGAAATATTAAAAAAAGGAAAAAAATTAATTAATGATGAAAACATCTGATGTAGTTTATTTAACAAAATCAAGACTAGTGGAAATAGAGAATGAGTTGATAGAATTAAAGACTCAGGGAAGGAAAGAGATAGCCGAAAAAATTGCGGAAGCAAGGGCTCACGGTGATCTCAGTGAGAATGCCGAATATGATGCAGCCAAAGAAGCGCAGAGTCATCATGAATTCAAGATCGGAAAACTCGAAGTAATGCTGTCAAAGGTAAAGATAATTGCGCCTGAAGACATGCCTGATAATGAAGTTTACATTTTATCAGTTGTAAAAGTACTCGACATAAAAGCAAAAGAGGAAATTACCTTTACGCTTGTCTCACCTGAAGAAGCTGATTTTGAAATGGATAAGATCTCAGTCACGTCACCGATCGGGAAAGCGCTTTTGGGAAAGAAGAAAAATGAGATAGTGGAAGTGGATGTACCGGACGGGATGATAAAATATAAAATTCTTAACATATCTAAATTAATATAAAATGGCTAAAAAGAATTATGCTGATTTTAAAGTAGGATTGTTTGTGTTTATTGCAGCGCTTGTGGTATTGTTGTCAATATTCTGGGCTAAAGGTTTCAGTGTGGGACTTGAAATGCAGGAATATGCCGTTTACTTTCCGAAAGTGAGCGGAATAAATGAAGGCGACATGGTAAGCGTTAACGGAGTAAGAAAGGGTAAGATCGATAAAATAGAACTGACAGGAGATTCCGTAAAGATATTGTTCAGCATTGACAGGAATATAAAGATCAAAAAAGATTATGATATTTACATTGCAGCAACCGAGCTAACGGGCGGTAAAGTGCTTTACATAGAACCGGGCAAAAGTACAGCTGACTTGGACCCATCCACTCCTCTGAGAGGTAATCCCGGAGCTGATTTTGCTTCACTTATGAATTCCTTTGCGGATATTACCTCAGATGTAAAAAGTCTGATAGGTCAGTTTAAAACATCTACGGATAATCTTAATTCAGTTATCATGAATGTAAATGATATAGTAGGGGATGGAAATCTTAAGGGAAACATTAAAACAACAATGTCAAATCTTGCAACATCTTCACAGAATCTGAATTCATTGCTGAATGACAGCAGAAACGGACTCAACAGAATTACTTCCAAACTCGAAAACACTGTTGGTAATGTTGATAATGTAGTCATTGAAAACGGAAATGAACTGAAGAGCACGCTTCAGGATATTCAGACACTTACAACTTCAGTGGATACACTTGTTGGTAATCTTAATGTCGTAGTCGGACAGTTTCAGAACAAAGATAAAGGAATTGGAAAATTTCTCTCGGATGATGAATTCTTCAACAACATGAATGAGACACTGGTGCAGATAGAAAAGCTTTCAAAGAATATCAGAAAAAACGGTGTTAAACTGAATATATTTTAATACTTAAAAATTTTTAAATAAAAAAACCGGTTCAGCAATGATCCGGTTTTTTTTTATATAAAATTGTATGATTATTTTATTGCAAAGTGAATATCTATGGTATTGGTAGTACCGACATTTCCGAGTGAATTAAAAGCATAATCAACTGTATAATCATCCAGGAATTTAAATCCAATACCTGTAGAAAATCCTGCCAGTCCGAGTGAACTGCCTGTTTCAAGATTAACTCTCTGACCATTATCATATCCTATTCTGAATTTTACATTTTCACTGAAATCAAATTCACCGCCGACCGAAAGATTCTTGAATCTGTCAATGAAATCACCTGTATCATCGGTCAGGTCGTCAAATTCAAATCGCACTGTAAGCGGAAGGTGTTCCAGTTTTTTACTCAGACCAATTCTCAGATCAAGCGGAAGGTCTTCTGTGGTGGTATTATACTGAGACAGCTGAAAACCGGCATTAAGAAGACTGAGAGCAAAATTCCAATGGGATTCGGGCAATATGTACATAACTCCGAAATCTCCGGCTAATGCAGTAGAAGAATATTCGTCTATTCCCGAATAAATAAATTTCAGATTAACTCCGTAGTGAAAATTATTTTTATACGTATTGGAATAGCCTAAAGACAGCGCCATCTCATTAGCTGAAAATGTCCCGACACTGTTGGATTCTTCATCATATTTTTCAAAACTGCCGTAATTTATATAACGGATGGCTCCGCTGAAATATCCTGCATCTTTATATCTTTGACCGTAAGAAATAATTCCGGCATTAATATCAAGTAGATATTTATAAAAGCCTGCAGCCGCCTGAGTTCCGGTAAGAGTTGACATTCCGGCCGGATTATAAAAAATCGAATTTACGTCATTTGTAGCGGAGATATAACTTCCCGCAAGCGCATTAGCCCTGGCGCTGACGTCTAATTTTAAAAAATCGTAAGTTGTATTTGTCTGGGATCTTAACTGATTTGATGCTAAAACTACAAATAAAAGAACTAGAAACGGGTGGAGAGATTTTTTTATTTTCATTTTCTGAGTTTTAGTTATAAATAAATCTATAACTAGTTATCATATGGTCTTTTTAATTTTGATAAAAATAAGTTGAACAATAATAAAATAATAGATTGTGATTTTCAAGAACATTATTAACCTTTATATAATTCAATTACCAACTCCGTCCAAAACGATTTAATGAAATATAGAATATATCCTTAAGGCTTACATTCATTCTTTTGAATTATAAGGTGTAAGATGAAAAGAATAATTGCCGATTTTTTTAAAGATAATTTCCGCCTATGATCCGAATTTCTTCCAGCAATTTTTTACAGGCAGGTTTGTTTTATTTCACAATCTGAAATTTTTGTTTATGAATTGGATTTAAATCAAATGTTAAGTAAAAAATGTTCTGACAGTACCGGATAAATATACAGATAAACGCTAAGTTTAACATTGAACAATTTAATCAATATTACTACTTTAACTAAATAAAAAACGGAGCCTTAAAATGAAATTAATATCATTTTTATCTAAGAGTTTGTTATTGGTAGCATTGCTGATAACATATAATAAAACCGCATTAGCCGAAGAGGTAATTTTTGCTACCGGTACATATCAGGAAGTACTTGCAAAGGCGCAAAATGAGAATAAGATCGTAATGATAGATTTTATTACAGACTGGTGTAAATGGTGTGTCGAAACAGACCGAAAAGTATATACCAATCAGGAAGTTTCAGATTTTGCAAATGCAAATCAGATCAACTGGAAAATAGATGCCGAAAAAGGCGAAGGTCCTGATCTTGCAAAAAAATACGGAGTGAAAGGATTTCCGACAATTGTCTTTGCTGATGCAAATGGTGTGGAGATAGACAGAATATATGGATATTTACCTGCCGAACAGTTTCTTGCTAAAATGAAGGATTACAATAATGGCGTTAATACTTACGGAGCTATATCCAAAATGCTTGAATCTGATCCTGATGATGCCGCCGCTAATTATTTAATGGCTGAGAAAATATCATCAAATGGACTTGACGGCGATGTGAAGGTTTATCTGGAAAAAACAATTTCACTGGATCCTTCAAATGAAAAAGGTTATACCGATGATGCAAAATTCATGCTGGCTTATATAAAAGAAGATCCTGTTACAATTCAGTCCCTTATTAATGAATATCCTAACAGCGGGAAAGTTAAAGACGCTTATCTGACGCTCGCTTCATTTTATGCTGATAAAGGCGATAATGAAACTGCGGAAAAAACATTTCAGGAAGCATTTACAAAATTCGGAAGCGCTGATTTTGAAGTTTCACAAAGCTACGGAGGATATCTGATAGGAACAGCTTACGGCGTAATGAAAGATGAAAAAGCAACCGACTCTGACAGAGAAAAAGCCATAATTTTAATGGAAAAATGTCTGCCTTATGTGCAGGGAACGGTTAATGAGGCAAGTGTTTATTACATTTTATCTGATCTTTATTTTCAGAATAAGGACATAAATAAAGCCAATGAAAGTATTGACATGTCAATTAAGATATATGATAAAAAAGCTTATCAGGATCAAAAGATAAAGATAAACAAGCAGGAAGCAAATAAATAATACTTACAGATATTTTTCAACCCCGCAAAAACAGATACCGGAAGATAATTTCTAATTTATCTTCCGGTATTTTTTTCTATATATGATTTTTAAATATCCTGTTAACATACTTTCCAAGTATATCAAATTCTATATTCACTGTATCTCCGGCTTTTAATTTGCTGAAATTAGTATGTTTAAATGTGTGAGGGATTATTGCAACTTTAATAAGCACATTCTTTGCGTTTTCTTTAGGAATTGCTGCTATTGTAAGGCTAACACCGTTAATGGCTATGGAACCGATCGGTATAATGTTCTGACTGAATTCTGAACTGAATTCAATGAAATATTCCCAGCTGTCTTTTAATTTAGTGATTTTTTTTACTGTTCCGGTACAATCTACATGACCCTGAACGATATGACCATCGAGTTTTGATCTTAAAGTCATTGCTTCTTCCAGATTAACTAAGTCATCTGACTTTAATGCACTTAGATTGGTTTTGCTCAAAGATTCTTTAATTGTAGTGAAGCTGAATTCACCGGAAATAATATTTTCTACGGTCATGCAGGCACCATTTATTGATATACTGTCACCGATTTTTAAATTCTTTGTGAAAATCTTGCTTTCCGGTTTTACAGTAAATCTGATACTATCTTTGTTAACAGTTCTTTTAACTATTTTACCTTTATCCTGTATTATTCCTGTAAACATTTTTATAATTAATTAAAAGATCCTGAGCAAATTGCCCGGTATAGTTTATTTTTAAAGTATTTCTACCCGATAAATCCCTTATTGAATAATCTCCAAAAGATGAAATACCTGTTCCGATGATCTTTGGAGCAATAAACAGATAGATTTCATCAAAAAGATCAGTTCCTGCAAATTGTGAATAAAGATTTGCGCCGCCTTCCACCAGAACACTGTTTATATTCATTTTATAAAGTTCTTTCAAAATATCCGGTACCTTAATTTTGCCGTTTTCAGAGTTCAGCAATATCTCATTCGCGTAACTTTGCTTTCCGGAATGATCTTTTACAATGTATGTCTTATGATTATTTGAATCTTTAAACACATTCAAAGTTTGTGATAGTTCAGAATTTCTATCGATCACAATTCTATACGGATCTCTGCCTCTGACATCCCTGACAGTCAGAGAAGGATTGTCATAATGAGCAGTATTCTTACCAATTAAAACCGCATCATATTCACTTCTGAGCTGATGAACAAATTTCCGGGACTCCTTTCCGGTGATCCACTTTGAACTGAAATTGTTTAATGCAATTTTCCCGTCGATACTCTGAGCTATTTTTAAACTTACGTAGGGAAGTTTTCGGGTAACATATTTTATGAAGAATTTATTAAGTTCTTCACACTCACTTTTTAATATACCGGTTTTAACATCTATGCCTGCAGCTTTGAGTTTTCGAATTCCTTTTCCGTTAACTTCTTCAAAAGGATCTTTCATTCCGATAAACACTTTACTTATTTTTTTATTAATTATCCGGTCAGCGCAGGGCAGTGTCTTGCCGGTATGAGAACAGGGTTCAAGATTTACATAAAGAGAGGTGTCTTTTACATCATAACCGTTTTTTTCCGCATCTGAAATTGCATTAACTTCCGCATGAGCTTTACCAAACTTTTTATGAAATCCCTTCCCGATAATTTTATCATCTTTGACAACAACACTTCCGACGAGTGGATTTGGGGAAACACAGCCTTTGCCTTTTAGCGCAAGTTTAATGCATTCCGACATTAATAATTCATCTCTATTCATATTTCTAATAATAGTTTTGCATCAATGCCCGTTCATTTTACTTTTGAGCTTGCTTATTACACTGTCAGGATTATCACGGTAATATACGTAAGTAGGTAATTCAAACTCTTTCACATTAAAAATTTCAACAGCTCTTTTATAAAATTCGGAATCGTGTGAATATATATTTTTAAAACCGTTCAAAGTTTCAAAAACATTTCTTTTTCCAAAAAAAGTACCGCCTATGATACAGTCATTCAGATGAATGAGTTTTTCTTTATCGTGAGCATCCGGAACATACATATCATCTTCATTGCCAATCAGATCAGCGGGGGAGTAGATCAGATCAATGTCTTTATTCACTGAAAAATATTTTATTCTTTCTTCAAGATGATTTGATCTGTATTCATCATCGGAATCAATAAATGTAATGAATTTGCCACTTGAGTTAATTATTCCAGCATTAAGTGAAAGGGGATGTTTCCTGTTGGAGTGTCTGATGTATTTTATAAAATCATTTTCCTTTAATACAGGGAAAAGAACTGATTCAGTTCCGTCTGTACTTCCGTCATCAACTATGATCAATTCAATCTTTTTATAAGTCTGATTAAGTACCGAATTCAAAGCTCTCAGGAAAAATTTTCTGCTGTTGTACATAGTAAGTATAACCGAAACATCATAGTCTCTGATACCGGTTACAATTGAATTGGGCATATTTAATATCCTTCCCAGATAACTTCCTTAGCGCTCTTCGGGATCTTTAGTCTGTAAGTCAGCTTGTTATTATTGAATTCCTCATTATAATATGTAAGCCAGATATATTGCTTTTCCTTAGGTCTTTCGATAGTGATTTTTTTCGGAAAATAGATGCCTTCGGCTTCATAAAAATTATCATACATAATTTCGATCTTTGTTTCCCCGTTGAGTTCATAAGTACCTGCTTTTCTCACAAAAAAATTATCAGGATCGATCCAGAATTTTTTGATCTCTTTACCTGTATTTATGTTCATCAGATAATTACCGTTTTCAGTTAATATTTTTGCATCAGGATAATTCTCATCCCTGAATATGAACTTTCCCGAAAAAGCATTTACTATATCATCAAAGTCTATTTGTATTTTCATAATGATTCCGAGATAATGCGAATTGGACGGACCCTTGATTACGGTATTATCCATCGGTTTGTAATAAATAAAATTATCTCTTGTAATGAGAAGATCAGCAATATCAATTCCGAATGGACCTTCCAGTTTTGTATATACACTGTCAGGTTTGTTGATACTGACTGTAATGGAACCTGAATTACTCAGCTCGGGTGAATCTATGGATATTTCTCCGTCAGCATCAAGTGAACTTAATTTTTTCGAATTATTATTTACAAGCGATTTCAATTCTGAAAAAGTAAGTTCCTCGATTTTAGCATTATTATTTTGTGATGCCGAACAGGAATAAAACACCGTGCAGGTAAAAATTAAAAAAATAATTTTTCTGATAAATTCAGTTGACTTTCTTGCACTCATTAATAAAATAATTTAAAATATTTTCTGAAGCCGGATCATTGAGATCCTTAAATCTTTCCGGATGCCATTGAATGCCCAGGAAAAAGGGTTTGTTTTTTTTATCTGAATATTCTATTCCTTCTATTATGCCGTCATCTGACTTTGCATTTACAATCAAACCATCACCCAACAGGTCAATTGCCTGATGATGATAGCTGTTTACCTTGGAGGAATCAGTTTGTATAATTTCGTAAAGCATCGTGCCCTTTATAATGTTAACTTCATGAATGCGTCCCTCCGTTTCTGAGATACGATCGTGATTCACTCCGCAAACATCCATAAGATCATATATAATACTTCCTTTAAAATATACATTCATAAGCTGACAGCCCCGGCAGATGGCAAGGATTGGAAGTTTTTTATTCATAGCCAAATCAATAACCCTTAATTCAAAATCATCACGCTCTGGTGTGTATGTCTCAAGGCTATTCACATTACCTCCTTCGCAATAAAGATCAGGGTAAATATCAACTCCGCCGCTGAGGATCAATCCCGAACATTCTTCAAGTTTTGAAATTTCTTTTTCATCACCTTTATAATCAAGGACTTTAAATTCAACATTATAATGTTTCAGCCACTTTTCATATCTTTCAAAAGTAGTATCGGATCTTGTAAGAGCTATTTTCATTTTAATAATTTGTCATAATTGTTAAACAGAAGCTGAGTATTTTTTTCTATCTCAATATTTATTTTCAGATAATACACAGGAAATTCCTCCATGAAGTTTTTGAAATTCTTTATTTTGACAAAGTCTTTTTCGGTTGTTATAAAAATTGTATTTTTCCTGAATCTGCTTTTCAGATGATCAATATCCGTTTCAGTATAATCATGATGATCATTATAATTTATATTTTCTGAAACATTGATATTCAGATCTTTCACCATTTGCAAAAAAGATGAATCATCTGCCAGGCCTGAAAAAATAATTGCTTTATTTGAAAATGTGTCTGTATTTAAAATAATGTTTTTAAAATCTTTTAAATATTCCGTTTTATATCTCATTGATATTATTTCTTTGCCATATTTTTTCAAAACAGATAATACTTCAAAGGTTTTATCTTTATTATTCTGAATGATAATATCTGCTCTGTTCAGACTTCCGTAGTTTTCACGTAAAATACCTGACGGCAATGTAAAATGATTCAGGAATTTATTCTTTATTATGCTGCCTGCATCTGCTATGACAATATCAAGATCCCGGGAAAGCTTTCTGTGCTGAAATCCGTCATCCAGAATTATTATGTCGGGATTGAAATTTTCTATTATATATTTTGCAGCGCCGGATCTGTCAATACAGGCTGCTATAAAAAGTTTGTTCTTATATTCTGATAATGCATTTGCGGTCATAGCAAGTTCGTCACCCGATTGTTCTGAAGAACCGATAATATTCTTTCCGTCACATACAATCACAAGTCCTTCCGATTTTCTTTTATAGCCTCTTGAAATAATCCCGACTGAAAATCCTTTTTCAAGAAAATACTCGGCGGTAAAAATGGTAAAAGGAGTTTTGCCCGTTCCGCCGGTAGAAATATTCCCGATGGAGATCACAGGTTTGGTAACTTTAACAGTTTTTAAAATATCCGAATCGTAAAGTTTATTTCTCAGATAAATTATTCCCGCATAGAGAACTGAAACCGGAATTAATATAATTCTTAAAAAGATCATTATTGTAAAAAGTGCAGCATAAAAAAAACAATTTTACATCATTTGTGAAAGTGATTTTTTGAAATTTTCCAGTTCATCATTTTCAAGATATTTTTCATAAAATACTTCACTGCCAAAACTGACTTCGCAATTTGAAAATGGATAAGGGATCTCAAATTTATCCCAGCTCCGGGAAAGTATTTTCCGGTTTCCGTAATTTATTCTGACAGGAATTACGGGAATGCCGCATTTATTTGAGATGATCAGCGCACCGTTTTTCAATTCTTTTGCCGGTCCTCTTGGACCATCTGGAGTCAGCGCAACAGAGCTTTTTCCTGAGGCAGTGATTAATTCTTCCAGAGCTTCTTTTCCGCCTTTTGAACTTGAACCTCTCATCACATTGTAACCCCATTTATTCAGGACATTTGCCAAGATCTCTCCATCCTTACTCTGGGAAACAAGAGCGGAATAATTCTTATCTTTAAAAATCCACCAGCCTAAAAGCATTTTTGAATGCCAGAAAATATAGACCGATCGTTTATTCTCTGTTGGAAAATTAATGTATCTTATTCTCAAAGTCTTTATAAGTAAGTTCAGCAATACCGGAAGAAACATATTAGCAATCCGTGTCTTTAAATTATTCAATTACTTTGATTTTTGATATTTAATAAACCAACTATTTCTTTTGCCGCAATCAATGAAGCATCCTTATTGCCAAGTATTTCTCTTAATTCCGTGAAACCGGATCTGATCTTTTCTGAATATTCTTTATCATTTATTAATCTCTCTGCCTCTTCAAAAATATTTTCTGCAGTCATTTCATCCTGAAGGAATTCCTTAACCGCTTTTCTTTTAAGCAGAATATTTACCATAGCTATGTGTTCTACATCAACAAGTCTTTTGCCAATGGCATAGTTTAAATTTCCGGTTTTATAAACCACACAGAACGGTGTTCCGATAAGTGCGCATTCCATGGTTGAAGTTCCGGACTTTGTGATCACAAGATCTGAATTTAGTATGGTCCTGTAGTTAAGGTCAGAATTATTTTCATCATATATTATAATGAAATCCTTATTGGTTATCTTTTCCTCATAAAAACTCTTATTGAAATTGGAAGAACAGATAAAATTAATTTCAGCATTGAATTCTTTCTTTAAAAGTGAAGCAGCATTAACCAAAACAGGCAGCATTCTTTCTATTTCATCTTTTCTGCTGCCTGGAAGAATGCTGATTACAGTTTTATCCGAACTCGTCTTTGAATTTGAAGCGATAAATTTATCAATTCTTTTAATCAGAGGATGACCGACAAATACAGCTTTTACATTTTCCTTTGAATAAAAATCAACTTCAAAAGGAAATACCACGAGCATCAGATCAACAAATTTTTGAATGATTTTTACACGACTTTTATGCCAGGCCCATAGCTGAGGGGAAATGTAATAGATGATCTTTCCGGTATAAAATTTTCTGATCTCTCTGATCAGTTTTAAGTTAAATCCAGGGTAATCAATAAGTATGACAGCATCCGGATCGTTCTTCTTAATTTCAGAAATGCACTTATTCAGAATTGATTTTATTTTCCTGATGTTTTTAATCACAGAAGAGAAACCGATAAAATTAACCTGTTTAAGATCATATAAAAGATCAACATTTTCCTTTAACATTTCAGGACCACCAATTCCGGTTATGGAGATCTCAGGTAGAAGATCTTTCAACTCCCGTATAAGCGAAGCCGCATGCATATCTCCCGAGGATTCACCTGCAAACACAAATATCTTTTTATTTTTCAATTGTTCTTATATGATTTCTGCATGACCTTTTTATATAAATTCCATATTTAAATTAAGTATTTCTCAGCTCATTATCTGAACAGCAGCTTCTTCGCCAGTATTGATTGCGCCTTCCATGAATCCCTGCCAGTCCGCAACATGCTCACCTGAAAAATAAATGTTATTAACTTTTTCTTTAAGTAAAGGCATCACATCAAACCACTGGCTTTTTCCATAAAGCGCATATGCTCCTTTTGAATATTCATCTGTTCCCCAGTAATAATTCACATTGGTTTCGATAAGATCCATTACATTGTTACCGAATGCCGAGCTAAGTGATTCGGCAACAACTTTTTCCCGTTCTTCTTTTTTAAGCCTCGCGAGTATATCCGCTTTATCACCAATTGCATAAGATATCAATACGCCTTTGTTGTTATTCTGCTGCTTGGTGGCATGATAAAAATAATGCGAAAATGTATCGGTGATGATGCTGAATGATTCATCTTTCCAGAACTTCTCTTTGAAGAGGGTTGCTGATTTATTAATTCTGCTATACTGAAGCTGGTCAATAGCATCTCTTTTGTAAAGAGGTAATACCGGATCCCAGTTTATTTTGCTTATTGAATATGTCGGTAATGAGCAGATCAGACTATCGCAGTTAAAAACTGTACCGTCACTGCAAGTAACTCTGATATCAGTTCCGCTGTAATCTACTGAAACAACTTTACTGTCAAGCTTTATATTATCATATCCGATCTTTTCAGCCAGACCCTTTGCGATCATCTGATTACCGCCTTTGGCTTTATAATCCATTTCATTTGTTTCATCCGATTCTGCATATTCTGCAAGCGCAGCATAGGCGGAAACAAACCGGATAGATTCACCGAAATCCGTACTGTCAGCATATTCTCTGAGATCAAGATCTTTCTGTGAAATACCGTTGTTCATCAGAAATCTCCACCAGTCAGTCTTATCGAGACGTTTCTTATCTGCTTCCGTATAATTCGCATAATCTTTGATTATCTTTTCAAATTTTATTTTCCATTCGGGAGAATAATCCCATTCATCAGGTTTGAAGTATTTATTATCATAAATAAGTCTGTCATCAAACTGATTATTTAACAGTTCAATATTAAGTTCTTTGCAAAGAGCTAACAATCTTTCGTGGGATTTACCAATCCATTCAGCTCCAAGCTCGATCACAATATAATCTTCGCTGTCATTTGAATTCTGAGAATCAAAGGTGTGAGAGAAAACTCTTCCACCGATCCTGTTTCTTGCTTCAAGAATTGTTACATCATAATTATTTTCTTTCAGCATCTTTCCGGCGGCAAGACCTGATAAACCTGCGCCTAAGATCACTATTTTTTGTTTGCTTAAAAGATTTACCGCAAAACTGTTCTTGGCTAAAACAGTACCTGCAGCAAGAATAGAAGTTTGTTTAAGAAATTCACGACGGGTAGTTTTATTCATATTTGATTAATTTAAATTTTGGAAAAATACGGAAACATATCAAATATAGAAATTCACATTTGATTTTTTATATCTGCGCAAATTCTGTGCTGTCAAAAACTATTTAAAGAGATAAAAAAAATTATACTCAATAAAGAAACCCCATCCTTGCTTCCCGGTGAACGGATCTCAGACAATTTATCATCAGCAGGCGGATTTTCTTTGCTGCTATTTTTAAAATTAAAAAGAAAGAAAGTAACATTTTGCAGAGTTGAATATAAAGCATTATAAGAATTTGGACAGAAGTTGCACAGATCAGATTTAACTTCCCGGGATCTGATTTTAATTTATGACATTGAATAAGTAAATTGTAAAAAATCAGGTGATTCATTTAGAAGTTTTTTTTACAAATCATGCAAATTATCTTATTAAAATTCTAAGAAATTTTATGCGGTTACAGGTTGTTTAAAAATTATGTTGCAAATTTAATCGAAAAAGTCATTATCTAATTAACCACGAAAAGATCTATTTACATACAAATTTCAATTTCAATGAGAAGATCAATATATATCCCGCTTATTTTATTTCTTGCTGTATTTTTTACGGGCAGATCATATTCACAAAACTATAACTGGATCATTCCAAATAAAACTTATATGAAAATGTCTGTCGCTGATGACGGAATTTACAGGATCACATCATCAGATTTTAATTCAGCCGGTATTAACACTACCGGTATTGATCCGAGAACAGTTAAAGTAATGAATAAAGGACAACAGATCCCAATATATTTTGAAGGTGAAAATGACGGTGTATTTAATTCAACTGATTATTTCGATTTTTACGGTACAAGAAATTACGGAGGGATCATTCCAACATATAATGAGAACAATACTGTAGTTTATCAGTCAAACGAATATTATAATTTTTATTCCGACACAAATGCATACTGGATAGAGTGGGACGGCAGTAACGGATCAAGAATGTCCATATCAAATTTTAATTCTGCATTAAACAACCCGCTTCCTTATTATGATGAAACTCTCCATTTTGAAAAAGATAAAATATACTGGATAGGAGAGTATCTCAACGGAACGGATTTCAGAAATTTTACAAATGAAAAGTTCAGGGGAGAGTCATGGTACTGGGCTCTTTTGAGTTCACAGCAAAGTCTTTCAGATACTTTTTCAATCCCGTATCTTTATGCTCCGCCTCAAAATTCTACGGTAAGAGTTTCAGCTTATCCTCAGAATGTTTCTACTTCGGTGCTCAACGAGCATACCATTGAGATCAGGGTTAACGGTAATCTGATAAATACTGTCACTGTAAATGATTATGTAAGAATTGATACAACGCTTACATTTTCAAGTTCATTACTAAGCAATTCATCGGTAAATACTGTTACTGCAAAATATATTGCCAATGGTGGATTTGGAGGATTAATGTTTTTTGATCTTTTTGAGATCAGTTATCCTAAGCAGTACAGATTCAGAAGTAATCAGACTCTGATCAATACAAATCAAAATGACACCGCATCTTATAAATTCAAAGTCAGCGGATATAACCAGGCAAATCCCGTATTTATTTATGATGTAAAAAACGGTGTAAAGATAAATTCGTTCAGTAATGTATCAGACACATTAATTTATTCAGGTAAGCTTTCAGGGAAGTTTGAGGTCATTAATAAGAATATTGTAAAGAAGCCATTTCGGATAATTCAGAGACAGGTTCCGGATTATGTATCTTCGGGAAACAATACGGATTATCTTTTAATTTACAACTCTTTGTTCCAATCACAGGCAAATCAGCTTGCAAGTCACAGGGAAGCAATTGATAATTTCAGAGTAACAATAGCTGATATAAGGGATATCTATGATATATTCAATTACGGTATAGAAGATCCCGTAGCCTTGAGAAATTTCACACGTTATGTTTATAACAACTGGCAGCTTCCACGGGTAAGGTATATATGCTTATTCGGCAGAGGTTCATTAGATCCCAAAAAGAATTCTTCAACGACACAATACGAAAAGAATCTTATACCTGTAATTGGAAATCCATCAAGCGATAATTATTTTGCTAACATGAATACATCCGGATTTGCTTTTTACACACAGGTATCAATAGGCAGATTACCGGCATATACACCGACTGAAGCCCAGTACATGGTAGATAATATTATTACATATGAAACCCAGCCGCGCGCAGAATGGAACAAGTCATTTACTTTTATCGGCGGCGGTGCGGACTCTGTCGAACAGGCGATCTTTCTTCCTTTGATTGATACACTGATAAATCCATATATTATTCCTCCGTCTGTTTCGGGAAATCCTGTCAGGATAATAAGAGAAGATCTTAACGGAGGTCAGACATTCAATTATTCTGATTCGATAAAAAATCAGATCAACAGGGGAACGTCAACAGTAAATTTTATGGGTCATGCCGGAAGTCAGGACTGGGAGATTGGCATGAGAGATCCGGATGTACTGACTAACTATAACGGTAAATTTCCTCTTATATTCAGCATGACCTGCTATACAGGAAAAGTTGGTGAACCTACAGCCAGGGCATTTGGAGAGAAATTCATGAAAATGCAGAACAGGGGAGCCATAGGCTATCTGGGTACTTCAGGCTGGGGATTTGTTTATGCCGGTAGTGTTCTTAATAAACAATTGTATCAATCAATTGCAGTTGATTCGGTCAGAAGAATAGGAGACATAATATCCAGCGCTTTGAATGTAGTAAAAAAGGATTCCAGTCTGTTCTCGGCAAGGCATACGCTAAATTGCTATACACTTCAGGGAGATCCTGCAGTCAGGCTTTTATTACCGAGGATCCCGGAATATTCGATCAGCAATAATGATTACACGATCTCCGATAAATCTCCCGCAATATATGAAGATGTAATATTCAAAGCATTTCCGAAAAATTTCGGTACACACGGCGATTCATGCAAAATTAGATTTACGCTTTCATCTAATGCAGCTGAGACTGTTATCAGAGATACTACTTTAAGAAATTTTAAATTTTCCGACACTGTAAAATTTGTCTTCAGGATCAAGAAGGCGGGTATATATAACCTATCTCTGGTATTGGATCAGGATAATTCAAATCCGAATGAAAACAGAAGTGACAATACTTTATTACTGAATATTGAAACTAAAGAAGCATCATTTGTGAAATTATATCCGGTGGATAATTCATATAACTCAAAGGATTCAGCAACATTCATAATATTAAATCCTTTTAAAGTAAAAGATCAGGCAAAACTTTACATGGAATATGATACGACTGTTAATTTTAATTCACCATTGAAGAAAACATTTGTCTTACAAAATATCTCAGGTGTAACTTCTGAATTTAAAACAAATGTAATCAGCACTGATACCACGCGTTTAACTTACTGGAGAATTAATTATTCTTACGGATCAGATACCGCAGGATGGTCACGTCATTTCTCACTCCGGTATAATCCGGGTATTGCAGTAAACGAAACGGGTATCCCGGCTGATAACATAGATGTTAACACTTCGCTTTTCAAAAACAATGTGAACCAGTATTCTGTCTCTGATTATAATAATACTTATTATGGTCAGGATGGAATTAAATTAAGCGAATATACCGGAAATCTTTATGTAAGATCGCTTGGCAGTAACGGAGCAGAAGCATCATATTTCAGTGTTCTTAATCAAAGCATTCACATGGATGCAGGAACAAATACAGGACTTAATCTTCTGAAAGTCAGAAAACTGGACGGCAAGATCCTTCAGCATAAAAATTTTAAAATCCTGGTTCCTCAATCATCCGATTCAGTTTTAAATTTTTTAAATACTTTTGATTCCACTCATTATCTGATGGGATTAAATGCTGCATATTCAGCCGGCGCACAGTTATTAAGCTCTGCGGTGATAGCGAAATTCAATCAGTTCGGAAGCACAAAGATCCAGTTATTCAGGGTTGGATTCTTTGATACATGGAGTTTTATTGGTTATCTCAATGCTCCTCCCGGAGAGGTATCTGAAGAAGTTCATCCTTATAATAATGCATGGATCGAATCGGTCAGTTCAATGAACAGGACATTTAAAAGTATGGAAGGAACGGTAAGCTATCTCATCGGTCCTGCAAACACCTGGAAATCTTTTTCATGGAGCAATAGCATTCCTCCCGGTTCGGATATTAAATTTGATGTTTTCGGAATTACAAAAAACGAAGACGCAGTATTATTATACAATAATATCACGACAAATAATTTTACGGATCTGAATGATGTATATGCATATAATTATCCTAAACTGAAT
Source organism: uncultured Ignavibacteria bacterium (assembly GCA_937872315.1). Taxonomy (GTDB): domain Bacteria; phylum Bacteroidota; class Ignavibacteria; order Tepidaquicellales; family Tepidaquicellaceae; genus JAGPCH01. Next base: position 24,496 of record CALMST010000283.1, on the reverse strand, counting down.
CTTGTCGCAAAATTAAGAATTGATTCGCTTTCAGGTTTGAATTCACCGGTGCTGAATTCTTTCAGGATCAATTACACACTTCCTGCCGAACTCGTGACAGAATCAAATTCCATTACACAAAGTGATACGGCGGTAAAGTTAGGAGAGGAGGTTAAGTTTACCCTGAATTATGATAATGCAGGATTTGAAAAAGCTTCAGGAACAGTTATAAATATTTATAAATCTTATGTTTCCTCTCAGAATCTAATATTGTCAGACACACTAAATGCAGATCTTCTGCCCGGAAAAACTTCTTTTTATAAAGGAAAATTCAGAGTTCCTTATATAAGAGGAGACGGACAATTTGCAGTATTTGTACTTGAAGTAAAAGCAAAAAACAAAGTAAATGAATTTTACAGCTTTAATAATTTAAATTATCTTCAGATACTTATTAATCTGTTAAACAATAATCCTGCTGTGGAAATATTCAGCGACGGTCAGAAACTATCCAGCGGGGATTTTGTGAGTCTTAAACCTGAGCTCAGGATCAACATTAATGCGGAGCAGAACAATGATAATAAGTTCAATAAAACAGATACTTCTGATGTATCCATTATACTTAATGATAAATATATTCCGTTTTATAATAACGGATCAGAAAATTCAATTCTCAAAAAAACAGATTTAGGTTATGACAATGCATCTGATAATATCAGATCATTTATTTTCAAGCCGGAGCTATTAAGCGGACAGAACAGATTAAAGATCAGCTACCGGAACGGATCTGAAAGTTATGATACTACAGTTTATGATTTCTCTGTTAGTGATGAAATCCTTGTAAAAGATCTTTATAATTTCCCGAATCCAATGAAAGGGGAGACACAGTTTGTTTTCAATTTACTAGGCTCGGAAGTTCCTTCCGTATGCAAGATCAGAATTTACACATTAGCAGGGAGACTGATAAAAGAAATAATTTACTCACCTGCAATCGGTTATAATCAGATCCCGTGGGACGGAAGGGATAATGACGGAGATTACATAGCAAACGGCACTTACCTTTATAAATTTATTGTTGAAGACGGAGGTTATAAGGAAACTGCCACTCAAAAACTTGTTGTGCTTCGATAATATAAATTTATTCTTAATTTTTTTTGAATAAAAATATAATCCGGATAAAATTTTTGTTGGTTTAATAAAATTGTCCTGATATGATAAGCCGCAGGTGGTTAATAATTATATTTGGCACTGACCGGCAAAAATTATTGCAAATTATATATTATAATAAATTATTTTTTTTCTTAACGGTGATAAATTTATTAATCTGAGTTAATCTGGCTAAATCATTGGCTCAACAACATTTTCGGATTTAGACGGTCAACTTTAGAAATTTGTTTACCTGTTTACAACCTCAGTCAAATCATACGTAAAGTGTTTACCTCCGCCTTTAGCAATTACAAAAAGCAGACGCTTGCAAATCGAACGCGCGGGTTTTACCCCTTCGCTCAAATAGAAAATAATCAACCGCAAATTTTGGATTTATGATAATAATCCTTATATTATAAAAAGAGTATTTATACAATTTATCTGTTTTATTATTAATATTGGTATTAAATACTTTTTACTGCAAGTCTTCTAGTAGTAAAATTTTCTCAAATTACATTTGCAAGCAGTAAACTTTCAAAAGCTCATTTATTAAAAGATTTAACTTCCGGGTAAAGAGTCAAATTACTATTCCAAAAAATATATTCCAGAACTTAAAACTATATTAGAATCTGATAAACATGGAAACCAGCCAGATAAAATCAAAAGAACTTCTAGAAAGAAGAAAAAACATTGTTGCAAACGGTGTTGGTATTTTCAACATAGCAACTGCAAAGAATGCCAAAGGCGCTGTTATAATTGATGAAGACGGCAGGGAACTCATAGATTTTGCCGGAGGTATCGGAGTTGTAAACGCCGGACATTGTCCGGAGCCGGTTGTAAAAGCAATCTGTGAGCAGGCAGGCAAATATATTCACACCAGTTTTAATGTAGTTACATACGAACCTTACATAGAACTATGTGAGAAGCTTGCGGAGATATTACCTCACGGAGAAAAAACAAAAGCCATGATAGTCAGTACAGGTGCTGAAGCTGTAGAAAATGCGATCAAGATCGCAAGACAGGCAACAGGAAGACCGGCAATACTTGCATATACAGATGCTTTCCACGGCAGAACAATGATGGCGATGACACTAACAAGTAAGATAGATTATAAAATCAGCTGTGGACCTTTTGCTCCGGAAGTTTACAGATTGGCGTTCCCGAATTTTTACAGATATCACGGAAAAATGGATCATGATGAATTTGTAAAAATGGAATTGAAGAAGCTCAGGGAATGCGGAAAAAATATAGTGAATCCGGATAACATAGCTGCCATTATCATTGAACCAATACAGGGTGAAGGAGGATTTTATTCTGCACCTGAGGAATATCTTGTAGGTCTTCGTGAATTCTGTGACGAGCACGGTATAATTTTAATTTTTGATGAGATACAAAGCGGGTTTTGCAGAACAGGAAACTGGGCTTCCTGGCAGAATTACGGAGTTCAACCTGATATCAGCACTTATGCAAAATCAATGGGTTCCGGAATGCCCATTGCAGCCGTACTTGGCAAAGCACATATAATGGATAAAGCCATACCGGGAACGATCGGAGGAACATATATCGGAAATCCCGTATCATGCGCAGCTGCTCTGGCTACTATTCAATTCATGCAAGATAATAAACTTAATGAAAGAGCAATAAAAATCGGCGAAACAGTAAAGGAAAGATTTGATAAACTGAAAAATTTACATCCCGAAATAGGAGACGTTCGAAGTACCGGAGCAATGACAGCTATTGAATTTGTAAAAGATGGAGATCCTCATCAGCCTGACGGAGAGATCTGTACTGAAATCATAAACGGTTGCGCAGAAAACGGTTTGATAATTATAAGCGCAGGTACGTTTAAAAACGTGATCAGAATTCTTTCACCATTAGTGATCACGGATGAACAGTTAGAAAAAGGCCTTAACATACTGGAAGAAGAAATTCACAAAACAATTAAAAATAGAAAATAAAATGAAACCTTTTGCAATTGCGGGAATCCAGATGAAAGTCTCGGCAGTCGTTCCAAATGTGGAAATGATGAAACTGAAACTTGATATAGCAATGAATTTATATCCATGGATAGAAATGGTTGTCTTCAGCGAATTGTGCGGATACGGACCTTTAACACATACAGCTCAGGAAATACCGGGAGTATTTGAACAGGAGATGCGGGAGATGGCAGAGAAATACGGCATCTGGCTTATACCCGGCTCAATATTTGAAAAACGGGATGAAAAAATTTATAACACCGCTTCTGTAATAAATCCTGACGGTGAAGTCGTTTCAAGATACAGTAAAATGTTCCCTTTTTATCCTTATGAAGAAGGAGTATCCGCCGGACATGATTTCTGTGTATTTGATATACCGGACATTGGCAGATTCGGAATATCGATCTGTTATGATATGTGGTTTCCTGAAACTATCAGGACACTTGCAGTAATGGGAGCTGAAGTGATATTACATCCCACGCTGACCGGAACCATTGACAGGGAAATTGAACTTTCTATTGCCCGCTCGATGGCAGCAGTAAACCAGTGTTTTTTGTTTGATGTAAACGGACTTGACACTGGAGGAAGCGGATTATCCATTGTAGCCGGACCGGACGGAAGGGTAATATACAATGCCGGCGCAACGGAAGAGATCTTCCCGCTTGAGCTTGATTTGTCCCGTGTCAGCCGAAGCAGGGAATTAGGTGTGCTGAGACTAGGTCAGACCCTGAAAAGTTTCCGGGACCATCTCGGCTATTTTCACATATACGAGAAAGGAGCAAAACATCCGTATCTAGACTCTCTCGGACAATTGATAAAACCAACAAAGCTGGATAAACTTACAAAACTCAGGATCAAAGAAAGTGAACTTTCTAAAGATCCGCAGTAATGATCTTTCTGATCTTTTTTAATATTATTCTGAAAGAAAAATTTGGCAATAGAATTTTTTCAATACAGACATTATGACGCTTTTCTAAAATTTAAAAGTTATAAATGACTAAAATAAAAAAAACATCACAATATTATAACATAAGCCAGCTCAGGGTAGATCTCTGGAATTTTTTTAAAAAGGAAACCAGGAAATTATCACTGTGTCAGAAAGGGACTGAAAATGAAGAAAGAATTTTAAAGTCTGTTCATTTAGCTTTAAAAGAACTTGAAGGAATTGAAATTTATTTTTCATTCCCGGGTAAAACCCGTATTGAGGCATTAAAGAAAGCCGTAAACCGGAAGGAATATGTTACACTTGCAAATCAGGTAACTGAAACAACAGGCTTGCTTGTAAGTGACGGTTACCGAAATCATCCTGATTTCTTAAAAGGTAAAGATCAAAGTACTGATAATCCTGAAAAAAAATCTGAAACATTAACTCAGAAAAAAAATCATTTTGTCGTAATGTTTGTGGAAGACATGTCTGAAGAAGAAGAGATACAATTAAAGAACAAATTATTAGAGTTGAGAGGACCCAAAGAACAGTTTACATACGGAGTGATTGTACAAAGATCTTTTCAGGATGCACTGATCGCTTTATTATTTAACTATAACATACAAGCTGTTGTATTACGATATGCACCGCCGTATTTATCGAAAAATATTTCATCTCTTATCAGACCCTATGTGCAGAGTGTTTTGAATCTGGATATGTCATCCAAACAGGATACAGAATTAGCGCCAATACTTGGTCAGCTGATAAGTCAGTTCCGTCCCGAAGTTGATAAATATTACATGACACATACATCTCTTACCGATCTTAAAGACAGTACAATAAAAAATTTCAGAAGAATATTTTACAGGAAGGAAGATCTTCAGGAGCTTCATTTAATGATAATAAGGGGTATCAGGGAAAGATTTGAAACGCCGTTTTTTTCTGCACTTGTCAAATACAGTCAGAAGCCTACCGGAATCTTTCATGCTATGCCGATATCAAGAGGTAATTCGGTATTTAAGTCAAGATGGATAACTGATTTTGGTGAATTTTACGGAAGGAACATGTTTCTTGCTGAAACTTCCGCAACCACAGGCGGACTCGATTCTTTGCTTCAGCCAACCGGACCATTAAAAAAAGCTCAGGAGATGGCAGGTAAGGCTTATGGATCCCAGCATACTTTTTTTGTGACAAACGGGACATCAACAGCAAATAAAATTGTATTGCAGGCGCTGGTAGAACCGGGTGATCTAGTATTGATCGACAGGGATTGTCATAAATCCCATCATTACGGTCTTGTGCTGGCCGGAGCATTTCCGGTTTATCTTGATTCATATCCGATTGAAGAATATTCAATGTACGGAGCTGTTCCTCTTGAGCAGATAAAGAGAAAATTGTTACAGCTTAAGGATGCGGGCCGTCTGGATAAAGTAAAAATGCTTTTACTTACTAACTGTACATTTGACGGATTTGTTTACAATGTGCAAAGGGTAATGGAGGAAATACTTGCAATAAAACCCGACATGATATTTTTATGGGATGAAGCATGGTTTGCATTTGCCAGCTTTACTTATAACTACAAACAGCGGACAGGAATGTTTTCCGCAAATAAACTCTGTAAAAAATACAAATCAGCCGGATACAGGGAAGAGTATAAAAAATATATAAAAGGACTAAAAAGAGGTGAGCAACCAAAAATGCCTGATCCTGATAAAGTCCGGATAAGGGTATATTCCACTCAAAGCACACACAAAACTTTAAGCAGTTTCAGGCAAGGTTCCATGATACATATATGGGATGAAGATTACAGAAGAAAATGTGAAAGTACTTTTCTAGAAGCTTACATGACACATACTTCGACTTCACCTAATTACCAGATGCTGGCTTCACTTGATATAGGAAGAAGGCAGGTGCAGTTTGAGGGATATGAACTTGTCGAAAAGAGCATTGAACTTGCAATGGTTTTAAGAGCAAAGATAGCAGATAATCCACAGCTCAGTAAATATTTTGATGTACTGACCATAAATGATTTCATACCTAAAGAATACAGGCAAACCGGACTTTCCGGATATTATGATAAATCTACAGGCTGGAATAAGATGGATGAAGCATGGGAGCTGGATGAATTTGTTCTTGATCCGACCAAGATAACATTAAATATTGGACGGACAGGAGTTGACGGTGATACATTCAAGAACAAGTATCTGATGGATAAATTCAATATTCAGATAAATAAGACATCACGAAATACTGTTCTGTTTATGACAAACATAGGAACTACCAGAGGAAGTGTAACATATCTTTTAAATGCATTATTGAAGATTGCGGATGAATTGGATGAAGAGATCGGAGCATTAAACAAACGAGAGAAGGAGATACATATTAAAAAGATAAAATCACTTACAAAGGATGTTCCGCCATTACCGGATTTCAGTTATTTCCATTCATCATTTCAGGCAGTTCCCGGTGTACCCGGAGGTAATCTACGTGAAGCATATTTTCTCGCATATAATGAAGACAATTATGAATACATACCGCTTATAGACTGTCTTCCGGAATTAAAAAAAGGAAGGGAGCTTGTTGCTTCGTCATTTATCATACCGTACCCTCCGGGATTTCCTGTACTGGTGCCGGGTCAGGTGGTAAGCAAAGAGATAATCCAATTTTTAAATGCGATAGATGATTCTGAAATTCACGGATTCAGGGCTGATCTTGGATTAAGAGTATTCAGGAAAAGCATACTTGACCGTAACAAAACTGCATTATCAGATGAGAACGGGAAATATAAGAAAAGCACAACAGACTTAGGAAATACGACCCGTAACAACGGGGCAGTAAGTAAAAAAAGTAAAAGAATATCATCTGTTCCGGTTAAAAGTAAAACGAAGAGATTAAAAAAATAATTATAAATAAAATATAACAATAAAATATGGCTATTAAGAAAGAGAAAGTAAGCAAGCTGGATGGAATACCCGATATCAGAAGATATTTTTATAAAAATGAAACACCTATATATTTTATCAGCGCAACCAATTTCAATCTGCTCGGAGCAGATGAATGGATAAAAGGTTTTAAGTATATTTGTTATATAGAATGTTTTGACGGATTGCATCCGAATGTATTCTCTCCAAAGACGGAGATTCCGCATGATGAATTTACCGGCATTGAAGACATAAATAATTATCTGCTTCAGCATCCGGAAGTTCAGGATTACTTAAAGACGCGAAATAAGGAAAATGTAAAAAGCAAAGCAATGTTTCTGATGTTTGATGATAAGACCGAAGAGCTTGCCGGGAAACTTGGACTCGAGATAATGTTTCCGACTGCGAAGATGAGAAATTTTATGGACAATAAAGTTAATACAAACCGTATCGCAGAAAAAGCAGGTGTACCATGTGTGCCTTATGTATTATCAAGAGTAAAAGATTTCAGGCATCTCAGAGCCATTTCAAAAAGTCTGGGAAATGACCTTGTGATACAGACACCTTATGGAGATTCAGGACATACAACTTTTTTCATTTCAAATGAAAAGGAGTTTAAAAAGTATGAAGAAGAAATTGTAAAGGAAAAAGAAGTCAAGATCATGAAGCGGATCAATTGCAGAGGATCAGCTATTGAAGCATGTGTTACAAGACACGGAACAGTAGTAGCTCCTCTCATGACAGAGCTAGTGGGCTTCAGTGAATTAACTCCATATAAAGGCGGATGGTGTGGAAATGAGATTTATCCTGATGCGTTCACTCCTTCGATAAGAAAAAAAGCAGGTGAATATGCGCAGTTGTTTGGTAATCAACTGAGAAAGGAAGGATACAAAGGTTATTTTGAACTCGATTTTTTAATTGATCAGGATAATGGTAAGATCTATCTTGGTGAATTAAATCCCAGAGTTACGGGAGCCAGTTCTATAACAAATCACGCTGTGTTTGCTCTTGCAGATGCACCTCTTTTTGTTTTTCACATACTTGAATGGATGAACGTGAATTATGCTCTGGACATTGAAGATTTAAACAGCAGGTGGGCAAAGCAGGAAAACATAGACGGCTGGAGTCAGATCATAATAAAGCATACAAAAGATACTGTAGAGTATGTCAATGAAGCACCAAGATCAGGAATCTGGAGAATGTATGATAACGGACATATTCAATTTGACAGAATGGATACACACAGAAGAGCAGTTGAGAATGAAAATGAAGCCTTCTTTTTAAGAATAACAAGAAAAGGAGATTATTTATATGAAGGTGCTGATATGGGAATACTCGTAGCCAGGGGACGTATGATGACAGATGATTTTGAATTAACTGCAAGAGCGAAGAGATGGATAAATGCCATCCGAAACAAGTATGAGTCAACTTTGATAGAAGATAAAAGGAAAAAACCTGAATTAACCGGTACTCTTACAAAATAGATCATTGTATTTAAAAACAGCTTGATATATGCAGTAAATAGTTTTATTGTTTAGCGGATAATTTTAGTATTAATTATTAAAACAAAATATAAGATGGAATTCAAATCTATAAATCCATATAACGGAAAAGAAATAGAAAGTCACAAGGAACATTCGGACAGTGAACTAATATCAATACTTGACAATGCAGGAGTTGCATTCAAAAGCTGGAGCAAAGTACCTGTTGAAAAGCGATGTGATTTTTTAAAAAAAGCAGGTCAGGTGCTCAGGGATAATACAGAGGACTATGCGGGAATGATAACTATGGAAATGGGTAAACCTGTTTCAGAGTCAAGAGCGGAAATAAATAAATGCGCGTGGGTTTGCGATTATTATGCGGATAATGCAGCAGAGTTTCTTGCAGACCAGATCATAGAAACAGATGCGCAGAAAAGTTTTGTAAGGCATGATCCCATAGGTTGTGTACTTGCAGTAATGCCGTGGAACTTTCCTTTCTGGCAGGTATTCAGATTTGCCGCGCCAACATTAGTTGCAGGAAATACAGGTTTACTTAAACATTCATCAAATGTATTCGGATGTTCGAAACAAATCGAACAGGTATTTATAAAAGCCGGATTTCCGGAAAATGTATTTCAAAATTTAATAATACATCACGATAAGACAGAAACAATTATGTCACACAAGGCTGTTCAGGCAGTTTCCCTTACCGGAAGTGAAAAAGCAGGTTCATCCGTAGCAGCCATAGCCGGGCGTAATATAAAACGTTCACTGCTCGAACTGGGAGGAAGTAACGCATTCATAGTCTGGGAAGATGCGGATATAGATAAAGCGGTTAAAACCGCTTTAACAGCCCGTATGCTGAACTGCGGACAAAGCTGCATTGCAGCAAAACGCTTTATACTTACAGAAGGAATATATGATGAATTTGTTTCTAAATTCTCGGAAGCTGTCAGCAAGCTCAAATCCGGTGATCCCTTAGATGAGACCACTCAGATCGGTCCTCTTGCAAGAGTTGATCTGGCAGATGAACTTCAGAAACAGGTCAAGATATCCATTGAACAGGGAGCTGAATTGTTATCAGGTGGAAAGCAAAACGGAGCTTATCATGATCCGACCGTTTTAGGAAACGTAAAGCCCGGCATGCCGGCATTCGATGAAGAGACTTTCGGTCCACTTGCTGCTATGATAAAAGCTAAAGATGAGGATGATGCTTTCAGACTATCAGAACTGTCACCATTCGGACTTGGATTAACTGTATGTACAACAAATATTGAGAAGGCAATTTCTATGGCATATAAAGTAAGTGACGGAGCTTATTTTGTAAATGAACTCGTAAAATCTGATCCGAGACTTCCATTTGGAGGAACAAAGATCTCCGGATACGGCCGTGAGCTTTCGAAAGACGGAATAATGGAGTTTATAAACAGGAAGACAGTTTATATAAAATAATCTTTTATGATTGTAAAGTTATTAAAGCCGTCAAAGTCTTAATTTAAAATGGTGTATGGATATAAAATCCATACACCATTTTTTTTAGAGGGTAAACAATTTATTACTTTTTTGTGAAGGACTAATTTTTTACTTTTTTATCGGATCTTACAGCTTTCCATGATCCGCTTTTGCCGTGATAATCTGTCCATTCACCATTTCCTTCAGATATTGTGAATATACCAGTCATAGTTCCGGTAACTTCAATTTTATCATGATCAGTCAATGTACCGTCTCTTACCATTCCATTATCAGAAAGATCTGCTTCGATGTCAGTAAGATAAACAATTTCACCAAGATACATGTTTGCCTGATCTGATATCAACCCGTCTCCGGAAACTTCAAGAGTTCTTAAGCCAACAACTTTACCTTCAGGATTATAAAAAGTAAAACTCCAGGTTCCTGAATAATCGGGTTTATCCTGAGCTGATACTTTGTTAATGCCGGCTGATGTTAAAATGATCATCAATAATAATAACGTTACGGCAAATTTTTGAAGCATTTTCATTTTTTCTCCTTTTGATTTTTAAATACGTTTTTAAAGATTAATTTTCCGGTTGATTTTTTGAATATTAATTTAGCAATCTTTACGGAGATAATATGAAATTGTTTTAAAAAAGAATATAAATTTTTTGGAATAAGAATTATAAATGCCGCAGCTGAAAATTTTTTTAAAAATATTGCTGATTTCAAATATTCAGTATAATGCTGATCCTGTTTATTGATTGATAAACTCAGGTTCGTTCAGGTTTTTATCTCCGCTAAAAGCTGGAAATTATAAATTGCCTTTGTAGCGGTTGATGTCAGAACCAGTAAACCGGGATAAACTTGATGCAGTTAAGCATTTTAATATGCAAGCCGGCTTTTTAAAACCGGAAATTTTTAAGGACAGGACGGCTTTAGAAATAGCCTATATTAAAAATGTAAAAATTACTGAATAAGTTAATTATAAATTTATCGATAAAGTAAAGATATTTGCAGCTGTTCCGTTATAATATGGCATAGTATATGCAGTAAATGCAGTAATACTTCAACGATAATTTAGTTCAGATCTTTAAAAAGGATATAGAAAATTGCAATATAATAAATTGTAAATTGAAGTATAAAATTCAGACCAGTATTTTTGATAATAAAATTTTAATATTTTAAAATGTGCAGATGGTTAGCTTATACCGGTGATCCGATATTTATGAGTGATCTGATTTTAAAGCCAAAGCATAATCTTATAGATCAGAGTTTGCATTCTAATTCGACAACTACTCCTACTAACGGAGACGGATTCGGACTAGGCTGGTATGACAGGCATCCTTTTCCGGGATTATTCAGGAGTATACGTCCAGCCTGGAATGATCTGAATCTAAAAGATCTGGCATCTCATATTGACTCACATTTATTCCTGGCTCATATACGCGCGGCTTCTCTTGCAACTATTCAGGAAACCAACTGTCATCCTTTCAGATTCGGAAAATGGCTGTTTGTTCATAACGGACAGATTGCTAAATTTGAATTGATACATCAGAAATTACTTGCCCTGATCAAGAAGGAATATTTTAAAAACATAATAGGATCTACAGATTCAGAAGTAATGTTTCATCTTGCTCTGACATTGGGACTTGAAAAAGATGTACCAGCTGCAATTTCGGAAATGGTACGAATTATAGAAAGAGCGGCAAAAGAAGAAGGAGTGGAGGAATCACTCTGGATGACACTCGGAATTTCAGACGGTGTTTCTGTCTGGGGTTTCAGATACGGAAGTAACGGCAAAGGACCATCTTTATACTTAAGCCCCAGCATTGATGAGCTTAAAAGATTAAATCCTCACATTGACAGGAAATTCGGTGATTTTGCTGCATGTCTTGTTTCGGAACCGATAGGCGATTACATGGAAAAATGGCACTCGGTACCTGAGAATTCTATGATCAAAGTAAGTAATAATAATATTACTGCTGCTCCATTTAAGCTTTAATAAAGATTCATAAGTATACTTCGTAATTCTTAAAAAATCGTTATTTTTGTAATGAACAAAAGATTAAATAATTAAAAGCGGAAAATGAATTCCTGACACTAATGGGACACTTACTAAATATATTTTTTGATCAGCCAAACCAAAAAAGAATTTTAAACTTCAAGGTTACAATTATATTGTAACCTTTTTTTATTATATAAACAGAACAGAAAAATGGCAAAAGTAAAAGGTGATATTGTAATTGACATTGAGAAATGCAAAGGATGTGAACTTTGCGCTTCGGCATGCCCTCAGCAGTCTCTTGAATTGACGAGAAAACTTAATTCGAAGGGATATCATTATATTGTTAAAATAGAAGATAATTGTACAGGCTGTACGAACTGCGCTTTAGTTTGTCCGGACAGTGTAATAAAAGTCTACCGCAGAACTGTCAAAAAAAATGAACAGGTAGCAACTATAACTAACGTAACAGGTGATATAACAGTAAACTTAAACTCATGAAAGAATTTAAATTAATGAAAGGAAATGAAGCGCTCGCTGAAGCTGCTATACGTTGCGGCTGTGACGCTTATTTCGGATATCCGATCACTCCGCAATCTGAAGTGCTTGAGTATCTTGCCAAAGAAGCCCATGCCAGAACTGGTATGGTAGTGCTTCAGGCGGAAAGTGAAATTGCTTCGATCAATATGATCTACGGCGCCGCAGGTACCGGTAAAAAAGTCATGACATCATCCTCATCGCCGGGTATAAGTCTGATGCAGGAAGGTATTTCTTATATTGCATGCGCAGAACTGCCTTGTCTTTTAGTTAATGTAGTGAGAGCAGGTCCCGGTCTGGGGACGATTCAACCTTCCCAGTCGGATTATTTTCAGGCTGTCAAAGGCGGCGGTCACGGAGATTATAAACTGATAGTACTTGCTCCTTCTACTATTCAGGAAATGGTGGATCATGTAAAACTCGGTTTCGAGCTGGCATTCAAATGGCGAAATCCTGTAATGATACTTACTGACGGAGCTCTCGGGCAGATGATGGAAAAGGTTGAACTCTTTCCTCAGATGGAAAGGTCTTTTGAATTATTTGACTGGGCAACAACAGGTAAACCAAAAACCCGTGAAAGAGCTATCATTACTTCTTTACATATTCAGCCGGAAGCAATGCAGGAAACGAACCTTCATCTTCAGAGAAAATACAGGGAAATAGAAAGCGAAGAGATCAGATATGAGATGACCAATTGTGAAGATGCCGATGTTGTACTAATGGCTTTCGGACTTGTGGCAAGGATCTGTAAAAAAGCCGCAGAGCTTGCAAAAGATAAGGGGATAAGGGTTGGTGTATTCAGACCCATAACTTTATTCCCGTTTCCATATGAGGAAATTAATTCTCTTGCAGACAGAACGAAGATCTTTTTGACCGTGGAAATGAACGCAGGTCAGATGGTGGAAGATATAAAATTAGCTGCAAACGGAAAAATACCTGTGGAGTTTATCGGCAGGATGGGTGGAATTATTCCTACACCGGAAGAAATACTTTTAAAAATTGAAGAAATCAGCGAAGGAGTATTAGCATGAACGAAAGAAGAATGATCGATGATGATCATTATGAAAATATATTAGCGGAAGAAAGTATCTGTATAAATGATAATCTGATCTATGACAAACCTGAAACGCTTACAAGCACGCCAATGCATTATTGTCCGGGGTGCGGACACGGTGTAGCTCACAGACTTATAGCGGAAGTGATAGATGAGATGGGTATTCAGGACAAGACAATAGGAGTAGCTCCTGTAGGCTGCGCGGTATTCGCTTATAATTATTTCAATATTGATATGAGCGAAGCGGCGCATGGAAGAGCTTCAGCAGTTGCAACAGGTATCAAGCGTGTTCTTCCGGAGAGATATGTTTTTTCCTATCAGGGTGACGGAGATCTTGCTGCGATCGGAACAGGCGAGACTATTCATACCTGTAACAGGGGAGAGAATATTTTGATTATATTTATAAATAATGGTATTTACGGAATGACCGGCGGTCAGATGGCACCAACATCACTTGAAGGTATGAAGACAACCACTTCACCTTTTGGAAGAGATACACAGGAAATGGGATATCCATTGAAGATCACTGAACTTATAGCTCAGCTGCCGGGAGTTTATTACTGTGCAAGAGTCGCAGTTAATTCTCCTGTTCATGTGCGCAGAGCTAAAAAGGCTATTTATAATGGATTTAAATATCAGGAATTAAATAAAGGGTTAAGTTTTGTTGAGATAGTTACTAACTGCCCATCAAACTGGAAAATGACACCTGTTGAATCGAACAAATGGCTGGAAGAGCATATGCTTCCGTTTTATCAGCTTGGTGATCTGAAAGTTCCGGGAAAGGAAAATCTAAATTAAAATGACAGAAGAGATTATAATAGCAGGATTCGGAGGGCAGGGAGTTTTGACAATGGGTCAGATCCTTTGTTATTCCGGAGTAATAGAAAACAAGGAAGTAAGCTGGATGCCGTCATACGGACCTGAGATGCGGGGCGGAACTGCAAATTGTATGGTGATTATTAGCGACACTCCGATCAGTTCACCTATACTTACATTGTTTGATACTGTGATCGCTTTAAATCAGCCTTCACTGGATAAATTTGAAAAATCAGTTAAACCCGGCGGATTGCTAATCTATGAAGCCAGCACTATACTGAAACCTCCTGCAAGGACGGATATAGAGATCGTCCCGATCGAAGCGGCGAATGAAGCTACGAAGCTGGAGAATAAAAAAGTTATGAACATGATAATACTTGGAGCATTCCTCAGAAAAAAACCTGTTATCGAACTTGAAAATGTGATGGAAGGTCTGAAGAAAGTACTGCCAGAAAGATATCATGATCTGATTCCGTTGAATAAAAAGGCAATGGAGCGGGGTATGGAGCTTGCTGAAAATGCAGAAGTAAATTCTTAATCATATAGTTTTTTCAATTTTTTAATTCAGACAGGTTAACATAAATTTTTAATTTTGTTCTGTATCAATTATTACATAACTGTATTATGACCGTAATTTTATTATTTACGGTCATAATACTTTTTTATTACCATTTCCGAAGAGACACTTCCGTTCAGCGACTCTGCAATGTTGCCCGAAATACATGCTTAGTCCTTCTCATGAATTTTAACTCACATAAAAAAATTGAAGTGACACATCGGAGACATGATCATACTTATTATCGATCCTGTAAATGCAGATATCTGTTTAATTATTTTTTTTGTTCAGTTAAAAAGAATATATTTCATACTCGGTTTAATTAACTTATTTTTCTTACAGTTTGTAAATTTTTCATCAGGTTGAAATTCTGAATATATATTAATTATATTTACATGAAAATAGAGAACATTACAATCGAAGATCTTAAAAAAGTAGTTGTCCTGAAAGGATTGCCGGATGAGCATCTGCAATGGATACTTGATCATTCTATATATAATGAATATGATGACGGGACACTGATTTTTAAAAAAGGTGATCCAATGGATATGATGTGGATACTTCTTGAGGGAAAAATAACTTTTTACATGGATGAAAACGGATCAAAGGTACATTTTTATACTTTTGAGAATGAAGAGACCACAGGTGGAGTAGGGGGATTACTGCCTTATTCAAGGATGAAAAATTCTCCGGGCTATGCTTACGCGCTTGGAAATGTCAGAAGACTTGAAATACACAAAGATCATTTTCTAGAACTGGAACATATGAATCCTGAACTTGTGCAAAGGATCGTAGGATATATGACTGAAAGAGCCAGATCTTTTGCAACTGTCAAACTCCAGCACGAAAAAGTAAGTGCCCTTGGAAAACTTGCAGCAGGAATAGCTCACGAATTGAATAATCCAGCATCTGCCATTAACAGGATATCTTCAGAGCTTACCAAACGTCTTGAAAAAAATTACCAGCTTACAGAAGATCTGATCGCTAATAACATTAATACAGACCAGTTAAAATTCATTGGCTATATAGTTGATGCAAAGAATAAAGATAGCGACGGTAAAAAAAAGATCACGGCAATTGAACGCATGAATCGTGAAGATGAAATATTTGACTGGCTGGATAAGAAAGGATTATCCGAAGATCTCATTACCGGAGAGACATTTGTAGATGCGGGATTTACTTCAGAAGATCTGGACGGGTTTTGCAGTGTTTTTGAAAAGGATTCTTTAAAATATATAATGAACTGGCTCGAAAATTTATTAAGTTCAAAGAAGATCCTGCAGGATCTGGAAGAAGCATCATCCCGGATATCCCATCTTGTAGGTGCAATAAAAAGTCACGTACACATGGACAAAACAAATGAACTGCAGCCAACAGATCTTAATAAGGATATTGAAAATACGCTTACTCTTCTGGGACATAAACTCCGTGAAAAGAATATTCAGGTAAAAAAATTATATTGTGAAAATTTAACTGAAGTCCCTGCATATATAGGAGAGCTCAATCAGGTATGGACAAATATTATTGACAATGCAGTATATGCTTTGGAAAAAAACGGTGAACTGTCGATTGAGACAATTTGCAATGATAATTCGGTTACTGTTAAGTTTATTGATAATGGAGTTGGGATACCTGAGGATATTCAGTCAAGGATTTTTGATCCGTTTTTTACAACCAAAAAAGTAGGCGATGGAACAGGAATCGGTCTGGATCTTGTAAACAGGATTGTAAAAAGACATAACGGAGAAATATCCGTAAACTCCAAGCCGGGAAGAACTGAGTTTATAATTAATCTCCCTATTTCTGAAATTAAATAAAAATAATATATGAAACTGCCTTTTATAATAATTGTTGATGACGATGAACAGGTCCTCAGATCAATTCAAAGGGATGTAAGAAACAAATACCGCGAAGAATACAGGATTAGCGGAGCTGATTCAGCTGTTGGCTGTCTTGAACTGATTCAGGAGCTTAAAAAGAAAAATGAAACAGTAGCTTTATTTATTTCTGATCAGAGAATGCCTGAAATGGAAGGCATTGAATTTCTTGAAAAAGCGAAAGAAATCTTTCCGGAAGCAAAAATGGTTCTTCTGACTGCATACTCAGATATAGAAGCAGCTATAAGGGCTATAAATGATATCAAATTGGATTTCTATTTGCTTAAACCGTGGAATCCTCCGGAAGAAAAACTGTATCCCGTACTTGATGATCTGTTATATGAATGGTCCGCAAACATAAAACTTCCATATGACGGGATAAGGGTCTTCGGAACCAGATGGTCTTCAAGCTGCTATTCATTGAAAGAATTTCTTTCAAGGAATCTGATCCCTTATCAGTGGATAGATATAGATACGGATGAATCAATGAAGGAGCTTGCTCTTAAAGCCGCAGGTGAGATTGCAAATTTACCAGTTGTTACATTCCCTGACGGTACCACACTTTTAAAACCTTCCAATAATGAGATCGCCGAAAAAGTTGGATTACAGACAAAAGCCAAACTTGATTTTTATGATCTTATTATTGTAGGAGCCGGACCGGCCGGACTTGCAGCGGCAGTTTACGGAGCTTCAGAAGGTCTTAAAACACTGATCATAGAGCAGAATGCGCCCGGAGGGCAGGCAGGTACAAGTTCGCAGATAGAAAACTATCTGGGATTTCCATCCGGAATCACTGGAGCGGATCTGGCTAGAAGAGCTGCGACACAGGTAAAAAGATTTGGTGCTGAGATTCTAACTCAGGAAGTGGTTTCCGTTAAAGTTAAACAGCCGTATAAAACTCTTAGATTAGCAAACGGCAATGAAGTTTCTTCCTATGCTGTAGTCTTTACCGCAGGTGTTTCTGTCAGAATGCTGGAAAAAGAAGGAATTGAAAAATTTGTAGGAACGGGTGTTTATTACGGAGCTGCAATGACAGAAGCTGCTTTATACAAGGATCAGGATATTTGCGTACTGGGAGGAGCAAATTCAGCAGGGCAGGGTGCATTATTCTTTTCACGATATGCAAGAACTGTCACAATGATTGTAAGAGCTGATAATCTTGGAAAAGCAATGTCCAGCTATCTTGTAGAAAGAATTGAAGCTGCGCCAAACATAAAAATTTTAACAAAGACCGAAGTGAATTCAGTGATAGGAAGTGAAAAACTCGAAAAAATATCACTGCACAGCATAGATGAAAATAAAGACTGGGAATTGGATACCTGCGCTGTATTCATATTCATAGGAGCTGCACCAAGAACGGACATTCTGAAAGGTTTAATTGAAACTGATGAAAAAGGATTCATATACACGGGTTTGGATCTTCCTCGAGAAAATAACAAAATAAAAGGCTGGACACTTGACCGGGATCCGTTTCTTCTGGAAACAAACGTTCCCGGACTTTTTGCGGCGGGAGATATTCGTTCAGGATCCGGAAAGCGTGTAGCTGCTGCTGTAGGTGAAGGTTCGGCTACGATTGGAATGGTACATAAGTATCTCGAAACTGTATGATTTAAATTCTCTGCAGAAAAAAAATTACTATTATATTTATCATCAATATATTTCAGGTGAATTTAATTTTATATTTTCAAAAGTTACAATTCCTGCTGTTAAAAATCATCTCAAACATTTAGATTAGTTTCTTTCAATATATTTTTCAATAATGAAACGTAAAGATTTTATCAGAAACACAGCTATAGCTGCAGTTACAATGCCCTCACTCATCGGATCATCATTTAAAACAGATAAAAAGAAAGGAGAAGAAGCTATGGCAGAGTTTTCTTTTGATTTTGAACTGGACGAGATCACAATTTCAGAGCTTCAGGAAAATTTTAAAAAAGGAACTTATACTTCGGAAGCTGTCACTGCATTATACATTCAAAGAATAGGAGAAATTGATAAAGACGGACCAAACCTAAATTCTGTAATCGAATTAAATCCTGATGCGCTGTCAGTTGCTAAAGAAATGGATGCTGAAAGAAATTCGGGAAAGATAAGAGGTCCGCTGCATGGCATTCCGATTTTGATAAAGGACAATATTGATACGGCAGATAAGATGATGACAACTGCCGGTTCCCTCGCTTTGGAAGGTAACATTGCATCAAATGATGCATTCATTGTGGAGAAGTTAAGAGATGCCGGAGCGGTACTGCTCGGTAAAACAAATTTAAGTGAATGGGCAAATTTTCGTTCATCGAAATCATGTTCTGGATGGAGCAGCAGGGGAGGACAGACTAATAACCCTTATGTATTGGATCATAATCCCTGCGGATCGAGTTCGGGATCGGGAGTAGCGGTGTCGGCAAATTTATGTGCGGCAGCAGTCGGTACTGAAACAGACGGTTCGGTAACTTGTCCAGCTTCAGTCTGCGGTTTGGTTGGTATAAAGCCAACAGTTGGACTTGTCAGCAGAACAGGTATAATTCCAATATCTTTTACTCAGGATACTGCGGGACCACTTGCGCGAACTGTCACGGATGCGGCGATATTATTAGCTGCAATGTCGGGTCCTGATCCGTATGATGAAAAGACTAATGAAATTAAGGGAAAGTATATTACTGATTATTCGGAATTTCTGAATATAAACGGACTTAAAGGAAAACGGATCGGCATTGAAAAAAAGAAATATGAGAATCAGTTCATGGGAAGACTTTTTCAGAAAGCGCTTGAAACAATGAAGCTGCAAGGCGCTGTCCTCATTGAGCTTGAATATCTTGACAAATTAAATGCTCTCGGAGAAGCTGAATTTGACGTATTGAAATATGAATTCAAATACGGGCTCGATAAATATTTATCAGCATCGAATGCAAAAGTGAGAAATCTGAAAGAGGTCATAGATTTCAATGCAGAGAATCAAGATAAAGTTATGCCTACTTTCAAACAGGAAATATTTATTGAGAGTAATGAACTGGAAGGTCTTGAAAGCGCAGCATATAAAGAAGCTCTTGAGAAAAGTCATGCAGGTTCAAAGACAATTATAGATGAAACTATGAAGAATAATGATCTTGATGCACTCTGCGGATTGACGATGGGACCGGCGTGCAGTACGGATATCATTTACGGAGACAGATGGGGCGATGTATTTTTGACTGCGCCGGCAGCAATGAGCGGTTATCCTCATATAACTGTTCCGGCTGGAAAAGTATTCGGATTGCCTGTAGGGTTGTCATTTTTCAGCGGAGCATTCAAAGAAGGGGAGTTGATAGCTATGGGATATTCATTTGAACAGGCAGTTAAGCACAGAGTAAAACCGGATTTTAAATCCTCCATTGAGTTACAGTAATTGAGCACAGGAACGATCAATGATTGAGTATTTTTTATCTGAGTAAAAAGATGAAACTGCAGTAACCTATACACTTTCGATGATCTTTGATTCACCAATATATTTTGCCTTTCTGAAGGTAATGTTAAATGATGACATTCAAGATCATAATCCCGTAAAAATTTTTCTGCGCCCTGAGGAGATAAAGGATGAGTACCTGGATACCTTGATTCAATTTGTGAAATAGAACCGTGACTGACAAGATCCATATGTGAATTTGAAATGAGTGTCAAATTTAAACTGTCCATTGCATCGAGATCTATGAAAGGTCTGAATGTCTTCTGAGAATCTGTGCAACGTTATTTGAATCAGAGGCTCTGTAAAATTTTTTTGTCATAGATCTGCAATAATATGTCGCATGTCCAACCAATAATGCAGACAATTTTACATTGTCTCTTACCGGCTTTTCTACTTTGTTATATATCATTGCAGGTTTGGAAAACTCCCTGAGCATATAATCGACAGCATACATAAATGACGGGCAGGATAAAAGCATTAAAGAAAGCAAAAAGCAAAAGAATTTTTTATGAGAATTCTTATAAATTTATTTAGAAAAAATATTAATTAAGTTTGGATGTATCATAAAGATGCCTGGAAAATTGAAATGATCAGATGTAAATATATTCAAATATGCGGAGTTAATCTAATTGAGAGAATCCGCAGTGATCATTTCTCGAATCAGGTTCTTTACTTATCCTGTTTTAGTTTATACTTAATAGTTAATTTGCAGGAAAATTACATAATCAGGAATATTGAATCTGTATGATCTTCATTATGCAGTATCTCTGTTTGAATTTAACTTTAGAAGATGCTTGAATTAATAAATGTCAGTAAGAATTACATTGAAGGGAATACCAAACATACAGTACTTAATGATTTTGAGCTTAGAATAAATGAAGGTGAAATTATAATTCTTCTTGGTAAAAGCGGTTCAGGCAAATCCACGCTGCTTAACATTATCAGCGGAATTGATATACCTGACAGCGGCTCTGTAAAGATCGCAGGTACGGATATTACAAAACTTACCGAAAAAGAAAGAACTCTTGTCAGGAGACATAAGATCGGATTCATATTTCAGTTCTTCAATTTAATTCCTACTCTTACAGTTAGGGAAAATCTTCAGCTTCCACTGGAACTCAACAACGACACTGATCAGGAAGAAAGGATAAATTCAATTTTAAAAGAGGTTGGTCTTCCGGAAAGAGCAAACACTTACCCTGATAAACTGTCAGGAGGAGAGCAGCAGCGTATTGCAATTGCAAGAGCACTCATACATGAACCTGACATTATTCTTGCCGACGAACCGACTGGTAATCTGGATTATGAAACGGGAATTCAGATAGTTGATCTTCTTGACAGAGTTGTAAAGCAAAAAGGTAAAACCATGATAATGGTAACTCACAGTAAAGATGTGATCGGTCTTGCCGACAGGATTTTTTCACTAAAGGAAGACAAAGTGGCAGAAACAAAAAAGGAATCAGCATTTGAATAGTCTTGCCAGATCAAGTTTAAGATATTTATTCCGGCATCCATGGCAGTTCGGATTATCAGTTCTTGGAATTGCCATGGGTGTGGCAATAGTTGTATCAATCGATATAGCGAATTACAGTTCGGCAACAGCTTTTAATCTGTCCATGGATGCAGTTGCAGGGAAATCAACTCATCAGATCACAGGTACTTCCGAAGGAATTCCAGATTCACTCTACACAAATCTGAGGATCGGAAAAGGTTTAAGAAATATTGCGCCGGTGATAGAATCATATGTCAGCATTCCGGATACCGGCAGGGAAGTATTTAAACTTTTAGGTGTGGATATTTTTGCGGAGAAACCTTTCAGGGATTATCTTTCGCAAACAGGTATTTCTCTTGAAGGCGGATTAAAAGATTTCCTTACCCGGCCAAATTCAGCACTTCTATCTGAGGAAAGTATTGTTAAATTAAAAAAGAAAACAGGGGATACATTATCAGTACTTATCAACGGTAAAATGAAAACTCTTTACCTGGCAGGTCTGATCAATGAGACATCCGACAACAAATCCGCGCTTGAAAATCTATTCATAACGGACATTGCCTCTGCACAGGAGTTAACCGAAAAGGGAAACAAGATCGATTACATCGATCTGATACTAAGTAATGAATCGGATGAACAATCTCTTAAAAGTATATTACCCGAAGGATTTGTACTTCAAAAATCAGGTTCAAGATCAGAAACGGCAGAGCAGATGATGGATGCGTTCAATATTAATTTAACATCCCTGAGTCTGCTTGCGCTGATAGTGGGATTGTTTCTGATATATAACACAATGACTTTCTCAGTAGTACAAAGGAAGGTTCTTATAGGAACACTTCGTTCGATAGGAGTAACCTCAAATGAGATCACAGGAATGATAATACTGGAAGCACTGGTGATGGGCATAATAGGAACTATAGCCGGTTTTGTGTTTGCTTATTTCATTTCAAAGATATTAATAGTTTTCCTTTCTCAGACAATTAATGATCTTTATTTTGTTGTATCAGTGAGGGAGATATATATATCTCCTGAAATAATCCTGAAGGGAATCGGATTAGGTGTATTTGCAACTTTGATATCAGCAGTATATCCTGCAAGAGAGGCATCAAAAATTAATCCGAGATCTGCCATGATAAGATCAGAGCAGGAGTCATCAGTTCTGAAAAAAGTACCACGAATGACTATAACCGGTATAGCAATTATGGTCTCCGGAGCAATTATACTTTTTATCCCGTCAAAAAATATATGGCTCAGTTACATAGGAATACTTCCCGTGATAATTGGATTTTCGCTGACAACTCCTCTGATGATCATTATTGTAGAAAAAGTATTTTCACCTGTTTATAAAAAACTTTTCGGTATAACGGGAAAAATGGCTTCAGGATCTATTCTGCAGAATATCAGCAGGACATATATTGCAATTGCAGCGCTTGCTCTTGCAGTTGCCGCAACAGTCGGAGTCGGAATAATGATAAGCAGTTTCAGGTCCACAGTAATAAACTGGCTGGAAGCCCGTCTGAACGCCGATATTTTTGTATCTGCGCCAAGTCTGATATCAAGGAGAAATGATGCTGTATTGCCTGAAGAGTTATTGGACAAAATTAAAATGATTGATGAAGTGGAAGATTATAACTATTACCGCGAACTAATTCTGAATCAGGAAGGTAAAGAATATCATCTTATAGCATCAGGTCTGAGTAAAAGAAGTTATCCGGGTTTTAAATTTAAGGAAGGCGACCCGGATGAGATATGGAATAAATTTGAAGCCGGAGATGTAATTCTTTCAGAACCATTTGCATTCAGAAATGATCTTAGCGCAGGTTCAGTCCTGAAATTAAAGACTGATAACGGAATGAAGGATTTTAATGTGGCGGGAATTTATTATGACTATGCATCCGATCAGGGTCTGGTAACCATTCAGTATGATCAGTTCAGAAAACACTGGAACGCAAAAGGATATTCCGGCATAGCAGTGTTTGTCAAAGACGGAATACCGGTCAGTTCTGTAAAGGATAAGATACAGTCACTGGAAACAAACGGACAGCAGCTGTTGGTCAGAACTTACAAGTACATTCTGGATTCTTCAATTGAAGTATTTGACAGGACTTTTCTTATTGCCAAGGTTTTGCAGATACTATCCGTAATAGTAGCTTTTATCGGTATATTGAGTTCGCTTATGTCATTACAGCTTGAGCGCAGAAGGGAGCTCGGAATACTGAGAGCAAACGGTTTGCTGCCTTCTCAGTTATTTAAGATAGTAAATCTTCAGACTTTTTTAATGGGATTAACAGCCGGAATCCTAGCATTGCCATTGGGTTGTATTCTCGCAACAATACTAGTTTATATAATCAATAAAAGATCTTTCGGATGGACGATGCAGTTTGAAATAATGCCTTCAATACTCATAGAAGCGATGATACTTTCCATAGTTGCCGCACTTCTTGCAGGAATTTATCCCGGATATAAAATGTCAAAAACTTCACCGGCAAATGCCTTAAGAGAAGAATGAAAAATTTATTTATCATATTATATTTGATTTTCTTTATTAACGGGTGTGGTGAACATTCAGAAAAAACAGATAATGGTAACAGTCTGCAGTTATCAAAAGCCATGTCAGATGATACGGATGGAAATTTTGATAAAGCAACAGAGATAAGGAAATTTGTCTTTCCAGAAGACCACGGACCGCATCCGGGATTCAGAACTGAGTGGTGGTATTTTACAGGCAATCTCATTTCAGAAGACAATAAACAATTTGGATATCAGTTCACAATCTTCAGAACAGCATTAAGCAGAGACAGTAATGAAGGTAAATCTGAATGGAGTTCGAATCAGATCTATATGGC
>CALMST010000282.1 GCA_937872315.1 uncultured Ignavibacteria bacterium | reverse complement strand
TTTATGAAAAAGAATCAATATATGAATCCTTATCTTGCAGGATTCTTTCTCGGTCTGCTTTTACTTGTTACAATATTCATTACTGGCAGAGGTCTCGGCGCAAGCGGCGCGATTAAAAGCGGGGTGATAGCTACGGTTACATCCATTGCGCCTACTCACACCGGCAATACACATTATTACACTGAATATTCCGAAGAGCATAAAGAAAGCCCGTTGAAGAACTGGTTGGTATTTGAAGTCATAGGCGTAGTCATTGGAGCATTTGCTTCGGGACTTATCTCTGACAGAACGGGAATAGTACTTGAGCATTCTCCCCGCATTTCAAAAAATATAAGGATCACGGCAGCGTTATTCGGAGGATTGTTCTTCGGGCTTGGATCACAGCTCGGGCGCGGATGTACGAGCGGAGCTGCTCTAAGCGGGATGGGTGTATTATCAACAGGCGGAATAGTTACTATGCTTGCAATATTCGGGGGAGCTTATCTCTTTGCTTATTTTTTCAGAAAACTCTGGATATAAATTATAATTATTACAGAAAGGAAAATTTATTATGGCACCGTTAGTACCTGACATAATTGGAAACGAGCTTAATTTATTCGTTGCGTTGCTTATTGGTATAGCTTTCGGTTTTATTCTCGAGCAAGCGGGATTTTCAACATCAAAAAAGCTTGTAGGTTTATTTTACGGATACGATTTTACTGTTCTGCGGGTATTCTTTACAGCAGGACTTACTGCAATGATAGGTGTGATCGCATTAGGACATTTCGGACTGCTTGATCTTAATCTCATTTACATAAATCCGTTTTATATATGGTCAGCGATCGCAGGAGGTTTGATAATGGGGCTTGGATTTGTTGTAGGAGGTTTTTGTCCCGGCACCAGTGTCTGCGCGGCAGCGATCGGTAAAGTGGATGCAATGATCTTCATAGCAGGCTCATTTATCGGAGTTTTTATTTTTGCTGAAGGTTATCCGTATTTTGAAGATTTCTATAAATCCGGATTCGTCGGTTACCCGCATATTTTTGAGACTCTTGGAATGTCACAGGCTGCTTTTGCAGTACTGCTCACTATCATTGCTGTGGCGGCATTTTTTGTTACCACGCTTATTGAAAGTAAAGTTAACGGAAGATCAAATCCCGAATTCATGCCGGCAAAAATGTATTACGGAATTGCCATGGTAGTCGTCATCATCAGTTTTTCCGCTTTCCTTATGCCTGAGAGACAATCCGATATCATAAACAGATCTTCCGATCAGACATTATTGAATTCATTTCAGCCGGAATATATGACAGCCGATGAACTCGCTTTCAGATTGATTGACGCTGACAAAGATCTTCGTATAATTGATCTCAGATCTCCTAAGGAATATAAGGAAATGAATTTTCCGAATTCAATAAACATGACCGGCAAAGAATTTTTTGGAAAATACGGCAACACTGTTTTCTCAAAGAAAAATGCTGTATATGTGCTGATTGCAAATAATGAAGAACTTGAGAAAAAGTCAGCATTTATTGCTTCTGAAATTGGATATGAAAATGTATTCATTCTATCAGGTGGTCTGGATGGATTTACCGAAAGTATAATAAATTTCAAAAAACCCGAAAACAACGGATCAAGACACGAAGCAGATGTTATCAGATTCAGGGAAAAGGCAAGTATATTGATCCCTGAGATCATAAAAGCAAACAAAGACAAAGGTTCCCCAAAGAAAAAAGAATCGAAGCGTGTGCTTGGAGGATGCTGAGAAAATTATTTTTCTTATTTTTAATCCGGATTTATTAATTATAAGTCCGGATTTTTTTTGTCAATTTTTTGAATATTTTGTCACAAGTCTGACTTATTTTTCATTTCTACTGAAATATATTTCAAGCCTGAAAATGTTAAAAGTGCATTATTGGTTAAATTTTGAGCTTTTAGATTTTGGCACGTAGTTTGTATAAGATACAGTATAAAATTAAACAACCCTAAAAAATTATTAAAACAAATAAGGAGATAAATCATGAACGTAGTAAAATTTAAAAAAAACAACGATCTTTTAAATGAGACATTAAATTCAGTTTTCGGAAACCGTCTTTTCGCAGACTGGGAAAATCTGAATCTGACAAAAAGTTATACACCAAAAGTTAACATTACTGAAGACAGGGATAATTTCAATATTAAAATGGAATTGCCCGGACTCACAAGAGAAGATGTAAAATTAGCAGTTGAAAATAATGTGCTTTCAGTAAGCGGTTCGAAGAAGGAAGAAACAAAAACAGAAGAAAAGAATGTAATTGTTAACGAACTTTTCTATGGCGAATTCAGCAGAAATTTCAATCTGTCAAAAGACATTAAAATTGATGCAATAGATGCGGAATTCAAGGACGGAATCTTAAACATAACACTTCCGAAAGTAGAAGAAGCAAAACCTGTTGTAAAAGAGATCAACATTAAATAAAGTTAGAAACATATCAGACATAAGGGGAGCGGGCAAAGACGCTCCCTGTTTTAATAGTTAA
>CALMST010000281.1 GCA_937872315.1 uncultured Ignavibacteria bacterium | reverse complement strand
GAGTGTTTGGAGTGTTTGGAGTGAGTGGAGTGTGTGGAGTGTGTGGAGTGTTTGGAGTGTTTGGAGTGTATGGAGTGTGTGGAGTGTGTTGAGTGTTTGGAGTGTGTTGAGTGTTTGGAGTGTTTGGAGTGTTTGGAGTGTTTGGAGTGTGTTGAGTGTTTGGAGTGTGTAGGAAGTAATATCTTTATAAGGGATAGAGTTTAAATTTACTCTCACTACCCACTACCCACTACCCAATACCCACTACCCAATACCCAATACCAAATAAATGAATCCGCAAAAAAACATAAAATATAAAACATGACAGAATTTGATAAAGAATGTATGTCTGAGGCTATAAAGCTTTCGAGACAGAATCTTGCTGACGGAAAAGGAGGTCCTTTTGGAGCAGTTGTTGCAAAAGACGGTAAGATCATTTCTGCAGAGTCTAATAAAGTTACATCTGCAAATGATCCTACGGCGCATGCAGAGATTGAAGCTATAAGAGCAGCCTGTAAAAAATTAAATACATTCTCTCTTGAAGGATGCGTAATTTACACTAGTTGCGAACCGTGTCCGATGTGCCTTTCGGCTGTTCACTGGGCACGGATCGAGAAGATCTATTATGCCAATACAAGAAAGGATGCCGCTGAGATAAATTTTGATGATGACATTATATATAATGAAGTTTCAAAAGCTCTTGAAGACAGACTGATTCCTATGAAACAGTTTATGAATTATGAAGCTAAGAAAGTATTTATTGAGTGGAAGGATAAAGAAGATAAGATCCATTACTGATGCGTTTTGTATTGTAAACAGAATAAACATTAATTAACAAAAAACTTCCGGAGCAGTAATATTGTCTCCGGAAGTTTTAATTTAAAACATTTTACAATTATACTATTACACTTCGTAATACAAATGAAACTCATACGGATGCGGTCTCAGCTGAACTTCCTTGACCTCATTTTTCATTTTATAATCTATCCATGTTTCAATTAGGTTGTCGGTAAATACTCCGCCCTGTTTCAGATATTGATTGTCATGTTCAAGATTATGCAGCGCAACTGTAAGATCTTCAGGAGCATGCCCCAGTTTTTTTAATTCCTTTGCATCCATGTGATAAATATCTTTTTCAAGAGGTTCACCCGGATTTATTTTATTTATGATTCCATCCAGACCGGCAAGAAGGATTGCTGAGAAAGCCAGATAAGGATTAGCTGTTCCGTCCGGGCATCTGAATTCAATTCTCTTAGCTTTTGGATTATCAGAGTACATTGGTATTCTGATAGCCGCGCTTCTGTTGCTCTTTGAATAAGCGAGATTGACGGGAGCTTCATATCCGGGCACAAGCCGCTTGTATGAGTTTGTTGTTGGATTTGTGAAAGCAAGCACCGAAGGAGCATGTTTCAAAAGACCACCGATAAAGTGCAATGCCAACTCACTCATTCCGGCATATCCGTCACCGGCAAAGAGCGGCTGACCGTCTTTCCATAAACTTAAGTGAGTATGCATTCCGCTGCCATTGTCGCCATACATTGGCTTTGGCATGAATGTAGCTGTCTTGCCGACAGACTTTGCAGTATTTTTTACAATGTACTTGAACATCTGAAGCTGATCAGCGCAGTCAAGCATAGAACAGTATTTAAAATCTATTTCCTGCTGACCACCTGTAGCAACTTCGTGATGATGCATTTCAACATCTATTCCGACATTGATAAGATTTTCAACCATCAGACTTCTCAGATCATTTGTTGAATCAGATGGCGGGACAGGTGAGTAACCTTCTTTTAATCTGATCTTATGTCCGAGATTCATTTCCTTTTCACTGCCTGTATTCCAGAAGCCTTCTGTGGAATCGATCCTGTACCAGCTTGAATATTCATTAATGTTGTATGCAACGTGATCAAGTACAAAGAACTCAGCTTCAGGTCCGAAGAAAGCTGTATCTGCTATGCCTGTTGAGCGAAGATATTCAACCGCTTTTCTGCAGATATTTCTCGGATCGTTAGCATAATTATTTTTAGATTCCGGTTCGTAAATATTACAGATCATGTTCAATGTTTTTGTTGTCATGAACGGATCGATATTTGCGGTGGAAGGGTCCGGTAATGCCAGCATATCAGAGTCGTTAATATTTTTCCAGCCTCTGATAGACGATCCGTCAAATCCTATACCTTCGTAAAATGTTGACTCGGAGAGTTTGTTGACGGGTATTGAAAGATGCTGCCATGAACCCGGAAGATCCGTGAATCTCAGATCTATCATTTTCACTTCTTTTTCTTTGATTAGTTTGAAAACATCATTGATGAGTTTCAGTTTTTCTTTTTGTTCCTCGATTGTTGTTTTTTCTGACATTATTATGATTTTTGATTTTAAAAATTTTT
>CALMST010000280.1 GCA_937872315.1 uncultured Ignavibacteria bacterium | reverse complement strand
TTGTTGATTCAAATATTTGCTATGTCGTTGGTTGGTTTGAAACAATTATAAAAACCACTAATGGCGGCGATGACTGGATTGTAATAAGAAACGGAGGATTTGGTTTCGGATCAAGCTATGATGCTGTATTTTTTATAGATGAGAATACAGGGTGGATAGCAGGGACGGGTCAAAAAGTACTTAGGACAACTAACGGCGGTGATTCAATAATTACTGAACCATTATTTACAGGTAATATTCATGATATGTATTTTAAAGATGCATTGACGGGAATTATTATAGGCTCAGGTTTAAGTAATTTTAAGACCACTAATGGAGGATTGAACTGGACTAACATTGTAATGCCTATAGGTTTTGTAATACCGACGTTTTATAAATTATCTTTTGTAAATAATATCATAGGATGGGTTGTAGGTACTGACAATAGAATTTTTAAAACAACTGATTTTGGCAGTTCCTGGGATACAATTTATACAATACCATTATTCCCTCAATCAATATCCATGAGAGTAGTAAATTTTAGTTCAGAAAATATTGGATTTGTAGGTTGTGAATATGGATATTTATATAAATCAACTAATGGAGGAACTGAATGGAAAAGAGAAAATTCAGGGATGTTTCCTCCGGCTTTTATGTCTTCGATGTTTTTATATAATGACTCTATATGTTGGATAACAGGTGGAGGTGGAAAAATAATAAATACAACTAACGGAGGTCAGACATTAGTAGGAATATCTAATTCTGAAGAACCACAAAAATTTATTCTTGAGCAGAATTATCCAAATCCATTTAATCCAAATACTAAAATTAAATATTCAATTAATAAACGAAGTTTTATTGAGGTAAAAATATTTAATGTTCTTGGAATAGAGATTCAGACTTTTGTTAACATAATTCAGAATCCAGGAAATTATGAAATAGACTTTAATGCTTCCGATATAAATAGCGGGGTATATTTTTATACTTTAATTGCAGGCGGTGAAAAAATTGAAACTAAACGGATGATATTTTTGAAATAAAAATAATATTTAAAGTGATAAGAGGTCCTTAAATATAAAATCTCTTTAAAAATTTAAAACCGGGCGGAAGCTCTTACCTGTGCGAAAGGTTAAAAGTTTTTCGAATTTTATTCGAAATACTCCGCCCAATATAATGATAAATCAGTATTATCCGACTTTGCCAGCACTAAGGGTTGGAATAGATCGAGTATATCAATTGGACCGGAAGAAGAAGACGGATTATTCATTTCAGATGAAAATGAAATTCCAAAAGAATATTCATTAAAATAAAACTATCCGAATCCGTTCAGCCCAAACACCAATATTCAATATGATCTTCCAACAGATAACTTTGTTTCAATAAAAATTTATAATGTATTAGGTAAAGAAATAGCGACTTTGATAAATGAAAATAAATCAGCCGGAAGATATATTGTTTCATTCAATGCTTCGAAATTTCCAAGCGGAATTTATTATTACAAGATCAAAGCAGGAAGTTATGAATCTATCAGGAAAATGATGCTGATCAAATAAGTATTGAATTAAGCTTAAGGAATTAAATCCAATTACTTTAAGAATGTTAAACCGGGAGAATATATTTCTTTCGGTTTTTTAATATTCAATATTGTAAACGGAATTATAAAGGACTCAATAAATTCGTCTCTACTGTTTTCTCGCCTTCAGCGAAAACAACAGAGGAATTTCCTCATCCATTTTGTAATATCTGTCCTTACCTTTTTTCATCCAGGGAAACTGTTGGTAAACCGTGAACGGGTGTTCGTGAAAAAACTCAATCTTCAGTCCGGCATTGATCAAAGCCATAAAAATATCGGACAGGCTGTGTACCCATTCATACGAGATCTTGTGAACAAACTTTGCGTCTTTATCCGCATAGGATCCTTCATCTTCAAAAACCAGCGGTTCGGGTTTTTTAAAATACGGGTATCTTACTTCAAGTTCTTTCGCATCTTTATCATTATTGAACACATAAGAGAAAGGATGCATTTCTGCCATATAAAAGAATCCGTCATCTTTCAGGAACCGGCTGACCACTTTCGCCCATTTATCCAGATCAGGAAGCCATATCAACACTCCATATGAAGTATAAACTATATCAAATTTTTTATTCAGCTTTTCCGGCAGAGAATAAACATCAGATAAAATGAAATCCGCTTTCATTCCGAGTTCATCCCTGATCTCTTCGGCAGCCTTTATCCCTTCTTCCGAAAAATCCACTCCCGTGACTTCCGCTCCGAGCATTTCAAGAGAGAGAGTATCCATACCGAAATGGCACTGCAGATGAAGAACCGATTTACCATTTATGTCTCCGAGTTCTTCTCGTTCGAGATCATGAAGTTTGTTCATGCCTTGTTTGAATTCTTTCAGTTCATAGAATTCGGAATTCTTATGAATTGCTACGCTTTCATTCCATGAAGCCTTATTGGCTTCGAAATATTTATCTATGCTCATTTTTGTTAATGTTAAATGTTTATTTTCCGAAACTATTTTTTTGCCTCAAAGACTCAAAGGTACTGTATTAAAATGCAACACCAATCAACATATCGTATGTTGA
>CALMST010000279.1 GCA_937872315.1 uncultured Ignavibacteria bacterium | reverse complement strand
AATACTTAATACTTAATACTTAATACCTGACACCGGATACTTTACCCTTTTCTGACAACATCCCTCACTCCCGCCTGAGCTTTCGGGAAAACAACCATTTCTGCTACTACAAAATTATCATTTCTTGTCGCTGCGAATAAGACCGCTTCGGCAATATCATCAGGAGATAACGGAGTATAACCTTCATAAGTAAGTTTTGCTTTATCTTCATCTCCCCTGTGTCTTACAACACTGAATTCAGTTTCCACCAGCCCCGGATCAATTGTCGAAACCCGGATCGGTGAATCCAGTAATTCCATTCTCATACTTTTAGTTATAGCATCGACCGCATGCTTTGTACCGGAATAAACATTACCATTGGGATAGACTTCATGACCGGCTATCGAACCAATGTTGATAATATGTCCCTCTTTGCTGTGTAACATAAGAGGAATGACACATTTAGACACATACAAGAGTCCTTTCACATTTGTATCGATCATTTCATTCCAGTCCTGCACCGAACCGTCTTTTACACTTGCCATTCCTCTTGCAAGTCCTGCATTGTTCAGAAGCAGATATACTCTCTTCCATTTACCTTCAAGTCCATCAGTTCCGGATTTAACTTCTTCGTAATTCTGAACATCCAGTTGAATGGTAAGAACATCAATTCCGAATTTTGATCTGAGCTCATCTGAAATTTTTTCAAGACGATCAGATCTTCTAGCTGCAAGAATCAGATCACATCCGATCTCTGCGAATTTATAAGCAGAAGCTTTTCCGATCCCGCTGGTTGCGCCTGTAATAAATACAATTTTACCTTTTAGATTTTTCATTTATATATAACTTTTTATAATGTTTATGAATGAATATTTTGCAAAACAATTATGAATCCGACTTTAAGGATCATGTTTTAGAAATTTGATCTGGATTATATTTCATAATACAAATTGTTTAGAAATTAACTTCTAATTAACAAGTAAAAAACATAAAAATTGATTTATAAAAAGACAAAAATTATTTGTACGATCGGACCGGCTGTTGAGTCCGTAGAAAAGATATGTGAACTCATAGATGCCGGAATGGATGCAGCCAGACTGAATTTTTCCCATGGTACTCACAATATCCATAAAAAATATATTGAAAATATAAGAGAAGCTGCAAAGTTAAAAGGAAAACTCATTGCAATAATCCAGGATCTTCCCGGTCCTAAGATCAGAGTAGGCAGACTTGAAAAAGGTTTTATAGATCTGATTCCCGGTTGGGATATAACAATTACCACCGGAGATGTTATAGGCAATGATCAGATCATATCGTCCAATTATCCCGGTCTTATAAATGATCTGGATATAGGCGAATCAATTCTCCTTGATGATGGAAATCTGAAACTTAAAGTTACTTCTCTTGATAAAAAAAAAGGAGAAGCAGTTTGTGAGATCATTAACGGCGGAATTCTTAAAGAAAAAAAAGGGATAAATCTTCCGGAAACAAAACTGAATCTTAATCCGCTTACGGAAAATGATCTGGAACATCTTAAATTCGGACTTGAGAACGGAATAGATTTTATTGCAATGAGCTTTGTAAGAGTCGCAGATGACATTACACATCTGAGAAAATTACTGAATTCTGATAATATTGATAAACCGATAATTGCCAAAATAGAAAGACCTGAAGCAGTGGAAAACATTGATTCAATTATAGAAGTATCGGATGTAATAATGGTCGCACGCGGTGACATGGGAGTTGAAATATCAACTGAAGAAGTACCGCTCATTCAAAAAATGATTATCAATAAGTGTAATGAAAAAATTAAACCTGTTATAACCGCAACTCAAATGCTGGAGTCTATGATACACAACCCTACCCCTACAAGAGCAGAAGCTTCGGATATAGCTAATGCTATATTCGACGGAACGGATTGTGTAATGCTATCTGCAGAAACTTCCACAGGTGAATATCCCGTTATTACGGTTGAGACAATGAAGAAGATCATTCAGAAAACCGAGACTGAAAAAAAGACCAAATACTTTAAAGAAATATTTATTGAAGATTCACCTGAGAATACTTTACATACCATATGCAACTCAGCGACTGAAATTGCAACAAGAGTCGATGCAAAAGCTATCATCACAATTACTCATAACGGCAAATCACCGATGTTACTTTCAAACCACAGACCTAATGCGCAAATAATTTCCGCAACTCATGATGTAAATATTATAAGAAAATGTAAACTTATTTGGGGTGTTGAATCAATCATGATCGAAAAAAATCCCGACTATAATTTAACATTTACTATGATAAGGGAAAGTATTCTTAAATATAATATTTTAAATAAATCAGACAGAGTTGTTCTCATTGCTCCTATGCCATTCTCTGATTCGGAATCGGCTAACATGATACAGGTGACAGAAGTCTGATGATTTGGAATTTTTAATTCAGAATCAGATTCAGGAATTATATGAATTACGAGTATTTAGTTTCAAATTTACAATTAAACACAATTGACAAAACCACTTGACGTACTGATCATCGGCGCAGGGCCGGTCGGGTTAGCCTGCGGCATAGAGGCTAAAAAGCACGGACTAAATTATCTGCTTATTGAAAAAGGCAGCATAGTGAATTCTATTTTTAATTATCCGACAAACATGACCTTCTTCTCTACATCGGAGAAGATCGAACTTGGGAATGTGCCGTTTGTATCTCACGGCATAAAACCAACCCGGCGGGAAGCGCTTGAATATTACAGAAGAGTTAAGAATGCTTATGACCTGAATATAAATACTTATGAGAAAGTTATTAAAGTTGAGAAAGAAAATGACGTTTATAAAGTTACTTCCGATAAAGACATTTATATAGCAAAGTATATCATAGTAGCCACAGGTTATTATGACAATGCGAATTATATGAATATCAAAGGCGAAGATCTTACTAAAGTAAAACATTATTTTGATGAACCTCACCCTTATGCTTATCACAAGACACTTGTGATAGGAGCAGGCAATTCCGCAGTGGATGTTGCGCTCGAATTATTCAGAGTGGGAGCGGAAGTTACAATGGTTATCCGGGAAAATGAAATAAAACCTTCAATAAAATATTGGGTAAAGCCTGATATTGAAAACAGAATATCAGAAAATTCCATAAACGCTTTTTTTAATTCCCGGGTAGAAGAGATAAAAGAAAAAAGTGTTTTGATTAAAACACCTGACGGAGATATTGAAATTGATAATGATTTTGTATTTGCAATGACAGGTTACCATCCTGATTTTGAATTCTTAAAAAAGATCGGAATAGATCTTGATGAGAATAACACTCCGGTTTTTGACAAACGATCTTATGAAACTAATCTTCAGGGACTTTATCTGGCTGGTGTTGTCTGCAGCGGAAAGAATACGGATAAATATTTTATTGAGAATTCGATTGAACATGCTGAGATCATAATCAGGCATATATTGAATTCAAAAAAATAATTTCAGACTTCAGCGATAAATTCAGAACCTTTCCAAATATAAATCAGAACTTATTATAAAATGCAGCAAGACAGTATATCTGTTCAGGAAGCACGCGAACTCATAATTTCAAAGCAGCTTCTGAATTCCCGAAACATTCCGAAAAGCTCTGAACAATTACTAAATATTATTGAAACTCTGGGTTATGTTCAGATTGACACCATCTCCGTAGTGGAAAGATCCCATCATCATATTCTATGGAGCAGGATGAATAAATATGAACGTCCGATGCTTGATAAACTGATGAAAAACAAAAAAATTTTCGAGTACTGGAGTCATGCCGCAGCTTATCTTCCTATTAAAGACTTCAGATTTTCACTGATCCGGAAAAAAAGATATTCGGATAAATATAAAATTTGGGGAAAAGCAAATAAAAAAGTTATAAATTACGTATTGGACAGAATTAAAAGCGAAGGCGCTCTGCAATCCAAAGATTTTGAAGGTGACGGCAGTAAAGCAAATGGCTGGTGGAACTGGAAGCCGGCTAAAGATGCTCTCGATTTTCTTTTCCATAAAGGAGATCTGATGGTCAAAGAAAGAATCGGTTTTCAGAAGGTTTATGATCTTACATCTAGAGTTTTACCTGTGAATACTGATACTCAATTTCCATCAGAATCGGAATTTTATGAACACCTCATACTTACTTCAATAGACTCAAATGCGATTGTCTCAGAAAAAGAAATTACTTATCAGAGAAAATTCAATTCTAAACTGTTTAAATCAGTTTTATATAAACTTGAAGAAAATAATCTGATAAAAAAAATTTCTTTAGGAAAAAATAAATTTCCTTATTTTACAAATGACAGCATCTTGGGAAAACTTAATTTGAAAATGAAAAATAACGGTATTCACATATTATCTCCTTTTGATAATATTGTTATTAACCGCAAACGGCTCAAAGAGATATTTGATTTTGAATATACCATTGAATGCTATGTACCCGAGCCGAAAAGGATTTACGGATATTACTGTCTTCCGGTACTGTCCGGGAATAAATTTGCGGGCAGACTTGACGCAAAATCCGACCGTTCATCGGATACTTTTATTGTTAAGAATTTGCATTTCGAAGAAAACTTCGGGAGAACCGGTTCTTTTGATGAAAAGCTTAAATTAAATATTTATAATTATGCAAAATTTACAGGATGCAGTGATGTTGCCGGTTTGAATAAATTTATGAAATGATCCTGATTTTTATATTGTCATGATCTTTTACTGAAATACCATTTTCATCTGAATCAACTTTCATATTATTTTCTTCTGCTCTTTCATAAACTGAATTTGCATAATTCTTATCCGGAATGCTGATTGTATAAGAAATCAGTCCCAGAGAACTTTCATCTGCTTTTGCTCTTCTGTCAAGCATCCATGTATTCGCTCCGATATGATGGTGATATCCTCCAGCTCCTAAAAACAGGGCTTTGGGAAATTGAGTGTTGGTAATTCTGAATCCGATAATCTCATTATAAAACTCTTCCGCTTTTCTAATATCCGAAACATTTAAATGTATGT
Organism: uncultured Ignavibacteria bacterium; assembly: GCA_937872315.1. Taxonomy (GTDB): domain Bacteria; phylum Bacteroidota; class Ignavibacteria; order Tepidaquicellales; family Tepidaquicellaceae; genus JAGPCH01. The sequence continues at coordinate 6,934 of CALMST010000279.1, read as the reverse complement.
GACCTAAAGTTGTATCCGGATGAACACCTTCCCAAACATCGGGATCATCAAGTTCATTTGTAATTATGCTCAGATCCAGCGGCAGGGTATCCATTATGATCTGCCCGTGACTCTCCTGCCACTGATTCTTTGGCTTATCTGCATAAAGCTCTACTCCGTTACCGTCCGGATCAGAAAGATAAACTGCTTCACTGACGAGATGATCAGAGAATCCCTGAAACTTTATATTATTTTTAAACAAACGCATAAAGACCCTCGCCAGTTCTTTTCTGTCAGGAAAAAGAAATGCCATATGATACAGACCTGTTGAGCCTTTCATTCTCACTGGAGCGGATCTGTCTTCTGTCAGCCTAATCAGGTAAGGAAGTTCACCCGAAGAAGACAGGATTGCTTCAGTATCATTTTTATCAATAATCTTAAATCCGATCAGATCCGAATAAAAATAAACTGATGCATTCAGATCACGGACGCGCAGATCTGTGCTTTGTATTTTTGTATTTTCCGGTATTAAATTCATCTGATTTTTATATTAAATTTCTCTTTCAGTTAAGTGAAAACTGCGGTATAATAAAGTCAGCATTATTGTGAAACGTAAGTCTGAATATTTTGTACCCGCAAAAGTCAATGATAGGAAAGTCCATCAGAACTTCTGCTACATCGTTTTCTGATTCTCCTATTACTGTGGTCCATAATTTTCTGCCTTCAAGTGAAACAGAATAAGAAGTTAATACTTTTTCACTTAAAAGTTCTGAAACTATAGATCTTTGTTCCGGTATCAATGCAATGAATTCATCAGTCATTGTCAGAGGAAGATCGATCTCTACCATGAATTCATATTTTATTTTTTTACTCATTGGTAAATATTATAGTTTTTCGAATATGTCACTTAGTTTTTCCTTGCCATCTTCCTGATAAAATTCAAAATAAACTTTATCAGTTATCTTATTCTTAATATCACTCGCATCAATAGTTTCTTTAAATGTAACATAGCAGTCAAGTGCTTTTATTGAATTTTCAATATCAGTCTTATCAACTTCATATATACAATCAATTTCATCCTCGGCTGATCCGCTTAAATTAAACATCCCCGGCTTGTCTGCCAATTCCTTTTGAATTGTATAAAAAGCAAGTCTTTTGAGATTTGGAGAGTTTGCTTTCAATTCGGCATAAACTCTTTTTACAACTGCATGTGTGACAAGATGATCATGAAATCCGCTGATACCATGAACCGGATAAGTGACCACCACATCAGGCCTGATACTTTCAATCTCTACTTTTATTACTTTCTCAATTTCTCTCGGATCCATTTCCTTTAATCCGCTGTCTGGCAGATCAAGCACATTCATTCCGGTAAGTTTCAGAACTTTTGCCACTTCTATCATTTCCTTATATCTCACTTCCCCCATTTCTTCTATGGTGTAATTATACTTATGCCTTTGTTTCGTGGCTCCGCCCTTTGTAAGTGTAAGCAAATAAACTTCGTGTCCTTCTCTTATCTGTTTTGACATGGCATTTGCAGGACCGAATGATTCATCATCAGGATGCGGAAAAATATACAGAACTCTCATGATTTTTTTTATTTACATTAATTTTAGTTTATTGCTGCTTGTGTTTCCTCGCTTACTGAATATATCAATTTACTAAATGCTTCAAGGAATTTTTGCAAATTTTCCCTGGTTGCCTCATCGGTTAGATTTCCATGTTCATCAAATTTTTTCCCGCCGAAAGGGATATATACTTCAGGTTTATTTAATGCTGTCATATCAAGATGCGCTGCAATCTGTCTGAAGTGCATCTGTGATCTGATGGTTCCTGACATTCCTCCTGAAACTCCCATTAATGCGAAAGGTTTTTTCTTTAACAATCCTTCTGACGGCGGTCTTGACGCCCAGTCAATTGCATTTTTTAAAATTCCGGTAAATGAATAGTTATATTCCGGAGAGGCAATTAACAAACCGTCTGATCCTGACACTTTATCTTTAAATTTCTGCACATTATCCGGAAAACCATTTTTTTCCAGATCACCATTATACAAAGGCAGATCACCTATACTGTATATTTCTATTTCCATGTCATCCGGCTTTAGCTCCTGTGCTGCTTTCAGCAATGCCGTGTTGTGTGACTTTTCCCTGATACTTCCTGATATTCCTAATATATTCATTATTTTATTAATTTAATTTTTTATTTTTTTCAACCGCGGACAGAACCTAAGTTAATTCAGATATGAGGAATACATCCATACAAGTTTTTCCTGCTGAGGAATGTAATCACTCATCAATGAATTTGTTCCTTCATCCTTTGCGTTTTCAGATAACTCGAGAATTTCTCTCTCTGCTTCAAGTAAAATCTTGAATCCGTTCAATATTGATTCAACTGCCGTATTACCATCCGAAATATTTTTAATCTCATTAATTTTTGAAATCGCTGTGTAATCAGTAAAAGAATGAACGGGAGAATATCCCAGCGTCAATATTCTTTCGGCGATCTCATCAATTTTAATTAACGCATCATTATACAATTCTTCAAACTTGACATGAAGTTCAAAGAATTTATCACCTTTAATATTCCAGTGAAAACCTCTGGCATTCATATAGAATACCTGATAGTTAGATAGCAGATAATTTAATTTATCTGCCAGATCTTTGGTAAGACTGCTGTCTAATCCAATATTATTTTTTAATTCACTCATAATTACTCCTGTTTATATTTTTAATTTAATGGTACCTCAATAATTAATACTTCACTGTTTTCTTCCGCTTTCAATTTGACCTTATCTGTATTCTGAATTCCCATTGCATCTCTGCCTGATAATACATCTCCGTCAATTTCAACTTTACCGCCTATCACAAATACATATACACCATTTCCGTTTTTATTGATATTATAAACCACTTCATTGTCTTTTTCCGGATTTGTTAGTGAAAAATATGCATCCTGATTTATCCATAATGACTTATCATCATTCGGGGAAACTACTGTCTGGATTTTATTTATTCTTTCTGACGGATCAAACTCTTTCTGATCATATCTTGGTTTTATGTTTTTTTCCTTCGGAAACACCCAAAGCTGAAGCAGATTCACTTCATCTGTATTGGAATTGTTGAATTCAGAATGTGTCAGACCGCTTCCTGCTGACATTATTTGAACTTCATTCCGATGAATGACCTCTTTATTTCCGGTGCTGTCTTTGTGTGCAAGTTCACCTTTTAAAGGAATTGTGACTATCTCCATGTTATCATGAGGGTGCGTACCGAAACCTTCTCCGGGTTGAATTACATCGTCATTCAGCACTCTCAATAGTCCAAATCTGGTTTTTTCAGGATTATAATAGTTTGCAAAACTGAAAGAGTGGTGCGCGTCCAGCCAGCCGTGATTTGCATGTCCCCTGTCTTTTGCTCTATGAATTACCTTTTCCATTTTTTTCTCCTTATGCTTTTTTAATTTTTATTTTGAAGCAATTTTGAATTTTATATTAAATTCATCATTTATCATTTTATCTCCGAGTCCTTCAAAAAATTTACCTGAACCGTATCTGATATCCCATAATGTTCTGTCTATGTTGAAATCAGCTGAAGCAGTTATACCGTTATCACCAATATTGACTTTAGCCGGAAACGAGATGTTATTTGTGATCCCTTTGATTGTAAGATCACCATTTATTGTATAATTGTTATCTGAACCATCTTTTAAAGGTGCAGCTGAAGTAATAACAAATTTTCCTGAAGGAAATTTTTCAGCCGAAAAGAAATCCTCCGACTTTAAATGACCTGTTAATTTTGCATTCATTCCTTCATCCTGCAAATCCAGTACTTTAATGCTGTTAAAATCAACTACAAAGTTACCGCCTGTCAATTTCCCGTTATCCTCTGTAAGATCTCCGCTGATTATGTTTATTGTTCCGTTATGCTTTCCAGTTACTTTTTTTCCTTCCCACTCCAGTTTGCTTTGCTCAGGAATAAGCTCTGATTTTTTTCCTTTATTCGATGCTGCGATTATCTCTTGATTGTCTTCCTTTGTGGATAATTCTTTAGTCTCTGAACAACCGTACAAAGTTGAAACTGCAAATGCTAAAGCTATAAATAATACTGAACTGTTTCTTTTTATTTTTTCCATTTTATTTTTTTTTAAGTTAGTTTTTAAAATTTATTTTAAAGCGGCGTATTATAATTTAATCTAACCTCTTAGTTTATCTAAAAGATCATTTAGTGTCTTTGCTTCTTTTATTGTTATAAATTTAAAATTCTCTTCAAAGTTTTCTTCAGTCGATTTTATCTTTTCCAATAATTTAATTCCTTTATCAGTTATCATAACATCAACACATCTTCTGTCATCAGATTTCTGCTTCCTAAGAACAAGTTTTTTTTCTTCCAGCCTGTCAACAATCCTTGAAGCGTTTGACATCTTATCCATCATTCTTTCTATCAGCAGATTTACTGTTGCCGGATTTGGATGCTGCCCTTTCAATATCCTCAGAATATTGTATTGCTGTGTAGTAAGATTAAAAGGCTTAAGCATTCCGTGACTCTTAAGTGACAGCCAGCTCCCGGTATAAATCAGATTGACGGCGAGTTTTTGATATTCACTCCTGAAACTGTCCTGTTTGATCTCTGATTCTATTTTCATATTATAAATTTGTTAATCAAAATTTATACAAATATATGTATATACATTTAATGTGTCAACACTATTTTTTATGTATATACATATAATTTTGTTTACGGCAATATTTTATATTAAATCATGACAGATTACCACAGGATCAGAGTCTGCGAAATAAAGTTTGTTTTATGCAGAAGCAGCAAATTTCATCACGGAATCATTTAAACTGATATACTCTGAGCTTTTGGAGATTGGTATATGTGAATTGTTTCGGATTGAGTGTTAATCTGCCGGCTCTGATAATGGTTAGCTAAGTTTTAATTATAATGAAAAGCTACAATTTCTCATTGCCGGAAAATTTTTTGAACATGCATCCGCTTTTAAAAAAATTTTTCCAAAATAAAAAAAGGCGGTTTAAACCGCCTCTCCTTATATTTTAAAATTTATATTTCTCTTAATCCGTCACCTTCATCACAAGATTCTCCGAATTCCCGTTCACCTCAGGATAGTACATCAGCATTCCTTTTGCCGGATTGATATTGAATTCACCCGGGATCTGTACCTGCATTATGTATGAAAACTCATACACACCTTTTCCGAGATAAGTGGCAAAGAATGTTACCTTGTCATCTCTGACATCTTTATCCGCATACCACCATCTCCAGTAATAATATCCGTATCCTTCATAATTATTCTCTCCTTCTATCTTAAATGACCAGTCATCTTTAATTACCTCGGCTCCGGAAGGCAGCGGATCTTCAAGCATGAAATACTGATAGTCTTCATTCTTTGAGTGAACTCTTAGTTTTACAAATATCTCATCGCCCGATTTTACATTTCCGTCAAAATAATTTTTCCTGTAGGTGATCTTATCGTCTATATATGAATCATATTTTTCCAGTTTGAAATATTCCCTCTCAACTCTGAATCCTTCCTCCCCTGCTGAGATTGTATTCAATGAATTATAATAATTCAAAGATGATGAAAAATATACTTTACCAGCACCAGCCTTCTCTATTCTTATTTCATTTTCACCTACCCTCAATTTTTCATTTTGAATCACAACAGGAATTCCTTTCAGATAAACATCTGCAGAGGTCATTCTTTTATCAAATACTATATCACCATTTAATGTAACTCTCACAGTATAATCCGGGCTTAGTTCGTTAGATGTCTTAAGATAATCTGTCATAGCATATATGATCATAGCTGTCTCCTGCGTGTTCCTCCAGGATGTGCCCTGTCTTTGCATCAATAGCCATCTGACTACTTTATCTTTCAATTCAGAATTGCTGTCAATATTCACAAGCGCTTTCAAAGCCATTGCAGTGGTCTGAACTTTATCATTCTGCCATCTGTAATGAAACTGAAGTCCTTCCCAGTATGCTGCACCTTCACCTGTTTGTTTTACATTTTTTATAAGTTCCGATAATGTCTCTTCAGCTTTATTATTATCACCGATCAGCTTCCAGCTCAATGCTATCAGACTTCTTGCATAATCATTCATCTCTGAAGATTTTACCTTTGCTATTTCATCACCAAGTTTATCCTTCTCACCTATTCCGGCTAGAATGTAGATCATATATGCTCTTGTAGTTGCTTCCAGATCTGAGGATTTAAGCTGACGTTTGACAGATGAAATTCCTTTTTTCAGAACACTTTCATTAACATCATATCCCGCTTGTTTGGCTATATTCAATCCGTAAACTACATAAGCTGTCATAAAAGGATTGCCGTCATCATTCTGCCACCATCCCCAGCCGCCATTAGAATTCTGAAATCCGTACAATTTTTGCAAACCTTTATTCACCATCAATGGAAGTTCTTTCGCTGTTGCTTCGCTTACCGGGATATTCAGATCTCTGAAAGTATTTGCAACTATAACTGTCGGAAGGAATCTGCTCATGGTTTGTTCAACACAGCCGTATGGATAACCGATCAGCTCATCCATTGAAGTCAGCAATGTCGATGCAAGTGAGGGATCAACTGATATAGAGATCTGACTGCTTCGAAGATCTGTGCCAGTTGGAATATTTAAAGTTTTAGTTTCGGTCTTATTCAGATCAGAAAAATCGGCTATAGCAGATTCAGTGATCTTCAGTCCTTTTGGCTGCAGCGGAACTTTCACTTCCATTGCATCCGATTCTTCATCCGTAAGCGCTTCTGCATAAAGCTTTGCCTCTCCTACCGGCTGAATGACTCTGATCTTCCAGTCAAGCCTCACATCCGTATTCGGAGCAATGCTGATCGTTCGTTCATTTGACTCATCCATCAGAAAAACATTCTCCCCTGTGAATTTAACTTTAGTCTGTTTCTCTGTACTTAAATAATTATG